>WGCW01000016.1 GCA_015493585.1 Acidobacteriota bacterium
AAAGGGTTGTGCGACTCACGACAACGACTGAGGGCGACATTCCGAGGAGACGAAGCGCGCCCTTTCCCTGTCATTCCGAGGAGGCGAAGCCATTCCTCCCTTGTCATCCTGAGTCGCTCAATCCTCCTACTGTCATCCTGAGTCGCGTGCCGAAGGCATGCGGCGAAGGATCTGGGCGGGGGGCCATGACCACGCATTCAATACCAAGCCCGCCACAGCCGTACATGAACCAACGTCTCCTTCTCCGTCCTCCCCGGGTGGCCAGTTCTCATTGTCGCCGACGACCAGATGTCATTGCCGCTGAGCAGCGGAAGCCGCTGAGCTTCGCCGAGGAAAAGACCAGATGAGCTCAATACCGTCCCCTATTCTGCTCCCCGAGTTCTTTTCGAGAAACCACTTGGGCGGTGTGACTTCAACACCGTCACCAGCTCACAACACCACGTTGACGAAATTGCCGCGGCGCGGTAATTTATGAGGAGCGGGATGCCGCAGAGCGGCATGATACCGACCGGAGGGACCCATGACTCGGCTGATCAAGCGGTATGGAAGCCGGAAGCTCTACGACACGGAGGAGAGCCGGTACGTCTCACTCGACGAGCTCGCCGGCTGGATCCGCAGCGGGCAAGACATTCAGGTCATTGACAATGCCGACGGCTCCGACGTGACGACGCTGACCCTGACGCAGATCATTTCCGAAGAGGGACGCCGCGGGAAGGGATTCCTCCCGAGCGAGCTTCTTCACAACCTCATCCGGTTCGGGGAGAAGACGGTCACGGCAAGCGTCGGAAAGGTGCAGAACGGGGTCGACAAGGTGATGCGCTCGTCGCTCGACCGGCTCGAACCGGTTCGCGAGGCACGCGAGGAGATGTCTCGCCTCAAGGAACGGCTGGAGAAGCTGGAACGTTCAATTGCCGAGCTCGAGACCGCCCGGGAGACGGCCACGCCGGCGCCGCACCGGAAGACCACACGGAAAAAGACTTCGTCCAGCTGAGCTCAGACCAGCGCCAGAATCATCCGGCTGTGCCCGCCGTGCTTTCGCCACGTCCAGCGGTCACCTGAATGCGCCCGGTCCCCCATCCGGTGACGACTCCGATGATGGCTCCTTCGATCTTGTGGGCCTCCATCCCCGCCAGGAGCCGGGAGCTCGCATCGCGCCCTACCGCCGCCAGCAAGCCGCCGGATGTCTGGGCATCGGCTAGAACGAGCCGCTCGAGCTCCGGAACAGCATCATCCCAGGAGGTCCAGGCAGCGCCGTACGCCAGGTTGGAGCGGGTCCCACCGGGAACCTCCCCCGATGCGGCCAGCGGCAACGTACCCTCGAGCACCGGGACCGCTCCAGCCCACAGTTGGGCATCGACCCCTGATGCGGCCAGAAGCTCGTGCAGATGCCCAATGAGCCCAAAGCCGGTGACATCGGTGACTGCGTTCGGCCCCACCTCCCTCAAGATCTCAGCCGCCTGCCGGTTGAGCTGACGCATCACAGCGCACGCGCGCCGCCATCCCTCGGCCCCGGCGCGCCCGTGTTTCGCTGCGGTCGCCCAGATGCCCGTGCCAAGCGGCTTGGTTAGCACCAGCAGATTGCCGGGGCGGGCGCCGCCGTTCCTCCACAGTGTTTCCTCCGTAGCGGTGCCGGTCACGACCCAGCCGAACTTCGGCTCCGTGTCTTCCACGCTGTGCCCTCCGAGCATCGGGATGCCCGCCTCGTCGGCGACCTCCCGCGCGCCATCGAGAATCTCGACGAGCACCGATGGACGGAGTGTCACGACCGGGAACGCCGCGATGTTGAGCGCAAACAGCGGCTGAGCGCCCATCGCGTAGATGTCGGACAGGGCGTTCGCAGCAGCGATGGCCCCGAAGAGGCGCGGCTCATCGACGACCGGCGTGAAGAAATCGAGCGTCTGCACGAGGACGGTGCCATCCTCGAGCCTCCACGCGCAAGCGTCGTCCGCCTTCTCCGCACCGACGAGCACCTCCGGGCGGTCGGGCACGGGCAGCTCCTTGAGCACCTCCTCGAGCACTTGGGGCTGCAACTTGCAGGCGCACCCCAGGCCGTGCGTCAACCGGGTCAGCCGGATCTCACCGTCCTCGGCGCCCGCGACCGATGGTTCGAGCTCACCGGCGAGCTCGGCAGCAACCGCAAGGATCCGGCGTGATGCGGCCTCGATCTCCTCGCCGGTGGTGAAACGCCCGACCGAGAAGCGCACGGTCGACATCGCCTCCGAAGTGCTGACGCCCATCGCTGCCAACACGTGCGAAGGCTCAACAGAATCCGCATGACACGCCGCTCCGGCCGAGGCGCCGATCTCCTCTCCAAGCCGCGTCAAGAGCAGCCCCGCATCGACGCCGGGGAATGCGACGTTGAGCGTGTTCGGCAGGCGGCGTTCGGGGTCGCCATGGACGACCAGCCCTCCAAAACCATCCTGAAGAAGTTGTTGAAGCCGGTCTCGCAACTCTGTCAGCCGCGGGATCTCGCGCTCGAGCTCCCGTTCGACGATCTCACATGCGGCCCCAAGCCCAGCCTCCTCAAGAACGTTCTCAGTGCCTGCCCGAAGCCCCATCTCGTGTCCCGCGCCGCGGATCATCGGTTCGAGACGCACCCCCCGGCGGACGTACAGCGCGCCAACACCCTTCGGCGCGTAGAGCTTGTGGCCCGCTACCGAGAGCAGGTCGACCCCAAGCCTCCGCACGTTGACGGGGATCTTCCCCACGGCTTGTGCCGCGTCGGTGTGCACCAGCACGTCCCGGGCATGGCACCGTCTGGCGATCTCCTCCACCGGTTCGATCGTGCCCACCTCGTTGTTGGCGAGCATGATGCTGACCAGGATCGTATCCGGGCGCAGCGCGTGCTCGATCTCCTCCGGATCGACCCGCCCGAACCGGTCGACGCCAACCACGGTCAACCGGATCCGGCCCTCCCGTTCCAGGGCACGAACCACCTCGAGCACGGCCGGATGCTCAACGGCCGACGTGATGACGTGACCGCCGCCTCTGGCTTCCACGACACCACGGATCGCCATGTTGTTCGATTCGGAGCCCCCGGAAGTGAAAACGATCTCCTCGGCCGCGCATCCGAGGCACGATGCAACCTGGCCACGGGCCTTCTCCACAGCCGCCCGTGCTTCACGTCCGAGCCGGTGCAGTGACGAAGGATTGCCAAACCCGCCGGCTAGAAACGGCCGCATCACTTCAGCAACGCGTGGATCGACCGGAGTCGTTGCGTTGTAATCGAGGTAGATAAAGTCCATGGCACCCTCCGGCACCGATTATCCCTCATCCACCAAGATCTCCGAGATAGGGTCACTATTGAATCAACCTTGGGGCGAGCTCGGCGCAAACCATTGTGACCAGGCAGGGGCAACACGTCCGCACCCCTCATTCCCGCCAGACAACGCTGACCTACGTCATGCCCCCCACCCCGATCCTTCGCGGTGCGCCTTTGGCGCACCACTCAGGATGACAAGGAGAGGTGTCATTTCGAGCACCCACATGCCCCGGTTGGGGCACCGGGACGGTGAACGAACAGGCATCTGGACATGGTTTCTTCGTTTTCTCGAAGCTCGGCGGTATCAGGATGTTACACTACTTCCTCCCACATGATGCAATCGCTGTTCATTGAGAGGAGGCGAAGCCGACGAAGAGTCTGGGCGGAGGGGACCAAGACCTCGTATCTGATGCTAAGACCCTCAAGACTGCCACGACCTCAAACGAACCAATTGCTCCCTCTGCGTCCTTCGAGCGCAGCTCGACCCCTTTGCGATACATTCAGCTCAACGCCCATCTCGAAAACGCAACCGCAGAGACCGGAGAGATCCGCAGAGGGAGGCCCAGATGCGTCCAACACTGCCCTCAACTCTGCGCTGCATATTCTCGACGATCAGGGCGAAAAGCCTCCCGGCTGAGCGAGGACAAGGGGAAACCGCCTCCCGGTAGCGCAGAGGCGGCGACCTCAGGCTCGAGCGCAGGCAAAAATACCTCAAGGATCGGTTAGAATCGGCCTGGGAATGACCTGCTGACAGAAAGCGGGGGCATCGGACCTGGGAAGAAGGTCGAAACTGGGCCGTGTTGCTCTTGGAAACCGATTGAGTGAATTGGTGGGCCCGGACGCTGGTTCAATCCAGAGAGGGCCGCCCTCTCGATCGGAGCTAATTTCCCCCGGCCCCCGCCGGAGAAGTGGAGGATGAGGTGAAGCGGTGCCCCGCGTGCGGCAAGAATGTTGAGGATGGCCTGAAGTTTTGCGTCTGGTGCGGCACGGCCCTGACTGGCGAGGAGAGCCCCGAAACACCACCTCCGCTCCCGCCAGCGAAAGATCCTGGGGAGCCCCGAGAAGCTGGCCCGCCGGCCACCCCAGGGCCACCTCCTTTGCCGCAGACGCAGGTCCCTCAAGCCCCGGCGGCCCCGCCGAAGAAAACCACTCCGACGCCCCCACCGGTCCCTCCCCTGGACGCCAGCGACGAGGAGGACATCCCGACCGTCGTCCTACCGGCATCACCAGGCCGCTCAACACCCTCAGGAGCAGAGCCCAAAGGTCCCATAGAACTGAA
This sequence comes from Acidobacteriota bacterium, assembly GCA_015493585.1. Classification (GTDB taxonomy): domain Bacteria; phylum Acidobacteriota; class Thermoanaerobaculia; order Thermoanaerobaculales; family Sulfomarinibacteraceae; genus JAADFN01. The sequence continues at coordinate 4,542 of WGCW01000016.1, forward strand.
GCCTACAGGAAAACCGCACCCCACCGGTCAGTCTCCGGTTCCCCCACCGGTTGGGACTGGCTTGGAAGCGCAGGAAGGGGCTGGAGCGGGACGGTTCCCATTCTGGACAGTTGCAGCAGCGGTGATCCTTTTAGGAATAGCGATCGGCGTTGGAGGATGGTTGTTCTCCCGTCGGAGCACGAGAATGGCGGTGGCGTCCGCTCCCGGGGCCGCCGAAACCCAGGCCGCCTCAGAACCGGGATCCGGGCCTGGGCCTGTCGAGAAGCCTGCCAGTGAGGCTCAGCTGAAGTCAAGGCCCACACAAAGACCGACGCCGGACACACAACGGTCGAGCCGCCGCAATCAACGCACAAGACGCCATGCAGGAACGGCACATCCGCCGGTATCACCGGCGCATCACGACCGCATCCGGGTCACGTCCCGTTCCCTCCCGTTAAGTGGATTCATCGAGGGATCAGTGGACGTTTCCGAGTTCCCCGCATGGCCAGCGCCCTCTGCCACGCTGTACTCAAAGAAAAGGTACCGTGGCCGTTCACAACTGTTCGGCGTCGGACAGGTCCCCCACCTGGGGGGAACGCGGATCCGGGACAACGCGGCGACAAGTGTGAGGATCGAAGGCGGGGCCCGGTTAATCCTCTATCTCAAGCCGAATTTTATCGGCCGCCACGAAACGTTTACAGGGGATTGCCCTTCGCTCACGCATCGCAAGATCCGCAACAACCGTGCTTCATCGCTCCGTGTGCTCCCCCCCGATATTGGGAGTCTGCGCTGGCGGGCGGGGCCGGTGATTGGTCTGGCTCTGGCATTCACCATCGAGCGCCGGTCGCGCGGTGCAGTGGTCCAGCCCGAGGGCGGCCCGGCCTACTGGATTGTGCCATCAAGCCTGCCCGGTGCACGGGGAACCTTGCTCCCCCTCCTCGCGTCGAAGCCGCAACTAGCCACGGCCCTGGGATCTCCCCTCGGCGGCGCTGTGCTCATCTCGAACGGGAGTCTGGCTGTGCAAGTCTTCCGCCACGGAGTGATGGTCTATGCGCCTCGTTCCCTCAGGGCCTGGTACCGTCTGGACACGTCTGGGCGCGGATGATTCATGCGTGATCGTCACGTTGGAGCAGAACACGGGTGCCTCATGCGGATGAGGAGATCCACGACCTGTGGTGGGGGAGGGCCCCCGTAGCCCGGGCCTCACCGCTCCGGAGCGCGTGTTTCAGAAGCTTTCTCCGGATTCGGGACAGGTGCGCCGCAGTGCCCGCAGAATCGTGCGCCCGGGGCCAGCGGCTTGCCACAGACCGGGCAGCGTCTCGGCCTCTCCTGGGGGAGTGGTGGCTGGACGTTGGGTGGTGCCGGGGAAACGGTCTCTCGTGCCCGGACCTGTCGCGTCCGGCCGGCAACCTGGGCCGTTTTTTCGAGGGCGTCCGCCATCATCATGGCCATCTGGGTCTCCAGTTCGTCCCGAGTCAGCGCCTGGTGATTGAGCATCGTCTCCCCAGCTTCTTCCCCGGTCATGCGAACGAGGTGATTGGCCAGACCGGTGGCCGCCAGGAAACCGTCGCCAAGGGGCACCAGCGTCTCGCCGCTGCCAAGGGCGATTCGGAAACCGGCGGCCCCCGCCCACAGGCGCATGAACTCCTCCCCCATAATGATTGCCGCGTCACCGAACATCAGGACCTCTTGTCCGCTCTCGTCCTGGGCCATCCGCAAAAAGTCGAGCGCCTCGAGTTGTTCAAACGCCTGCGGGTGCTGCCCCAACACCTCCGGAGTGATTCCAGGCATCATGGCGAGGAACGCGGGCAACACCCAGCGGGTGTCAGCACTCTCGATGGAGGTCCTCATGCTCTCCACGAGGGCTTCCGGCGTCAGGACGGGGCGTACACCAGCCGGTTCGTGATCCAGCTGCCATTGCATCATCAGCCGGTTGTAAGCGTCGATGATGTGCAGGGTGTAGAGCAACATCTCTGCGGTCGTCGGTGGCGGAATCAAGTTGGGCGTGGTCTCCGATGCGTTCGAGGCAAGGGTATTCAGCCAACGCGCCAGAAACTCCCACGCGTTGCGGTGCCACTGCACGATCAAGGTGCCGTCGGGCGCAGGCGCAATACTGACAAAGGCATCATCTTCGATCGTCGGCGCATGGCAGGTCACCTCCTGTACCACGGGCTCACCCGCGCCGCCGGACAGGGTGATGAAGAACAGCTCCGGATGCGCCAGGACGGACAGCGCACGGCCGGTGAGGCCGGCAGCTTCCACCTCAGCACCCTCAGAACTCAGGGGGCGTGAACCGCTCTCGTAGTCGTGCACAAAACCTAGAAGCGGCGAGAGCGGACCGGGCTCGAGCCCGAAGCGATCGACGATCAGGGGCCCCATGTCGGGGATGGCCACGAGGGCCAGGAAGGTATCGTTCGGTGTGGCTCCAGCCATAACTCAGCTCCCTTTCTCGCCGGCTTCGTTTTCCGGAGCATCCACGAGGCAATTCTCCATGGTGCCGCCGCTCAATCGAACGGGGTACCGATATCCCTCGAGTCCGAGGTAGGGGCAGCCTTCGAGAACGCCGTGAAGCTGCAACCCTGGATCCTGCGGGGCGATCCAGAGCAGCCTGCCCCTCCGGATCCAAGGTGCGATGTCGAAGTCGTACTCCTCCAGAAGGTCCCAGGTGCTCTCCACGGATCCGGAGCCGTCGCGGTGTCGCGCGATGTAACGGTTGGTTCCCCAGGTGTTCAACGCCGGGTGCCCCCACGGATACGGGGAGGCGAAATAGACCACGGCGTAGGCCGGGTATGGACCGATCCGGAGGTACGAGAGCACCGCCCGGACCCCTGGGAGGGAGAGCACGCGGGGAGAGACCCACGGCACGGCCGGGCCGGGCTTGACGGGAAACAGCGTTCTGGGCGGCCGGCCGGTGATGGTGACGGCCCCCGTGAAAGCGAAGATGTTCGGCCCAAGCGCGAGCATCGGGCGCGCCGGCCGCTGGCTGTCCCACCACGGACCGTCAAGGCCCTCCGTGTCCACGGCGTGGTGGAAAACCTCCCCCGTGAACGGATCCCGGGAGATGGGCCGCTCCGTCAACCCCTGCTCGTAGCTGTCCAAGAGCTCGTCAAGGCGCTTGTGTGCAGACTTGAGTCGCTCGTATGCCTGAGCGAAATCGCCGGATTCGGGTCCACCTGGCCGCTCGCACTCCCACTGCGCCGCATCCACGGCCGCCCGGGCCTCCTGGATTGCTCGAATGATCTCGGACCGCGTCATGGTGTAGACCCCAGGTAAATCGTGGTATCGACCCATGACGCGGTGGACTTGGCCGCACCCGGTTTGTAGGTCACCAGGGCTTCTCCACCGATACCGTGGCTCTGGCGAATCGTGTGGTCGATGCCCTTGGCGATTCTCAACTCGTCTCCTTCGAGATGGCTCATGTCCCAGTTTTCGTGGGCGCCGTGCTCCACGTTGATGCCACGCCGGCTCAGCTCCTTCTCGAGCGCGGCGACCCTCTCCGGAGAAAGCTTCTCCCCGTGAGGCCCCCGGATGGCGTACACATCCACGTCGCCTGTGTACGGCTTGCCCATAAAGTGATCGTAGACGACCCCGTCCTCCACGTAGATTCGATGGTCTTTGATGTTCTCGGCGAGATGCTCCGCCTGATCACGGTACTCGTTGGCCAGCTGACGGTAGCGTCTCATAACTTTTTGCTGGTCCTGAAGTGACAGGTCTCTGAGATCTTCCATGCTTGGTCTCTTGGGCTTGAAACTCCCGACTTTGCCGATATTCTCCTCCGAGGCCCTGAGGTACTTGGCATCGATGCTGTTGATCGTCTTGTTCTTGACGAACTGCGGCTTGGGAAGGGCCTCCGAGCTCCTTAAGAACGGGGAGGCCCTGGACGTGGTCGGACGCGTGTAGACCTGAACGTTGTTCTCCTCGGCGAAGTCCCGCAGACCACGTTGCGACGCTTCGGTGTAACCACTTGTATCCGGAACGACATCCGACGCCTCCACGAAGTCCCTCGTGCCCTCCATGGCCTCCGGCGGCGTCTCGGCGACGGCCGCCCGTTGCTTAAGATCATCGGCATTGGAAGCAATGGAACCGCGGCTCGCATCCCCCGCTGTGTCGCCAACCCGTACCGCATCGTCCCCGGCTCCTTTGGCGACCTGCCCGCCGGCCCGAGCCACATCGTCCCCGGCGCTTTCGGCCGCGCGCCCCCCGGCTCGGGCAGCATCATCAACGGTGCTCCCGGCGGCACGGCCCCCGGCCCGAACGACATCGTCCGAAGCGCCGGCGGCCTTCCTGGCGAGCCTCGCCGCATCGTCCGCCAGCCCCTCGGCCCTGCCCGCCGCCCTGGCAGCGACCCGGAGCCCGTCGTCGCCAAGAATGGCCACGGCCTCCTTCCCGCCGCCGGCAAGCAGACGGGATGCGCCCTTCCGGGCAGCGCCCAGACCCTCGGCCGCCCCGTAGAGGCCCAGGGTTCCCATGAGGGAATGGCCGATCCGGCTGCCCAGCGACCGCCCGGACTCGATCGACTTCTCGAAATCCTCGATACCGGTCAGCGTCTTGACGAGATCGACCAGCTTGTCCGGATCGCGGTATGCGTCGGAGATCGTTTGCAGCACCGCCTTGCCCGCACTGGCGACCGTGTCCTTCACCGTGGTCGCCGCGCCACCCAGCGCATGCGCAAAGTCCATCGGATGCAGCACGATCTCTTTCATCGTCCCAAGGGCTTCCTTGCCAAAATCCTTGATGGATCCGAGGGTGTCGAGTGGGTGTCTGACGGCTTGGAGCACCCCGTTACCCACGTATCGCGCACCCCTGGAGATGGCACCACCCGCAGCTTTGAGCCCGTTCTTGACCTCCTCGGCGGAGTTCTTCGCGGTCTGCAGGATGAGCCCCGGATCGCGGTAGATGTCTTTGGCGCCCTGGTAGATGTCGCTCCCGACCTCCTTCAGGCCATCCCTGACGCGGTGAAAGACATGGGTCCAGTAGCCTTCTTTGGCGGGCTCTTTTGTGGCCCGGGTCTTCGTGTGCTCCTTCTTTTCGGCCTCTGTCTTCTTCGCGCCGCCGGCATCCTTCTTCTTGACCGGCCGCTTCTTCTTGGCCGCTTCTTTCTTTGCTTCGAGCGGCTTCGGCGGTGCCACCGGTGGTGGAGCGGCCTTCTTCTTCGGCAGGCGCTTTTTCCGCCGGGGCGTCGACGGGGGAGGCGAGGGAGGAGTCGGAGAACCCGGCGTCGGGGCCTCCGGTGCAGTGGGAGCGGGGGTGCCTCCACCCAGGACCCCACCCAGAAACGCTCCGATCAGCCCGATGGCCGCGGGTCCGAGGATGCCGCCGAGCGCCTCGCCGAGAGACCGTGGTCCGGGGACCTTTCCCGCTCCACCGAGCCCGGGGACCTTCCCCTCGGCGAGCGGTGGTTTGGCTACGGGCTGCTCGGAGGCGGATGGGACAGGAGCGGAAGCCGTGGGTGTGGGAGCGGGCGCCTGGGTTCCGCTCCACGCGGGGATGACACCGGATGCGGTCGCCCCCACATGGTCCTTGGTGCTGATGTGGGCTTCGATCTTCGTGCGCGATCCATCCCAGGGACGGGTCTCCCCCTCCACCCCGTTGAAGAAGAACACGATCTGGGTGATGTCGTCCGCACTCAGCGCGTGGCCATCCTGGTCGTAGATCGCCACCTTGGGGTTGAGATACTCACCGGGCTTGTAGTTCCTGCGGATCCTGAGGACGGCGTGGTACCGCTTCTTCTTCACCGGCGGAGCCGATCCGCCCGTGATCCGAAGCTGCGAGACGAACCGTTCGTACCGCTTCTGACATGCCGCCAGCTGATTGCCGGTCGTGGAATCCCACCCTCCGATGATGAGAGTGCGCCCCAATCCAATGTCGACCGCGATAGTGTTCCCGTTGATAGTGTTACCTGCCGGAGATGGAGGGGGTTCAAGGGCCCTGGCACGAATCCAAACGGCCCTCAGGCCCTGGAACGAGGTGTCCCGGCAGGTTAGTGAACAGGTCTTCGGGTCCGCGGGTTGGTAGACGTCAACGGCACCTTCTCCGCAGGTCCTGAACGGTTTCTCGCTGACCGCAACCAGAATATGACTTCCTGAATCCCAGTCCCCGTTGCGAAAGTTCTTGTTCGGTACGAGAAACAAGAATTGCCGCTCAAGCGAAACGGATCCCGTACGTGGTGCATTCCCGGGCATCCCGGTCGCCTTGTCGAGAGCATATTCATCGGCCGCCGCGGCGCCGGTCAGCAGCAAGGGTTTCTCCCAGTACGACTCGATGGGCCCCCACTCGAGTACGCTATCACCGGCCCACGACAGCGATGCCCACGTCGAAGCGAGGGCCAGCAGGACGGCGAGCCAGGCGAGGCCGGGTCGAACCCTACCCATTGGCCTGCACCACCAACATGAGGACGGTCCAAACCATGCTCAGGCCGAAGCCATGGATGACGCCGATGATCACATTGCGAAGGGGCTTGCCGCTAAGCTTGGAGACCTCCATGCCCGCCGCGCCCGAGCCCGCCATCATGCCGGCCATGGCGAAGCTCGTCAGGGCGTCCCAGCCGAAGAAGAGCTGCGCGACGAGGGCCAGGACAGCGAAGGGAACCATCACCAGGTACCCGGCGCCGACCGCCCTGCGAATACCAGCGTAGCCGTGCTCCTTGCGAACGTTCGGGTTGGCGAGGTAGAGCATCACGCGCAGCGGAACGAGCAGGAGGATACCGGCGATGGCCCCGGCCAGGCACGAACCGAGGATCGTGGAGAAGTCCGATGTGATCATGCTGGCGAACAGCCCCCCGATCACGGCCCACGCCAGCGTCCTGAGAACTACATACCCCGGGGCAAGGGTGGCCGGCTGCTGGGTCGCGTTCACGCGCCCACCAGCGTGGACCAGGCCAGCAGGGCGACGAGACCCACCATCGTCGCCAGGATCATGCTGAGCCGGCGGCGCTCTCCGGTCATCTGGCGCAGGGCGGTGAAGAGCGGCGAGATCGTCCACAGCACGCCCGTTACGCCGAAAGCCAGCGCGGTGTGCCATCCCAGGATGACGTTGGCCGCCAGACCGCAGACACCGTAGACGAGGGCCGGTGCATAGGCCAGCCCGAACGCGCGGAGGGTCCATCCCAGCGTCTCTTTCCCACCAAGTGGCCGGGTGACGACCCACACCAGGAGCGCAAGCAGCGGCACACCCAATGCACCGATCATGGCTCCGCCGACCATGGGGCCGATCACTCCCGATCGGTCGAGATCGAGAGCCGTCTGGAGGAAGAACAGCGCGAAGGCGAGCGCCGGGATACCGACCGCCCCGGCAAGCCCGAGCTCCTCCGCCGACCGGGCCAGGACGGCACCCGGGTTGACCATGACGCCGAAACAGCGGCCGAGGATTCCCGGCTGCGTCACCTGAAGTCCGCCATGGGACGGTGCAAGGAGATGGGTGCCAATCTCGACGTGATGGAGGGCTTGTGTTCTTTCCCCTGAGGCGTATCATAACATGGCTCATTCGGAAGATCTGCAGCACGAAGAGTCGGCGCGGGAACTCAGCAGGGGCTAAGGTACACTGACCAGAGTCATCGACCGGACCTGCTTCGGAGAAAGAGAATTTTTATGGAGGGCTGGAAACGTCTCGCACTATTTCTTGGGATCACGAGTGGAATCGTTCTCGCAATGTGGGTGTCGTTTCGGCCGCTGGTCGTCGTCTTTGAAGTTAGGCCTGCGGAGGAACAGGACCGCCTGATCCACGGCGGGTACTTCCCAACGAGAGAAGACCGGCGTCTCGCCGAGCTCTCCCCCGAGGCGTACGTGCGGCAGATCACGGGCGGCAACATCCTGGACGCATCTGACCAGCGGTGGCACGCGGTGCTTGCCGCCTTGCGTCAGAAGCGTGGGCCGGAGGGCTGGCGGCGCGTCGAGTGGCGCCGGAACCACGCCGAGCTGTTTTTTCACGAGCACGAGGAACCGGTTCGTGAGGTCCCACTCGTCGCTCACGGTGCGAGCTCCCGGGAGGGGTATGTCCGGATCTCGGATGTTGCACCACCGGTCCTGCTCCGGCTCGTCCGGCAGCCTGTATCACTGGATGACTTCCATCTTGGAAGCGGGTGGGCCAATCTTGTGAAGCCCCCCTCCCGCCTGCTCTACCCAGCGAGACGCCTCGCCCCATGGGTCATCCTGATCGGCCTTGGACTCTACCTCTTTCTCCCCGGAGTCCGGGGCGGCCCGCGCACCGTGCGCTACTCACGCAGGCGGCTCGTCGTCAGCGACCTCGTGGCAGTGACCATGATGGGTTTTTTCTTCGCCTTGCCCCTGCTGATTCCCGGCGGGTTCCAGCCCGCGCTGCGGTACTGGCCCATCACCGCAGTGTTCTGGGTGATGGCTGCGTTTTTCGCCCTCGTTCTCCCATGGACGGCCCGGTACGCCGGCTGGGCGGTCGACGTCGGTGAGGATGTCCTGACGATCATGACGTCCCAGGCCCGGGAAACCATTCCCATGTCGAGTATCGTTGGCCGGCGGCCAGCGGAGCTCCGGTCTCCGGCATGGCTGCGGCGGCTCCTGTGGGTGGGCGCACTGCTGAACCCCGGCCCCGGGACGGTTGGACGGGCGGCGGTTCTTGGCCGAATCCTCGCAACGGGCGACGAGCTGGAGCTTGACGATGGCTCAGTTCGCTACCTCTGGGCGGGTGATGCCATGGGAACTTCCTCACTGGAGAACGGCGACCTGTTGGTCAACATCCTCCAAAAGGCACCCCCGGGACGCACCGGAACGGCGGTCCTTCAAACGTTCGGCATGCCGCTTACTGGACCGGGTCCAGTGTAGCGGCACCGCTGCTTCTCCCGGAACCACCTTCCTCTGCACGCTTCTCCTGCCAGGCATCCGTGCGGACGAAGCCCCACGTTCGTGCCCATTTCTCCCGTGTATGCGCGCATCCTTGGGAGAAGCTGCCATGCCAAGGACCCTCGCACTCGCCAGGCTGCCAGCTTCAGCCAAGCGGAGGAAGACGTAACTCCCACACGTCATGAATGTTCAACAGTACCCCCTTTTTTGCGAGTGGCGGTACACCCACTGACTCCCCTCATGCCGCCCACCCCGCTTCCGCTCGCCCTTGCCGGATGCTCGCCTCGCACTGACATCCATGTACAATCGCGGCCTGGGAGGAACGCATGCCCCTTCAGGAGATCCGGACAGCCGCAGCCAGGGCGATCAGCGATGCGCTCACAGGCTCATTCGAGATGGAGCGCCCACACGTGACGCTTGAGGTCCCACCGGGGCGCCATCTCGGCGACCTCGCCTGGCCCGGGGCGCTCCCGTTAGCGAAGGTGCTCCGCCAGAGCCCGCGCCGTATCGCCGAAACTGTCGCCGCCGCGGCGCAGTGGCCTCCCGAGGTCGCCCGCGTCGAGATCGCTGGCCCCGGCTTCCTCAACCTCTTCCTCGACCGCGGCCGCATGCTGGCGCATCTGCTGACATCCAGCGCAGCGCAGCCTGAGGGCGCCGGCGATAAGATCGTCGTCGAGCACACGAACATCAACCCCAACAAGGCCGCCCACATCGGGCACCTGCGCAACGCCGTTCTCGGCGACATCCTCGTGCGGTGCTTGCGCCATCTCGGTCATCCGGTCGAGGTTCAGGACTACATCGACGATACCGGCGTGCAGGTGGCCGACGTCGTGGTTGGCGTTCTGTACCTTCCGGAGCAGGAGATCGCATCGGCGCTCGCCACGGAGCCATCGTCCCGGGAGGAGCTCCTCGCGGCTTTCGTATCACGCCTGCCATCCGGCCCCGTTCCTGCCCCTTCGACCTCGGACTTCGACGACCTGTGCTGGGAAATCTACCCCAAGGTCACGGCCCGCTATGAGGATGATCCGGACTTTCTCGGCCACCGCGCCGAGGTGCTTCACGCCGTCGAGGCTGGCCACGACGGGCTCGACCTCGACGAGGCGGTCTTCACACTTGGCCGGGCCGCGGCGTCCGGACATCCGTACCCGCAGCGAGCCATCGCCCGGCTGGCCACGGCGGTCGCCGACGGCAACATGCGGTGCCACCTCGCGACGATGGCCCGCCTCGGCATCGGCTACGACCTGCTGCCGCACGAATCGGACATCCTGGCGCTGGGGTTCTGGCGCCGCGCCTTCGAGCTGCTCAAGGACGCCGGCGCCATCCGCAAGGAAACGGAGGGAAAGAATGCCGGCTGCTGGGTCATGTCTCTTGCGTCCAGCCCGGCCTTCGCCGACATGGACGATCCCGACAAGATCCTCGTCCGCTCGAACGGGACGGTGACCTACACGGGCAAGGACATCGCCTATCAACTCTGGAAGCTCGGTCTGCTCCGTGAGCCCGATGGCACGCGCCACGACTTCGGATACACCCTCTTCGCCCACTGGCGGCAGGAAACGCCCGCCGCGCCGGTCGAGTACTGCGGCCGCAGCGGCCACCTGCTCGCGCGCACCAACTCCGACCCATCGCGGCAGATCTACGGCCGGGAGTACGGGAACGGGAGGCAGGTCTACAACGTCATTGACGTCAGGCAGTCGTACCCGCAGAAGGTCGTCCGCGAGGCCGTCCGCGTCCTCGGGCACCCCGAGGCGGCGGACCGCTCGATCCACTTTTCCTACGAGATGGTCGCGCTGACACCCGCCGCCGTCCGGCTGATCGAGGCCCGCACCGGCCTGAGCTTCGGCCTTGACGAAGAGGCGATGTCCAAGAGCTACGTCGAGATGTCCGGACGACGCGGCATCGGCGTCAAGGCCGACGAGTTCCTCGACGTTCTGACGGCGCAGGCGGAGGAAGCCGTCGCGAGCCGCGCGGGCGAGGAGGGCACCGGCGGGACGGCGGTCCGGGCCCGGGCAATCGCCGTCGGGGCTCTCCGGTATCTGATGGCCCGGCAGTCCCGCAACAGGGTCCTCGCGTTCGATTTCGACGAGGCCCTGGCGTTCGAGGGTGATACCGGGCCGTACCTTCAGTACTCCGCCGTCCGCGCGGCCAAGATCTTCGCCAAGCTTACCGAACGACGGGGCGAGGGTATGGTCGAGGCTGCAGAGGCTGAAACGCTCCAAAACGCCGAAATCCCCGATGACCTGTGGGGCCTCGTGCTCGAATGCGCACGCCGGCGTGAGATCGTTGGCCAAGCCGTCGATACCCTGGAGTTCTCCCTCCTCGCCCAGCACGCCCACAACCTGGCACAGCTCTTCCACAAGCTCTACCACGCCCATCCTGTCCTGCCCGAGGACAACGAACCGCTCCGGCGTTTGCGCCGGGCGGTCTTCACCGTCTTCGTCCGTGAGATGCGCAGCCTGCTCGAGGAGCTACTCGGCATCCCCGTCCCCGAAGAGATGTGAGCGGGGGAGGCAGCCATGAACCGGGATGATGCACGCCTGAGCCGCTTCGAACGCATCCGTGACCAGCTCGCCACACTGATCCGCGAGGTTCCCGATCCGCTCGCCCGCCGCGCGACTGCCGCCGCCCTGCTCCATCACAAGATTCCCGGCGTCTCCTGGACCGGCTTCTACATGCTCCACGGCGATGAGCTGCTCGTCGACGTCTACCAGGGTCCCCTCGCCTGCCTCAGGCTCGCCCCCCATACCGGCGTCTGTTGGGCCGCCATCGACCGCCGGGAAAGCCTGATCGTGCCCGACGTCCACGCCTTCCCCGGCCACATCCCTTGCGACTCCCGAACGCGCTCCGAACTGGTCGTCCCCCTCTTCGGCCCCAACGGCGAGCCCGCCGGCGTCCTCGACATCGACTCCTTCCACCCCGCCCACTTCGACGACATCGATCGTAGGGGCTACGAGCTGGTCGTCTCAGCCATCAACACGTAGACCGACACGCCACGATCAACGAGAGAACGGCGGCCCTGCCCTCTCTTGAGATCCCACCGTGGATGGACGCATCACGCCCCTCACACGGTGCCGGGATGTCGCGGAAGCGTCGATCTAGCTGTTCGGGATGGACTCCCCCTCTGAGGCCAGACACGGACGGTCACAGCTTGAACGGCGATTGCGAGGAGGAGGTTGTTGCGCTGTGCGGAACTCGCGTGATCCCAGCGGATACGACCACGATGGAAGCACGCTCACCCCAACGCCAAGGCAACCGGTCGCGGGGAGAGCGCCCGAGGGAGCGCGGACTTCAGTCCGCATCGTACGCTCAACGCGTTCTGGTACAAAAAGATGAGGACTGAAGTCCGCGCTCCAAAGCTCCCTCCGGCCGACGGGGCACAGCGCAACAACCTCGAGGAGAGAATCCTCTTGCTGATTGACCCCGGAATCGATTATGGTGTCGGTATGAACGAACCGCAGCTGATCTGGCGCTTCGGCCGGTGGATCGGTGCCCGGGGGATGGGGACTGCACGGCTCGGCTGGACCGGAGGGACCCTGGTCCTGGGCGTCCGGGGCGGACGAGCCGTCTCCGTCGAGGGGCCCGATCCGTCGATCATCTCCGAGGTCTTGGGTTGCGGCCCCATCGGGCACACCGATCTGCTGCTCGAGGCACGGGAGGCTGCTGAGCGGACCGGCGCCGAGGAAACCCGCGCGCTCGCCATTGTGAAGTCGATCGTGGAGAACGGCATCCGGTCGTGGATCCTCGACGAGCACCGGACCTTAGAAATCGTCGAGGGTGACGTCCCAGCCGGAGATGGGCCGAACATCTCGCTGCCGCACGCCATCGTCGAGATGATCCTCTCCGACGAGAGCGAGGCGTTGCCTCGCGCCGTCCTCGAGGACCACCGGCTCCTGCTGCGGCGCAGCCCAGGGTTTCTCGAAAGCTACGCCTCCCTGCAACTGAACCAGGAGGCCGATCTGGTCGCCGCAAAGATCACCGGCCACAGGACGGCTGAGGAGATCATCGAGCGGGCGCCGCAGGATAGTGTCGAGGTGGTCCGGCTGCTCGCCGCACTGATCGTTGCTGGCTTCATCGAGCCGGTTCCCGTCGCCGCGGTTGAACAGGAGAACGCGCCGGCCGATCCGGTCGTCATGCCTCCAGTGGCTAACGCAACGCACCGGCTTCCACCGGCCCTGATCATCGGCGGCGTCATCTTCCTGGCGATCCTTCTGGCGGCGGCCGGATGGCTGCTTCTCCACCATGCCCATGGACGTCCGGCAGCGAAGGCACATTTCGGCGTGGTCATTGATCATGGATGCCAGCCTCAGGACCTCCAGCGCATGCTCCGAAAGTCGGGGAAACACCCGAAGATCCTGACAATCCAACCCGGTCACGGACAATCGCCCGAGCCATGCTGGGACCTCGTGTGGGGAAACTTCCCATCTAAACAGGCGGTGAAAGAGGCGGTGCCTCATATCCCACAGGCATGGATCCGGAAGGGCGTCACGAAACAGATCGTCGCACTGACGAAGGCATCCATGCCTTCCAAAGTCCGGGGGAACTGAATGGCTGCACAGCAGATCAGCCGCCTCGATCTTCGCCGGTCGTTGCCACTGCCCGAGCTGATGGCGGCCGTGCAACACAACAGGTCGACGGGAATTCTCCGCAGCTCGGACGGCTCGGCCACCCGGGAGCTGATCTTCGTCAACGGGGAGCTGCGAGCGGCCCATTCCGACCTCGAGGAGGAAAAACTCGGTAGTTGGCTGGTTGGACGGGAACTGATCTCCGAGGATGACAAGGCGGTGATGCTGCTGTCTCAGGGGACCACCGATCCGCCGCCGCTCGGGCACCTTCTCGTCACGCGTGGACTGATCGAGCAGGAGACGCTGGAGCGTGAGCTCGAGGAGCTTACGGTCGCCATCATCCGGCGCGCCGCCGCGGCGGGACGGGCGCTCAACGAGCTCATCGAGGGACGCACGAGCGATCAACCCGACACGATCCCGGACCTGACGACGCCGCAGATGATTCTGGTCGCTGCCCGCAACTTTTCCGACATGGAGGCCATCAGAAAGAACCTCGAGCCGCTCGATCAGGTGGCGTGGCCGAGTACGAGCCTCGACACACTTCTCAGCGAGTTCACGTTAACGCCGCAGGAGGCGTTCATGATTAGCCGGATGGATGGGACCCGTTCGCTCAAGGCGCTGACAGGGATCCTCCCCGGCGGCGAGAACGAGGTGCTTCCAATCCTGTACGCGCTCCGAATTGCGGGCATCATCATGGTCGGCGCCGCATCTGAGCGCGCCCGCACCTTCACACCGAGCTTCTCACGCGAGCCAGCCGGCTCCGGTGAGCACATCGGCATCGTCAACGAAGAAGAGCTGGATCCGGAGCAACGGGCGCTCCGCGACAAGATCCGCGAGCTCGCCGAGGCGTGCCAACGCATGGACCACTACCGTGTGCTCGGTCTTGAGCCCGGCGCCCGGATGGATGACATCAGGGGCGCATGGGAACGGATGCAGCAGGAGTACTCCCCGGACAACTCATCGATCCCCCACCTGCGCGACCTCAAACCGGAGCTGACAGCGATCATCGACCGTGCGCGTGAGGCTTTTGAAGTTCTCTCCGACGCCCGGTCGCGGAAACGGTACGACACCGTCCTCAAGTCGCTCCGGAATGATGTCGCACGGGCGAAAAAGGCCCGCAAGGTCGATCCAAAGGTTCGGGCTCAGCTCGTCGAAGCCAACATCAAGCGGGCCAACGAGCTCATCCACAGCGGCGAGCCGTACCTGGCGATCAAGCTCCTCGAGCAGGCGTGCGAGATCGAGGCCAGACCGGACGCCCTGCTCCAGCTCGCCCGGCTGCTCCTGCGCAACCCGCTCTGGAAGAACCGCGCGCTGAAAACGCTTCGCCTGGCGATCGAGGCCGACCCGCACTTCGTCGACGCATGGATCGAGCTCGCCGAGTTCTGGCGGCGCCGCCAGAATCCCGAGCGGCAGCGCAAGGCGCTGGAACGCGCCGTTGCCTCCGATCCCAATCACGAGAAAGCGGCAACGATGTACCGGCAACTGATGGGACAACGGGAGCTCGACCGCCTGCTGAGCCGGGCACGGCGGAGCCAGAGCCACTGATTCCGGCGCACCGGAGGACCCGATGCCCATCCTCATCGATGGCAACAATCTGATGCACACGCTCCCCTCTCCCAACCGGAGCCGCGAAGCCGTGCGTCAGATGGCGCTCAACCTCGTGCGTCACGAACGTGCGTCGGTCATGCTCGTCTTCGATGGTCCGCCCCCAGCCGGAGCTCCCAAGGAGGAGAAGCTTGGCCCTCTCACCGTCATCTACAGCGGAGCTTCGTCCGCCGATGACACCATCATCCGCCGCTTGCCGCGTGGGACGGCTGCCCGCAACTGGACGGTCGTCACCGACGACCGGGGGCTCACGAACCGGGCGCGAAGCGCTGGGGCACGAACGAGCCGCATCGCCGCATGGCGCGGTAAGCTGATGGTCGCTGCCCGCCGCGACGAGAAGCCGGATCAGGCTCTCTCAAGCGATGAGATCCGTGAGTGGGAGAAATTCTTCCGGTCGGGCCGGAGTTCCTAGCCACAAATCGTGCGTCAACCTGAGCCAAAGAGCTCCATCCCGCAGGATCGCTCCTGAGGTGCGGCGGGATGGTACACTCCCCGGCGCGCGAGCTGGAAACGCTCGCCTGAAGGAGGTGTGAAATGACAGATATCAAGGCACTGTTGCAATCTCTCGGCATCAAGGACGTCAATCCCGGCGCGTGTACCGGCCGGTGGATCGAATCGGAGGGGGGCAAGGAGCTGACGTCCTTCACCCCAATCGACGGGTCTCCCATCGCCAAGGTCGTTCAGGCTGACGAGGCGGCGTACGAACAGGTCGTCGAAACCGCCCACGAGGCGTTCCTCACGTGGCGGATGATGCCGGCTCCCAAACGTGGGCTGATCATCCGCGAGCTGGGCGATGCCCTGCGCGAGCACAAGGAGGCGCTTGGCGAGCTCGTCTCTCTCGAGATGGGCAAGATCCTCTCCGAGGGATTGGGCGAGGTTCAGGAGATGATCGACATGTGCGATCTCGCCGTCGGCCTGTCCCGCCAGCTCTTCGGTTTGACGATGCACTCGGAGCGGGCCCGGCACCGCATGTACGAGCAGTGGCATCCGCTCGGCATCGTCGGCATCATCACGTCGTTCAACTTCCCGGTCGCCGTCTGGGCCTGGAACGCCGCCGTCGCGGCGGTCTGCGGTGACACAATGGTCTGGAAGCCGTCCTCTTCGACGCCGTTGACGGCGATCGCCGTGCAGCACATCGTCAACGAGATCATGGACCGGCACGGCCTGACCGGGGTCTTCAACCTCGTCATCGGCTCGGGCCGCGTCATCGGCGAGCGGATGATCAACGACCGGCGGATCCCGCTCGTCTCGTTCACCGGTTCGATCGAGATGGGGCGGCACGTTTCTGAAGCGACGGCCCGCCGCCTCGGACGGTCGATCCTCGAGCTCGGCGGCAACAACGGCGTGATCGTCATGGACGACGCCGATCAGAATCTAGCGTTGCGCGCCATCCTCTTCGCGGCGGCCGGAACCGCCGGCCAGCGGTGCACGACCCTGCGCCGTCTCTTCCTCCAGAAGGGCATCGCCGCCCAGATGACCGAGCGCCTGATCAAGGCGTACCGGAGCATCCCAATCGGGGATCCTCTCGATGAGAGCACGCTGATGGGGCCGCTCGTCGATGAAGCCGCCGTCCAGGCCTACCTCGGCGCCATCGATCTGATCAAGAAGCAGGGGGGTGAAATCCTCTACGGTGGCAAGCGGATCGACCGGCCCGGCTTCTACGTCGAACCCACGCTGGTTAAGGCTCACCCCGGCATGGAGATTGCCCGTGAGGAGACCTTTGCGCCGATCCTCTACATCTTCGAGATCGAGGATGTCGAGGAGGCCATCGCGCTCCACAACTCGGTCGATCAGGGCCTGTCCTCGGGCATCTTCACGTCGAACTTGTACGCGGCGGAGAAGTTCCTCTCCCACGAGGGATCCGACTGCGGGATCGCCAACGTCAACATCGGCACCTCCGGCGCCGAGATCGGCGGCGCGTTCGGCGGCGAGAAGGACACCGGCGGCGGACGCGAGGCGGGCTCCGATGCGTGGAAAGCGTACATGCGGCGCCAGACCTGCACGATCAACTGGGGGCACGAGCTGCCGTTGGCGCAGGGCGTCCACTTCGACGTCGAAGCGTAATCTGCTGATAACGTGACCACGGCCGGCCGGGTCCTGACCCGGCCGGTTTTTTACGTCCGTCGCGATCGCCGGAAACGTGTTAGTTGATCAGCCCAGAGCCGTTCGGACGGGATGCGTGTTTGGCCTTCCCGTTGGCCGGATGGGCACTAAATTCGAGCTCAAACCGTCCGCCACCGAGAAGCTCATTGAGAGCGGCCTTGAGCTCGGGCGACGGCTCCACCGTCAGCGCCACCGGCGGCACAAGGCGGGCGCGGAATGCACCGGGGCGAACGAGCTCGAACCGGACCGGCAACTCACCGCGATGCTCGAGGAGGAGCTCGCGGAGCTGCTCGAGCTTCGCCTCATCGGCCTGCTCGAGGTCGACGACGATCTTCAGCGCCGCCGCGCGGCGCAGCTCGATCCCGTCGAGCGGGACGACCTCGTCGGCCGTGAGCTCGACGTTGTCGCCATCCCCCTTCGGCACGGCCGTCACAAGGACCGGAACATCGTTCTTCAAGACGCGTTTAGCGGCGTCGAACGTATCGGGAAACACAACGACCCGCACCGAACCGGTGGGATCGGCGAGGAAGAACGTTGCCATCTTGCGCCCCTGGTTGGGGCCCTGCTTCTTGATGGGGATCGTCTTGAGCCCGGTGACGAGCCCACCGGCCGTCACCCGCTCCCACCCCTCTTCGAGGCGGTCTGGAAGCTCTCCGATCGTGGTGTCCGCGAACCTGGCCAGCTGATCGCGATACTGATTGAGCGGGTGCCCGGAAAGGTAAAACCCCAGCGCCTCACGCTCCCACGCCAGCCTCTCGGTTTCGTCCGCCTCGGGTTCGCCAGCGAGGCCGGCTTCCAGCGTGTCTGATGGCAGGGCATCGAAGAGGAACCCCTGACCGAGCTCCTCCTGCTCACGCTCGCGTCCAGCCATGTCCATCAACCGTTCGAGGTTTTCGACGAGCGCTTTGCGCGACAGGCCGAACGCGTCGAAGCATCCGGCCTTGGCCAGCGCCTCCAGCACCTTGTGGTTGGCGGCGCGAGCCGGAAGCGAGCGCAGGAGGTGCGAGATCGATTCGAAGCGGCCCGTCCGTTGCCTCGCCTCGACGATGGCGGCGGCGGCACCCTCACCGACCCCTTTGACTGCGGCGAGGCCAAAGCGGATCGCCCCCGACTCGACGGAGAACATCTCTTCCGATGCGTTGCAGTCGGGCGGCAGAATCTCGATCCCCGTCTGCCGGCACCGTCTGACGTACATCGCCAGCTTGTCGGTGTTCGACGCTTCCGAGGTCAGCATCGCTGCCATGAAATGGGCTGGGTAATGCGCCTTGAGGTACGCGGTCAAGTAGGCGACGTACGCGTAGGCGACGGAGTGCGATTTGTTGAAGCCGTATTGGGCGAACGGAATGATCTGCTCCCAAAGCTGCCGGACCTTCTTTTCGGGAAAACCGTTCGAGACCCCGCCCTTGATGAAGTTCTCGCCCTCGCGGTCGATGATCTCCCGCTTCTTCTTCCCCATCGCCTTGCGGAGGGTATCGGCCTTGGCCATCGTGAAACCGGCGATCTTGACGGCGATCCGCATGACCTGCTCCTGGTAGACGATGATCCCGTAGGTCTCGGCCAGGATCTCCTCAAGCTCAGGAAAGATGTAGGTGATCGGCTTCTTCCCGTTCTTCCGCGCGGTGTAGTCGTCGATGAACTGCATCGGGCCAGGCCTGTACAGCGCGTTCAGAGCGGCGATCTCGGGGAACGACCGGGGCTGAACGGTCCGGAGAACATCCCGCATGCCCGATGACTCAAACTGGAAGATCCCGTCGGTGTTTCCCGCGGAGAAGAGCTCGTAGACGGCCTCGTCGTCCAGCGGAATCTGGTCAAGATCGGGTGCCTGCCCCTCCGCCTTGGCGATCGACCGTTGCGCATCGGCGATCACCGTCAAGGTCCGCAATCCGAGGAAGTCCATCTTCAGCAGACCGAGCGCTTCGACGTCGTCCTTGTCGTACTGCGTCGTCACCTCGCCGTGCGCCGTCTTGAAGAGCGGGACGAAGTTGACGAGCGGCTCCGGGGCGATGACGACACCCGCGGCATGAACGCCGCAGTGGCGGGCAAGACCTTCGATCTTCCCCGCCGCCTCGATCAACTGCCGGACGTCCTCATCCCCGCTCATCAGCTCCCGCAGCTCCGGGGAGCTTTTCAGCGCCTCACCGATCGTGATGTTGAGCTCATCGGGGATCAGCTTGGCGATCCGATCGACGTCGCCCAGCGGCATCCCCATCACGCGCCCGATGTCCCGGACCGCCGAGCGCGCCTTGAGGATGTTGAACGTGGCGATCTGGGACACCGAGTCGGCGCCGTACCGCTCACGCACGTAGACGATGACCTTCTCACGCTCGCGCTGACAGAAATCGATGTCGATGTCTGGCATCGAAATCCGCTCCGGGTTGAGGAACCGCTCGAACAGCAGATCGTACTCGAGCGGATCAATGTCGGTGATGCCCAGGGAATACGAGACGACCGAACCGGCCGCCGAGCCGCGGCCAGGGCCGACGGGGACCCCATGTTCCTTCGCGTACCGGATGAAATCCCAGACAATCAGGAAGTATCCGGGAAAACCCATCTTGTCGATGATCTCCAGCTCGTGCTCCATCCGCGCGCGGTACTCGCCGGCCTGACGCTTCCGGACGCGGCCGTCCGCCAGCCGTCTTTCGAGACCCGCCTGGGCAAGCGCCGTCAGGTACGAGGCGGCCGTGTGCCCTTCCGGCACGGGATAGGTCGGGAGATGCAGCTCCGACGTATCGAAGAGCACGTGGCACCGTCCGGCGATTTCGGCCGTGCGTTCGCAGGCGCCGGGGAAGTCAGCAAACAGGGCGTACATCTCTTCTGGCGTTCTGACGTAGTACTGGTCGTTGTAGACGTAGCCTCCCCGCGACGTCAGCTCCTCGAGCGTCTTGACCTGACCGATCCCGATCAGAAGGCGGTGGGCGCTCATGTCTTCGCGGTGATGGAAGTGGCAGTCGTTCGTCGCGACGAGCGGGATCCCTGTGCGGGAGGAAACCTCGCGCATTCCCTCGCGAACCACCCGTTCATCCTCGGTGCCATGATCCTGGATCTCCAGGAAAAAGTTCTCTTTGCCGAGCATGTCCCGGTACTCCTCGGCCACGCGCACCGCTCCCTCGAGATCCCGGGAAAGGAGCAGCCCGGGGATTTCTCCCGAGAGGCAGGCGGAAAGACCGATCAGCCCCTCGGCGTGTTCGGCAAGAACCGCCTTCGAGATCCGTGGCTTGTAATAGAACCCGTTGAGGTAGCCCTCGCTGACGAGCCACACGAGGTTCCGGTATCCGGTGTTGTTCTCGGCGAGAAGGACCAGGTGGTCATACGGATGCCGCCGTCCCCGGACTGCCTTCCGCTCCCGGTGATCGCCGGGCGCGACGTAGACCTCACAGCCGATGACGGGCCGGATACCGGCCTTCATGGCGGCCTGGTGAAACTGGAACGCGCCGAAGAGGTTCCCATGGTCCGTCACAGCAACGGCGTCCATTCCGGCGCCCGCGACCTGGTCGATCAACTCGGGAATCTTGATCATCGCATCGAGAAGCGAATAGTGCGTATGAAGATGCAGGTGTACGAACGGGGGAGCCTCGTGGGTCCGTCGCATGCCCCGATCATACCCGTCCCCCGATCATCCTCAAGGCTTCCGGTGGTATCCTCCTTGCGAGGAGCGCCAAGATGGCAACGATACCTGACGACACGTGTGTGTTCTGCAACATCGTCGCTGGCCGGGAGCCGGCGCGGATCATCTACGAGGATGACCATTCACTGGCACTTCTGGATATCAATCCGCTGGCACGGGGGCACTGCCTTGTCATTTCAAAACGCCACGAGCCGTGGTGGCACGACCTTTCGGCAGAGGAAACGGCGAGCCTCTTCGAAGTGGCACGGGTTGTCTCCCAGAAGCTGATGCGCGTCTTTCATCCCGACTTTGTCTGCATGTACGCTCGAGGACGCCGGATTCCACACACCCACATCTTTTTGGTTCCGTCTATTGCAGGCGACCCGCTTGACCGCTTCTTCAACGCGCTCGAGGGATTCCAAGAGAGCCCACCCGAGCTCGTACGCTTGCGCCGCGACGACGAGATGGACGAGACCGTCCGGTTGCTCCGGGATGCCTCACTGGCGCCATGAGGATCACGATGGGCTTGACAGAAGTCTCTCCTGAGCCCATATTTACAGTATCTTCCGGAGATCGCGGGCATCCAACGGATCCAGCAGCCGCGTGACCCACTGCAAGGATCCGGGCGGGCTTCCCGCCACAACGAAATCCCGCTGCGGCGGGATTTCGTATCTCACGCCTCCCGGCCGTCATCCCGGCAGAATCGTGGCCAGCAACGCCGTGAGCTCCGATCCTGACGGGAAGTCTTTCATCACGTGGAGGCGGGGATCTTCGGCAATCGTCGTGCTGCCCGTCAGCGCCCCAACCGCTGAGATGACGACGAGTGGCAGCCCGGGGGCGATCCGGCGTACCCGGTTATAGACCTCTTCAATACCGTTGAGAGAAACGAGATCGACGACTACCAAATCCGGCAACCCCGTGTATTCGGTGGCAACAGTGACCTCCTCAACCTCCACTGTCGTTGCCTCAAGGCCTTCTGCGGACATGAGTTGCAGCAGGCGTTCCCGGCGCTGTGGCCGGTCGCTGATGATCCACACCTGCCTCATACTGCCAGAGCTTGCCACCTCCATGGAGAGGCTCTGTTGTTTGAGGATCCCAGCGAGATCCTTGATCACATCACCGCACCGGGCCAGCCCAGCGCTCCCCCGTCCCGCTGAAGTCTGCACGGTCTCGATGGTCGTCAGCAACCTCGCCCCATCGGTCTTCTCCTCTCGTGCGAGCTCACACTGGGTCAATACCGACGTCACAAGATCCCTCTGCGTTGACAAACCCGACTCCAGCTCATCGATCAGCGCCTCAATCTGTTTCGTCAGCTGGTAGGCTTCGCGCCTCCCCTTTGCAAAGCGAGCCTGTTGTTCTTCCAGCGTGTGATCCCGTATGGCGGCTAAAATGCGGCAATCATCACCCTGGCCCACCCGCCAGAACGTGGCCTCGTACGAGATCAAACGCCCCGCCCTTTCTTCGACGAGGCCGGTTCTCTCACAAAAGCCGTAACGGTCCAACTGGTCCAGGAAAGCCTCATCAAACTCTCCCCCCCAGCGATACGAAGGACTCTCATCCACGATTTCTTCTGGAAAGAGCTCTGTCCCAAGGTACTGGCGGGCTGGCCCGTTTGCCTCAAGCACTCGGCCCGTTCGGTCGAGAACGAGGAAGGGCTCGGAGACGTGTTGCAGCATGGCCTCGACAAGTCCTCCCTGAGCCGCCGGCGTCTCATCGTTGCGAAAGATCCACAGCGACCGGGACATCTCACCAGCCGTGTTGCCCTGAAACACAGTTACGGTTACCCGCTGGTCCTGACCGGCGAGAAGCTGATCGACAACCGGTTGTCCAGAAAGGACCAACGACAGCAACGGGCTCACGCCTTGCCGCCTCCTTTCCGGAAGCAGATCGAGAAGTGGCGTCCCCTCGCTTGCCGGCACCGAGATCCCCAGCAATTCGGCCGCTCGGGCGTTGCAGTAGCGCAGCCTTCCCCGTTGATCCAGCGACATCACTCCCTCGTTGACGGCGTTGATGATTGAGCGCAGCTCGGCCTCGGAATCCGTCAACTCACCGGAAAGCCGGCGGTGATCCATGGCGAGGGAAAGCTCCCCCCCGAGAAATTCAAGCGAACCACGTTCATCCGGAGCGATGCGACGTGGCCGGGGCCAGAACAGCACCAGGGTGCCGAAGAGCCTCCCATGCACCTCCAGTGGCACCGCCGACAGTGCTTCGGCATGAGCAAACTGGAGCCCAAACCCACCGGGACCCTCGCTCCCGCCAACACTCTCAATGATCGTGAGCCTTCTTGGACCTTCCTCGGTGGCAAATGCCCTCATGATCTCTGTGCCGGCTTTTTGAGCGTCCCTTTCTTCGATTCTCGAACGCCAGAGCACGCGAGCTCCGCCATGCCCCTCCTGGTCGTGAGCGACGATGAAAGCACGTGGAGCCTTCAAAAGCCGTTGCGCGACAGTGCCCACTTCCTCAGCGAGTCCAGCGACGTCAGTTGCAACGCTAATGCGGCGCATGGTCGCTCGAAGCATCCGAACCTCGTCGAGATGACGCATGACGGTCTTCTCAGCCCTGATTCGCATGCTCACCTCGTGAGCAAACTTCGTGAGCTGCCACACGTCGGCGGCGTCATCCCAGGTATACGGTTGCTGCCCTGGGAGAGCGCTCAGGGAGGCCACCAGATCGAGCCGTCCCTCGACAAGAATCGGACACAACATCACCTGTCCTGGGGCCTGGCCGTGTGGACGAGCGTCCCGGACCTTTTGCACGTCCTCCTCACTAAGAAACACCGAGAGTTGCTGGTCCGGATCGTTCAACAGGAGCGGGTTTCCCAGGTCCGTGAAAAAGCGATCAAGCCTGGCCTGTGCTGCCTCTTCGGTTTCCCCAAAAATCTTCAGGAAAGCCTTGGCCGTGGAACGTTCCTGCATCATTCTCTCAAAATTCGAACCCCACCCCCGGAGGATCAAGCTCATGGAAGGAGCACGGCGTAACGAGGTCCAAGTCTCCTTAACGGCCGCTTCTTCGCCTCGAAAAATCTGCATCACCGCTGTCTGAGGGAGCATCTTCCGGATCGTGTCCCACAGAACGGACCACAGTGCATCAAGGCTCTTCGCCGCTGCAATTGCGGGCATCGAGTCGAGCATGATGCCCCGGTTCCAGTCCCTCGGATCCGAACCAATTCCGGCCTGCGTGCGGTCATCGTGATTCTGTGACATGCGACAAATAATTATACCGCGTCCTCTTTACCCTGGCTCCGGCGGCCGCCAGAGGTTGGCTTGCCCGCCAGATCCTTCGCCTCCTGCTCAGGATGACCGGGAAAGTGTCATTCTGAGGAGTCGAAGCCGACGAAGAATCTGGGCGGGGACCCGATATTCGATCGCTTGGCCGCCTCTCGACGAACAAGGATCATGCAGGTTCCGGGGGCGGTGGACAGGCCGGCTGGAACTTCGTACGCTGTCGCCGATGACGTCGTCGAAGATCCGGGATGCATGGGCACAGCGCCGGCGGGCCGAACGCCGGGAGCGGCGCCGCCGTGAGTACCAGAGCGGCCTCCGCCCGATGGCCGTCGCCGCGTGGAACATCTCGAAGGAGTACAACGTGGGCAGCCTCATCAGGACGGCCCACGCGGCAGCCGTCGAGGAAGTCATCTTGGTCGGTGAGAGAGAGTGGAATGTCGAGGCCGCACGCACGGCGGAGCTCTACACCAAGATCATCTACCTCCCCGGCAAAGACGAGTTCCTCGAGCATCTCGAAGAGCGTGGGTGGGACCTCGTCGCCATTGAGCTCGACGCACGCTCGGTCAGCCTCTTCGACGCCGTCTACCCGCCCCGCCCGTGCTTCCTGCTGGGAGCCGAGCTTGGCGGCATCCCCAATGAGCTCCTGGAGGCCTCCCGTTTGATCGTCGAGATCCCGCAGTGGGGCCTCGTTCCCTGCTTGAACGTCGCCGTGGCCGGTTCCATCGTGCTTTACGATCATCTCTCCAAGCTCCACCGGCGCGGCTCTTTGGACAGGCCGTCGCTCCCCGGCCGGCCGGCGTAGCTTCGCATTCCTACCGGTGGCTCATGCCGGCCTTGTCCCTTACTTGTCAATCACTTGATGGGCTGCTAAAGTTATCGCCCCGGGAAGGAGGGACGCCATGAGATTTCATTCTGGTCTCGCAACAGCCGCCGTGCTCGCCATCTCAGTGCTCGTGCTGCCGGGCTGCCAATCGAGCCGGCCTGCACCGGCTCCCGTTGCGCCTCAGCCGAAGACGGTGCAGCCGACCCCAACGCCGGTCCCGGAAGAGACAGTCACCGAGCCGACGCCGGTTCCCTCCGTGGCGTCCGGGGAAGAGCTTCCAGCCGACCTCAAGGAGCTCAACAGGAGGGGGTACCTCAAGGATGTCTTCTTCGCGACCGACAGCTACGACCTGACGCCTCAGGCCAGGGACACGTTGGCTGCCGACGCCGCCTGGCTCGGCAAACACCCGACGATCAAGATCCTGATCGAAGGTCACTGTGACGAGCGAAACACCCGCCAGTACAACCTCGCTCTTGGGCAGCGGCGTGCTGACGCCGTTCGCGACTACCTCATCTTCCTCGGTGTTCCGGCATCGCGAATCCGAACGATCAGCTACGGTGAGGAGCGTCCCTTCGCCCTCGGACACAACGAAGCCGCATGGCGTCTCAACCGCCGCGCTCACTTCGTGATCACAGCACGTTGAGAGGTGGCATGATGCGCACATGGCCCATCCTTGGTATGGCTCTCCTCCTCCCCCTGGCGGGGTGCACGTCTCAGGAAGACATGGCCCTGCTGCACCGGGAGATCACCGACGTCCAGCGTCAGGTGCAACAGTTGAGCGCAGCGACGCTCGACAAGAACGATCTTGCTCCTATGGAACGGCAGATGAAGAACCAGACGGACAAGATCGTACGGTCGAACGCTGACCTCGCCGTCCAAGTGCAGCGGCTCCAGGAACAGATCGAGGGGCTGAAGGCCAACCTTCAGGTAACGACCCACCAGCTGCAACAGATTTCCCAGGAGCTCGCTGCGAGCGGTGCGGCGGGACGGCCTCCGCGGGCACCGTTGCCACCCGTCACCGCCGGCGAGGCTCCGGCGGCAGCCGGCTCGCCACAGGTCACACCACCACCGGCGGCCGGCGGCCAGCCCGCGGCGACGCCCTCATCCGCAGGAGCGGCTGAGACACCGGGCCCGGCGGCAACGCCAGCTCCAGCACCAACCACACCTGAGGGTCTGTACCAGAACGCCTATCAGGATTATTTGCACGGCACGTACGACCTCGCGATTCAGGGGTTTGAGGAGTACCTCAAACGGTACCCCAAGACCGATCTGGCCGACAATGCCCAATACTGGATCGGGGAATGCTATGATGCGGAGGGCAAGGAGCAGAAGGCTCTGCAAGCCTTCTCGACGGTCCTGGACAGCTACCCCACGAGCGATAAGGCCGCTGCAGCACAGCTCAAAAAAGGCCTTGTGTACCTCAAGATGGGTGATCAGGGTCAGGGTGTTGTCAACCTGCAATACGTTGTGTACGAGCATCCGGGCACCAAGGAAGCTGACCTGGCCCGGGAAAAGCTCCGGAGTCTTGGAATTACCATTCGTTAAGAAGAAAAGGGGCGAATCGCCCACGAAGCTCAAGGAGACACGAAGATATGGCAACGATCAAGGGAACCAAGAAACAGGCACGAAAACGGCACCGGCAATCGCTGGAGCGCCGCATGCGGAACCGTTCCGTCAGGACCCGGGTTCGTCATCAGATGAAGAAGATGCGCCAGGCGATCAGCGACGGCGATGCGTCCGCCGTGGCGACGCTCCTCCCGGCAACGATGTCCGTCATCGACGTGGCGTGGCGCAAGGGGGTCCTGCACCGGAACACGGCATCGCGGTACAAGTCCCGGCTGACCCGCCAGGCTCAGGCCGTCCTCAACACCCGCGAAGCCTGACGCATGATGAAGGCCCTGCTCGCCACCGATATCCCGGGGGGGCAGCTGGTAAGCCGTGGCAAGGTCCGTGACATCTACCGCGCCGGCGATGCGCTCGTGCTTGTCGCAACCGACCGGATCAGCGCTTTTGACAGTGTTTTGAAGCCCGGAATCCCGGGCCGGGGGATGATCCTCACACAACTGTCGAACTTCTGGTTCCGGCGCTTTGAGCCGATCGTGGCCAACCATCTCTTGGAGACGGAGCTCGCTTCCTTCCCCGCCCCATATCACGCTCACGCCGAACTTGACCGGCGAAGTGTCCTGGTGCGGCGGCTCGATCCGATCCCAGTGGAATGCGTCGCACGAGGCTACCTTTCCGGCTCCGGCTGGAAGAGCTACCGGGACACGGGATCGATCTGCGGGATCGATCTGCCCGCTGGTCTGATCGAATCGCAGCAACTTCCCGAGCCGATCTTCACCCCAGCAACGAAGGCGGCGAGCGGTCACGATGAGAACATTTCGTTCGACCGGATGGTCGAGATCACGGGTCCGGAGATTGCCGAGCAGCTCAGATCGCTGACCCTCACGCTCTACCGCAAGGCTGCCGAGCACGCCGCCGAGCGGGGCATCATCGTCGCCGACACGAAATTTGAATTTGGGCTCGATACAGAGGGGCAGGTCGTCTGGATGGATGAGGCACTGACACCGGATTCCTCACGATTCTGGCCGGCCGATCTGTACGAGCCGGGCAAACCTCAGCCTTCTTTTGACAAACAGTTTGTCCGTGACTGGCTGGAGGCAAGCGGCTGGGACAAGGAGCCGCCCGCTCCCACGCTGCCTCCGGACGTCGTCCAAGGGACGCTTCAGCGGTACTTGGAGGCGTACGAGCGCCTGACCGGTCAGTCCCTGACGCTGTCTCCCACCACCAGCGAACCAATTCAACCGAACGTGGAGGAATGAGCATGACCGCAGCATCGTTCACGACCGAGAACATCAGGAATATCGCCGTCGTCGGGCACTCCGATACGGGAAAGACATCACTCGTATCCGCCATGCTCTTCGACGGTGGCGCCGTGAACCGGTTCGCCAAAGTCGATGACGGGCACACCATCACCGACTTCGACGATGATGAGATCGAGCGAAAAATTACGATCAATACCGCCGTCGCTCACTTCGAGCACGATGGGAAGAAGATCAACTTAATCGACACCCCCGGATACGGGATCTACACGACCGAGGCGATGCAGGGGTTGCGGGTCGCCGATGCTGCGCTCCTGATGATCTCCGCCGTGGCCGGCATCGAAGTCCAAACTGAAAAACTCTGGAAGGCGGCCCACGACTACAACATGCCCGTCATTCTCGCGGTTAACCTGATGGACCGCGACCGTGCATCGTTCTCCCGGACGCTCGCCATTCTCCAGAAGAAATACGGTCGGGAGGTCGTGCCCGTCACGCTCCCCATCGGTGAGGAGTCGTCATTCCGTGGCGTCGTCGATCTAATCTCCGGGAAGGCATTCACCTGGGATGGAAGCGAGGGCGTTGGGTTTGAAGAGAGCGATCCACCGGCCGAGGTCGCAGACCAGGCGGCGAGCGCACGTGAATCGCTGATGGAGATGATCGCCGAGCAAGACGAGGAGTTGATGGAAACCTACCTCGAGAATGGTGAGCTCGATCCGGAGACCTTCCGGCAGGGCCTGGCCAAGGCGTTCCTCAACCGCGCCATCTTCCCGGTCTTTGCGCTTGCGGCCGGGAAGAACATCGGCGTCCAGCCGCTGATGCAGGCGATCTCTGATTTTGCTCCGGCGCCAGACTGGCGTCCGGTCGTGGCTCGCAACGCAGCCGGTGAAGAGATGGAGCTCCCCGTCTCCGATGATCAACCGGCCGCGGCCTACGTCTTCAAGACGTTTTCCGATCCGTTTGCCGGGAGAATTACGATTTTCCGCGTCTTTACCGGGAAGTTGACGGCGGACTCGACGATCAAGAATGCCAACCGGAACACATCGGAGCGTCTCGGGGGGCTCGCTGTGATGCAGGGCAAGGAGCTCATTCAGGTGCCCGAGCTGTGCGCCGGCGACATCGGCGCCGTCCCGAAGCTCAAGGAAACCAAGACCGGAGACACGCTGAGCGCCAATGGCGACATCATCATCCCCGCCGTCCCGATCCCCGAGCCCGCGATCAGCTTTGCGATCGAACCGAAATCGAAGGGGGATGAGGACAAGATTTCATCTGCACTGGTCCGGATCCAGGACGAGGATCCTACGATCAAGGTTGGCCGGGATCCGCAAACCAAGGAGCTGTTGATTTCTGGCGCTGGCCAGCTCCATGTCGAGGTCATCATCGGCCGCCTCAAGAAGCGGTACAAGGTCGACGTCACGATGAAGCCACCCAAAGTCCCGTACCGCGAGACCGTCACCAAACCGGCGGAGGCGACCGCACGGCACAAGAAACAAACCGGCGGTCACGGCCAATTTGCCGAAGCCTCGGTCAAAATGGAGCCGTTGCCCCGCGGCAGCGGATATGAGTTCGTCGATAAGATCTTCGGTGGTGCGATCTCACAGACCTACCGCCCCGCCGTCGATAAGGGCATTCAAGAAGCGGCCCAGAATGGGTACCTGGCCGGGTACCCGGTCGTCGATTTCCGCATCACGCTCGTCGATGGCAAGGAACATCCCGTCGATTCCTCGGAAATGGCCTTCAAAATCGCCGGCCGGAAAGCCTTCAAGGCATGTATGGCCAAGGCCAATCCAACGCTCCTCGAACCGGTCATGAAGGTCGACGTCTACACGCCTGACGAATTCATGGGCGACGTCATGGGTGATCTCAACTCCCGGCGGGGCCGCGTGCAGGGGATGGACTCCGAATCCGGCACGACGATCATCCACGCTCTGGTTCCTTTAGCCGAGATGCTAACCTACGCACCCAACCTCCGGTCGATCTCGGGAGGCCGGGCCGAATACAGCATGGAATTCAGCCACTACGACGAGGTCCCGAAGCAGCTTCAGGAAAAGATCATCGCGGCCAACGCTCGCGAGGAAGAAGAAGACGAGGACTGAACCGGCTGTGGCCCACGCTGGCCACGCGCTTGATCCACCCAGCATCAACGACCTGCCCCAGCGGCAGGCCGTTCCTCTTGGCTGACCGCGGGTGGACGAAACCGTCGCACGCACCGTTTGCGGCGCGCCGGATCAGCCCCCGGTGAGGCCGGGCGCCTATCCGAGCTCCATGCCAATTGAGAAGAGACGTTCCAGATCGTGCTTGGACAGCACACGAAACGCGATCAGCGTCTCCGAGCTGACGATCCCCTCGATCTTGAGAAGGTGGCCGGTCACGACATCGGCGAGCTGCTCGTCATCGGATGTCCTGAGAATCGCGACCAGATCAAACTGGCCCGCCACCGAATAGACCTCCGACACACCCTCGACTTCGACGAGCTCCTCCGCAACATCGTTGATCCGCTCACGTTTGACCCGCAAAAGGACGATTGCATTGACCATCGTGCCACCTCCGCTCCGGCCGTGCGCCTATCATACATCCTCGCACGCTCTCCATGACTGCATCCTCGAATCACATCAACGGCCTGGTAACCGCCTGCGTGCAGGCCTGACGGCGGCCCCTGGCACCACCGTGACACTGTCATACACCGTTGGCTCAACCCGGATGAGGAGCGGGACGCGGCAGGAGAACACCTCGGGCGATCCCCCGCCACCAATGAACTTGTCCTGATGATCGGTGTAGATCGCCACGCTCTCCCAAGGCGGTGGCACTCCCCTCGAGCCGCCGAGCTCAACGTCATACGTGATCCGTCCGTCCGCCCGGCCACTCAACTGCCGGTAGACCTCGAACGGCTCCATATTGAAGTCGGCCACCATTACCCAGCGATGTTCCTCCGCCAAACGCTCTGCAGCTCGCATCGCTCTCAGCGGAGGCGAAACCGCATGACGCATCAGCGAGAGTTGAGGGATCACGACCACGGTAGAAACACTCACGGCTACCGCAACGATGGTCAGAGACCATGCACGCATGATCGAGGCCAGACCAACCACAGCCAGGCCACAGCCCAAAGCCAATACCGGCAACCAGTACCTTGTGATGGTTCCATCGACGAGAAACAACACGACGCCTACGGCCGGCAACAAAGTTGCGATGAGCAGGATGCCGCCCCCAGGCAGGTGGGCGCGCCAGAACACCACGCCCCCATATACGGCACCTGCAACCCATATCAGGGCAAGACCCGGAAGGATCATGGCGCGCGCCGGACCGAGCTCGGCAAAGGCGTGCGCAGCCGTCACCGCATGGGCGCCCTGGTAGGCCGCCTGTAACCGGAATGCCTTCCAGAGGGTGCCGAGCGGCGCACCAAATATCAGGAGACCGGCTGCTCCGGCGCCAAGACACCCGGCCAGCGGAGCCAAAAGCGCAGTCCGGTGCTTCCCCCTCCCAAAGAGCACGGCTACGGGAATGGCCAGAATGAGCACATGCTGAGGCCGCACCAGAATTGTCAGCGCAGCCAGGATAGCCCCCAAAATCGTCCTTCGTGTGCCGCCTCCCGGGTCGAGCAAGAGCGCCAGCGAGGCGGCCAGAAAAGCCATCGCAGGCGTATCAGAAAATGCACGGCCCGAGAGCATCCACACCCCGGGCATAAAAAGAAAGAGAAGGCTTGCCGCCAGTGCCAGCTCCTTCCGCAACCAGAGGGCCCACAGAAAGAACAGCGCGGGGAGCGTCAGCAATGAGAGCCCAGCGCTGAGCATCTGCAGGGAACGCGCCGCCGGGATCCCAGTGGCGTCGAGCCCCTTTCCGAGAAAAATCCAGAGTGGAAACCAGGGAGGATGAGGCCGTCCCGACTCGATGTTGAAGCTGAGCACGGATGACGCAAACACCGCCTCATCCTGATGCCAGATCGATCTGGGAACGGCTGCAATCCGGCTCGCCCCAACCGCCAATGTCACGATGATGAGCAGTACAACCCACCACCGCGGGAGGGCCTCACGCGTCCGGCATGCCCACCACGGCGCAGCCACCGTTCGCCTGTGCTTTGACCGGGTGCTCATCCGAGTATCATACTCTCAACCCTCAGGTGAATATCACATCCACGGGACCGGCCTTCACCCGATCCCGGAATCCAGGAGCTCCCTGGGTTCCGGATCAAGCTCCGCGCTGGTGTGCTGAAAAAACCGTTGCCGGCGCCTTGCATCGCAATCGGGGTTCTGCAATGATGCCGGGGCGGGCCACGCCGGTCCGCCCCCGTCTGAGAAGATGAGTCCCGACACGTGTGAAAGGGGGTTGTGATCATGAAGCGAGAGATCTTGCTGGGTGACGAGGCGGTTGGTCTTGGGGCCGTCCATGCCGGCATCAGCGGCGTCTACGGCTATCCCGGCACGCCTTCGACCGAGATCTTTGAGTTCGTCGAGAGCATCGCCAAGAAAACCGGTGATATCCACGCCTTCTGGAGCACCAATGAAAAGGTCGCATACGAGGAGGCACTGGGGATGAGTTGGGCCGGCAAACGGGCCCTCGTCACCATGAAACACGTCGGCCTCAACGTGGCGGCCGACGCCTTCATGAACTCCGCCATCACCGGCACCAACGGCGGTCTCGTCCTGGCCGTAGCCGATGACCCGGGGATGCACTCCAGCCAGAATGAGCAGGACAGCCGGTACTTCGCCAAATTTGCGCAGATTCCGTGCTTCGAGCCTGGCACACAACAGGAATGCTACGACATGGTTGCCGAAGCGCTCGATCTGTCTGAGGAACTGACCGTCCCGGTGATGCTGCGCCTCGTCACGCGGATCGCCCACAGCCGCTCGGCAGTCGAGGTCACATCCACGCCGCGGAAGCAGAACCCGCTGCACCCCACGCGTGAGATCCACAAGTGGACGTTGCTGCCGTCGAACGCGCGTGTCCAGTATAAGCTCCTGACGGAGAAGCAGCCCGAGCTCCTCAGGCGCGCCGAGGCCAGCCGTCACAACCGGCTCGAGCTCCGGGGCAAGCACGGAGTCATCGCGTGCGGCATCACCTGGAACTACCTGTTGGAAAACCTTCCGGACAACCACGACTTTTCGATCCTGCGTATCGGACAGTATCCGATCCCCGCGGGCAAGGTCCGGGAGCTGGTCGATCATGTCGATGACGTGCTGGTGCTCGAGGATGGCTATCCGTTCGTCGAAGAGATGCTCCGCGGGCCGTTCGGCCTCGAGCGGGCGGTGGTCAAAGGCCGGCTCTCCGGCGAGTTGCCACGCACCGGCGAGCTCAACCCGGATCTCGTCCGGGATGCGATGGGGCTGGAGCCGCAGGGCGGCCTTGAGCTGCCCACAGCGCCGGCAAACAGGCCGCCGACACTGTGCCCCGGATGTCCGCACCACGACACCTATCTCGCCCTCAACGAGGCCGTGGCGGAGTATGACAAGCCCCAAGTCTTCTCCGACATTGGCTGCTACACTCTGGGTGCGCTCCCCCCGCTCGAGGCGATCCACAGCTGCGTCGATATGGGGGCGAGCATCGGCATGGCCTCGGGAGCCGCTCATGCGGGCTACCACCCGGCGATCGCCGTCATCGGAGACAGCACCTTCGCACACGGCGGCATGACCTCGCTGCTCTCCGCCGTCCAGCAACACGTCGATGTCAATGTCGTCATCCTTGACAACGAAACCGTCGCCATGACCGGAACCCAGCACTCCATGGCAACCGATGAAACGCTGGACCGGATTGTCTTGGGGCTTGGCGTCGAGGCCGATCATCTGCGGGTCATCACGCCTTTGCCAAAGCACCATGATGAAAACGTTCAGGTGTTCCGTGAGGAGCTCGCCCACAAAGGGCCAAGCGTCATCATCGCGCGCCGGGCATGCGTCGAGAAGGTCAAGAGGCACAGGTAGAGGACAAGGAGGCCACGATGGAAAAGAACCTCATTCTGGCTGGTGTCGGAGGCCAAGGTATTCTGTCGATCGCATTCGTGCTCGACAACGCAGCCGTTCGCGCCGGCTACACCTTCAAGCAGGCGGAGGTCCACGGCATGTCCCAACGGGGCGGGGCCGTTCAGTCCAACCTGCGGTACGCGGATCATGAAATCTATTCCGATCTCATTCCGGGCGGACGGGTGGATGTCGTGCTTTCTGTGGAGCCGCTCGAAGTTGAACGATACTGGAAGATGCTGGCGCCGGATGGGTGGGTCGTCAGCAGCGTCACGCCGTACGTCAACATTCCGGACTATCCTCCGGAGGACGAGCTCCTTGCGCAACTGACGTCGTACTCAAACACAATCCTCGTCGATGCGGGGAAGATCGCCAAGGCCGCCGGCACACTCAAGGCCCAGAACATGGCCGTCCTCGGCGCGGCGTCGCCGCTCTTGGACTTTACCGACGACCAGCTGCTCGAGTTTGTCAACGTGCTGTTCTCCCGCAAGGGCGAGCGGGTCGTTCAGCTCAACGAGCGCGCCTACCGGTTTGGAAAGGCGGCAGGGCTCTTCTTCCGCGGTCTGATCGACGCAGGCATCGAGCCCCGGCTCGCGCTCGATCTGAGCCGCAAGATGGACCCATCGACCGTAGATCCCGGGCTTGCGCCCCGCTGGGCCAAACGTCTCAAGGGCGAGCCGGACGCAGTGCGGGCGCTGCTGGCACAGGAGGGCGACATCGCCTGCGGCCAGGAGCAGTAACTGACCACCGGTCCAAGCGGGGCTCCCCCACCTCGCAAGGGATGAGAAAACGGCCCGCCGGAACCGGCGGGCCGTTCGAGTCTCACGAAGGATGGAGGCCTTTACCTGCTCCCGATCCCAAAACCAAACCCAACAACAACCTGGATCGAGTTGATGTTTGGCTCGGCGAACGTCATCCAACGAACCTGTCCCAGGGCAAACGAGCCGCGGGAGAGCTCATAGTGGATCCCAGCGCCGAGGGTCAGCCCCCAGCCGATCCCGTCGGGATGCGGGTAGTAGACAGGGTTGTTGTAATCGAGATCGATCCACGAGATCCCGGCCGAAACGTACGGCGTCCAGTGGGTCCCCTTGATCGGAAAGAACCGTACGGCACTCCCAGAGATCTGCAACAGGTCTGTTGTCTCGAGACTCCCGGGGATCAGAATCGCATCAGTTCCATACGGCCTTTCAGGCTCAGGGTTCGAGGTCGTGCCCTCGATCTGGAACGCCCAGTTCTTCATGAAGTTGTACCCCAGCTGGAAACCGATCGTGCTGTCGCCATCGAGATGCCCCCCGGAGTTCCACTGCGCACCTCCCAAGACTGCAGCCGTAAAACGGCTCTGCTGAGCAGCGGCCGGGATCGCGCCGAGAATCAAGATCGCACTCAACACCAGGAATGCTGTCCGTTTCATTTCGAGCCTCCTCCTTTCATCTTGACAGAACTCTAGTGCCCAAACCATCGTCTGTCAATTCCCCGTTTCCGATCGCCGCCAACCCACAATCACGGCCCATTCCAAGAAATGGCCGGGAAAATCCCGGCCATCGGTCATCTTTCGATCGTGGCTCACGCCACGTGCTTCCCGCCGCCAACGACCTTGCCGGGCCAGAAGGCCTTGAGGTAGTCATGATTCATACGTGCAATGGCGGAAATGGAGATCTCTTTCGGGCAGGCCACCTCGCATTCCGCGTAGTTCGTGCATGCGCCGAAAGCCTCTTGCTGCATCTGCTGCACCATCGATTTGACCCGCCTGTCCGCCTCGACCTGTCCCTGAGGCAGGAGGCTGAAGTGCGCGATCTTGGCGCTCATGAACAACATAGCCGCACCGTTGGGACACGCCGCAACGCACGCGCCACAGCCGATGCACTCCGCATAGTCCATGGCGAGCTCCGCGGTATCCCGCGAGATCAGGGTCGAGTTGGCATCGGGGGCGTTCCCAGTATTGACGGAGATATACCCGCCGGCCTGGATGATCCTGTCGAATGCGCTCCGGTCGACGATGAGATCTTTCAGGACGGGGAACGCCTTTGAGCGCCACGGCTCGATCGTGAGCTCTGCTCCATCCTTGAAGTACCGGAGCGGCAGCTGACACGTCGTGGAGCCCTTCATGCCGCCGTGCGCGAGACCGTTGATCATCATCCCACACATCCCGCAAATTCCCTCGCGGCAATCGTTCTCGAAGGCCACTGGTTCCTCACCCTTCTCGATGAGTTGCTGGTTGAGGACATCGAGCATCTCGAGAAAGGACATGTCCCTGTTCAAATTGTCCACGTGGTAGGTTTTAAACCCGCCCTTGTCGTCAGGGCTCTTTTGACGCCAGATATGGAGTGTCAGTTTCATCACTTATAACTCCTCTGGGTCGGAGTGACCCGTTCAAACTCCAGCGGCTCGATATGACGAACCGGCTCAGAATCCTCACCGGTGAATTCCCACACGGCCACATGCTGGAAGTGTTCATCGTCACGGAGCGCCTCACCACCCTCGGTCTGGTGCTCCTCACGGAAGTGCCCGCCAGCGGACTCATCCCGGGCCAGAGCATCACGAGCGATCAGCTCGCCCAGCTCCAGGAAATCGGCCACGCGGCCAGCTTTTTCGAGCTCCTGGTTGATGTTGTGCTGGTCGCCCGGCACCCGGACGTTGTCCCAAAACTCGGCCCGAAGCTCCTGAATCTGTTTGATCGCATCCTTAAGCCCGGCTTCGTTGCGGGACATCCCCACTTTGTCCCACATAATCTTTCCGAGCTCACGATGGAACGTGTCGACGGTCTTCGTTCCCTTGACCGCCATAATCTTGTCTAGCCTCTTCTGAACGGCGTCCTCGGCTTCCTTAAATTCATCGGCATCGGTCGTCACGTCTCCGGACTTGATCCCGGCGAGGTACTGGCCAATCGTGTTTGGAATGATGAAGTACCCATCGGCCAAACCCTGCATCAGAGCACTGGCACCGAGCCGGTTTGCGCCGTGATCAGAGAAGTTCGCCTCGCCGAGCACGAAGAGCCCGGGGATCGTGCTCATCAGCTCGTAGTCGACCCAGAGGCCGCCCATCGAGTAATGCGGCGCCGGATAGATCCGCATGGGGGTTTCATACGCGTTCTCACCGGTGATGCGCTCGTACATATCGAACAGGTTTCCGTACCGTTCAACAATCACATCCTTGCCGAGCCGCTTGATCGCATCGCGCAAATCCAGATATACGCCGCGGCCGGTCGGGCCGACGCCGTACCCCTCATCGCACATGTACTTCGCATTGCGCGACGCCACGTCGCGCGGAACCATATTCCCGTATGCCGGATACTTCTCCTCGAGGTAGTAGTACCGCTCGGATTCCGGAATCGAGTTTGGATCCCGCGTGTCGTGTTTCTTGCGTGGCACCCAGATCCGGCCGTCGTTTCGTAGCGACTCTGACATCAGGGTCAGCTTCGACTGGTAGTCGCCGGTGTGCGGGATGCACGTCGGGTGGATCTGCATGTAACAGGGATTCGCAAAGCCAGCGCCGCGCCGGTACGCCCGCCAGGCGGCGGTCGCATTGGA
The DNA here is from genome assembly GCA_015493585.1 of Acidobacteriota bacterium. GTDB lineage: Bacteria > Acidobacteriota > Thermoanaerobaculia > Thermoanaerobaculales > Sulfomarinibacteraceae > JAADFN01. Next base: position 41,540 of record WGCW01000016.1, read on the forward strand.
CCCCATCGCATTGGTCGAGAGGTAGTAGACGTTGACGTAGCCACCGGTCGCGAGAATCACCGCATCGGCCGCGTACGCCTCGAGCTCACCGGTCAGCATGTTGCGGACGATGATGCCGCGGGCCTTGCCGTCGACGACGACCAGATCCTGCATGTCCGTGCGCGGATGCAGCTCAATCTTTCCGGCAGCCACCTGGCGGGACAGCGCGGAGTACGCACCCAAAAGGAGCTGTTGACCGGTCGCCCCTCGGGCGTAGAACGTCCGGGAGACGAGCGCGCCACCGAACGACCGGTTCCTGAGGTAGCCGGAGTACTCCCGCGCGAACGGCACACCCTGGGCGACGCACTGATCGATGATATTGGAGCTCAGCTCGGCCAGCCGGTAGGTGTTCGCTTCACGACCGCGGAAATCACCACCTTTGATCGTGTCGTAGAACAGGCGCCAGACGGAATCACCGTCATTCTGGTAGTTTTTGGTAGCGTTGATACCGCCCTGAGCCGCGATGCTGTGGGCCCGCCGTGCGCTGTCCTGATAGCAAAAAGATTTAACGTTGTACCCGAGCTCGGCCATCGTCGCAGCAGCCGACGCACCGGCGAGGCCGGTGCCGACGATGATGACCGTGTGCTTGCGCTTGTTGGCCGGACTCAGGAGCTTGACGTGTTCCACGTAATTGGTCCACTTCTGCTCCAGTGGACCGGACGGGATATGAGCGTCTAACTTCATCGGTCCCTCCTAGTGCACCCATCCCGCCCACACGGAGACGGGAATGGAGATGTTGCCGATAGCAATGGCGTACGCGAAGATGATGGCAAAGATGCGCCGCCAGTGATTGAACCTCGGGTGGCTCCAACCCAGGGTCTGGAAGAGACTCCACAACCCATGGTAGAGGTGGAATCCAAGCAGCAGGTTCGCGACGATATAGATGATGGCGATCCCAGGATGCTGGAATCCGCTGACCACGTTACGGTACACATCGATCTGCCCGTTCGCCGTGTAGTGGAGCTGGTAGACGGAACCAAGGGTCAGATGCATCAGGTGGAAGATGATGAAGAGCAGGATAATCGGTCCGCTCCAGACCATCGTCCGGGCCGCATAATCAACCGCAGGATCCTTCTTGATCTTGTAGTTGACCGGGCCGCGCGCACCGTAGCTCTGGTACCAGACCTGCACCGCTGCGACAATGTGCACGAGCACACATGCCAGGAGAATGATCCGCACCGGCCAGAGAATTTCCGGCACACTGTGCAGGAAGTGCCCGTAGCGGTTCAGCGCTTCCGGCCCGATGTAGATCTGCAGGTTACCGATCATGTGGACGAAGACGAACAGGAACATAATGATTCCTGTAACCGCCATCCACATCTTCTTGCCGATGGACGAGCCGTAAAACCCAAGACTTGTGTCCATAGCCCTTCGAAGACCTCCCCCCGAATAATTCCGACCTGCCATTATGGACCGGCCAGTGCGCATATCGTATTCCTTTGAGAAAATTTTCTCAAGCGCTCATCTCCCCCCTCGTGATGAGCGCCGCAGGCTGCAACCGTCAGCGCCGCCTCCCACATCTCCCGAGCACGCGTGATCCGAGGTTGTTGCGCTACGCCCGGTCGCCCGGAAGCAGCCTTGCAGCGCGGACTTGAATCCGCATCTTCTTGTACTACAACGCGTCGAGCGTACGATGCGGACTGAAGTCTGCGCTCCCGCCGGCGCTCTCCCCGCGATCGATCGCCTTGGCGTTGGGATGAGTATGCTTCGATCGCGGTCGTATCCACTGGAATCAGCCGGGTTCCGCACAGCGCAACAGCCGCCATCCCAACCCCCCTTTCCCCCTCCCATGCTACTGTGAACCCGTGCTGATCGCCGAGACGTACGTCAGCCTTCAGGGCGAGGGGATCCTGGCTGGGACCCCATCGTTCTTGATCCGCACGTCGGGATGCAACCTCCGGTGCCGGTGGTGCGATACGCCATATGCATCCTGGTTCCCGATGGGCCGGCGCAGGCGCGTCCCGGAGCTCGTCGAGGAAGCCCGCCAGGCGGGACCGCATCACGTCGTCCTGACCGGGGGAGAGCCACTGCTCCAACGTGAGGCTGGCGAGCTGACACGCGCACTCCGGAGCGCAGGTTTCCACCTGACCGTCGAGACATCGGGGACCGTCTCCCCGGAATTTGAGTGTGATCTCCTCTCGGTCTCGCCGAAGACCTCTTCCTCCGATCCGGAGGGACCATGGCGGGAGCGGCACCGTGCCACACGACAGAACGTGGCGCCGCTGATCGATCTCCTTGCCAGGTTCCCTGCATTTCAGCTCAAGTTTGTTATCGACAGCGAACGCGATCTCCCCGAAATCGTACATTTGCTCCATCGCCTCGGCGACCCGGACCCGGGGCGTGTGCTCCTGATGCCGCAGGGGCGAACCCCGCAGGAGGCCGCGCGCCGGGCGCCGATGGTGGCGGCCTTGTGTCTCGAGCACGGCTTTCGGTACACTCCACGCCTCCAGCTGGATCTCTTCGGCGGAGGAAGAGGAGTGTGATGGGCACGTTTCGAGTCGCCAAGACATTCGAGGTCGAGTACGCACACCGGCTCACAAAGCACCCGGAAAGGTGCCGTTTCCCGCACGGTCACAGGATGAAGATCGAGATCGTGGTTCGCAGCGGCAGTCTGGATGCGCACGACATGGTCTGTGATTACAAAGCGCTCAAGGGGCTGGTCGAAGACCTGATCGATGGGCTCGATCATGCGTTGACGCTGAACGCCGCCGACCCTCACCGCGCCCAGCTCGAAGCGATGAGCTCGCGCGTGATCGCCTTCGAGGGGCAGGATCCGACGGCTGAGGCTCTCGCGCACCGGCTCTTCGAACAGATTGCATCGCGTTTGGAATCGAATCGTGAGATCGTCAGTTCGAGCGGTGCCACCTATGCGGTGCCGGCTGGCGTTCGCCTCGAACGGGTGCGCGTGTGGGAAACGGCGACGTCATGGGCGGAGTACTCCGGCGATGCAACCTGATCAGCCCGGCACCCTTCTCGTGACGACGAATCGTTGCGCCCGGAGGTGCCATGCGGGATGAGGCTTTAGTCAGACCGGACGCCGCCAGGGCCTGGCTTGACAGGCTCGCCCGTCCTATCGCCATCACCGGCGGCACCGGCTTCGTCGGCTCGCACCTCGTGGAAACGCTCGTGGCTGCACGAATCCGGCCGCGGGTGCTCGTCCGCAACCCGGAAAAGCCACGGTGGATCGCCGGTCTCGGTGTGACGTGGGTTCCCGGGTCACTCGACGATCTGGAGGCCCTCCGCACACTGGTCTCCGGCGCTGGAACCGTCATTCACCTGGCTGGCGTCGTCCGCGCCCCGTCAGCATCCGGCTTCGACCGTGGCAACCGGGCCGGGACGGCCAACGTCGTCCGCGCCATCGAGGATGCGGCACCGGAGGCACGCCTGGTCCATGTCTCATCGCTAGCGGCCGTTGGCCCGTCAGAGACGATCGAAGGTGTCGCCCCCGGCACCGAGCCACACCCGATCTCCGCCTATGGGAGATCGAAGCTGGCCGCCGAGCAGGAGGTCCGGAAGCTGGGATCTGGCGTGAGCTGGATCATCCTGAGACCGCCCGCGATCTACGGCCCACGCGACACGGACGTTTTCCAGTTCTTCCGGCTGGCCGCGGATCATTTCGTCCCAGTCCCCAAGGGCGAACGCTGGATCACGGTTGCCTACGTAGCCGATGTCGTACGGGCCGTGCTTGCCGCTGCGGCGGGCGCGGGAGGCGCCGGGCAGATCATGCACCTCGGAGAACCCGATCCGTACCGTTTGCAAGCTTTGATTCGCCTGCTGGCCGATGCCGGCGGGGTTCGCGCGGCGATTGTGCCGGTACCCGCCGCAATTCTGAAAACCGCGGGCGTCCTGGGCAGCGGGCTCCACAGGCTCGGTTTTCATCGAGTTGCGATGACCCGCGACAAGGCGCGGGAGCTCCTCGCCCGGCACTGGACGTCGGACACCACAGAATCGCTCCAAGCGCTCGAGCTTGGGACATGGACCGCTTTCCCGGAGGGAGCCCGCGAGGCCTGGACGTGGTACCGGAAACACAGGTGGTTGAGGTAAGATGCGTTCAGCGTTGAAGTCGCTGTGAAGACCTTCAAGGAGGAGACGTGGACGTATTCCAGAAATGTTTTGATTTCCGTGCGGCGAATGCAATCCGTGAGATCGGGCTCTATCCCTATTTCCGCGTGATCTCGTCGGCTCAGGATCCGGTGGTCACGATCGACGGCCATGAGCTCGTCATGCTCGGCTCGAACAACTATCTCGGCTTGACCAACCACCCCGAGGTCAAAGAGGCGGCCGTTCAGGCGGTCCGCGAGTACGGCAGCGGGGCGGCAGGATCACGATTCCTCAACGGAACACTCAAGATCCACATCGAGCTCGAGAAGATGTTGGCCGAATTCATCGGGCGCGAGGCCGCGCTGGTCTTTTCAACCGGCTTTCAAGTCAACCTTGGCACGATCTCGTGCCTCCTGGACCGCCGGGACCTGGTCTTCTTAGACGCGCTCGATCATGCCTGCATCATCGACGGCGCCCGGCTTGGGTTTGGGCGGACGGTCAAGTACAAGCATAACGACATGAAAGACCTCGAAGAACGTCTCGCCGCTGCAGATGACGAAAAGGGCAAGCTGATCGTCACCGATGGCGTCTTTTCGATGGAGGGCGACCTCGCCGACCTGCCCGGCCTTGTCGAGCTCAAAGAAAAGTACGGCGCCCGGTTGATGGTCGATGATGCGCACGCCGTTGGTGTCTTCGGCGCTCACGGCCGGGGTACTGCCGAACATTTTGGTGTCGAGGAACGGGTCGACCTGATGATGGGAACGTTCTCGAAATCGCTGGCGGCGGTCGGTGGCTACATCGCCGGGGACGCCACCATCATCGACTACATCAAACACAGCGCCCGGAGCTTGATCTTCTCGGCCTCACCGCCCCCAGCGTCCGTGGCCTCCGTGCTCAAGGCGATCGAGATTCTCAAGCGCGAGCCGGAACGGCGCGAGCGCCTATGGGAAAACACTGCGTACATGAAGAAGGAGTTCGTCAACCTTGGCTTCGATACCGGCAACTCCGACTCGCCGGTCATTCCGCTCGTCGTTGGCGAGGACCTCACCGCCTTCCAAATGACCAAACGTCTCCAGGAGGAGGGTGTGTTCGCCAATCCGGTGGTCTCACCGGCCGTTCCCCCGGGACGCGCCATGATGCGGACGTCGTACATGGCGACCCACACACGGGAGCACCTCGACCGTTCCCTCGAAGCCTTTGCCAAGGTCGGACGGGAGATGGGAGTGATTTCCTGACATGGCACAGATCGAGGTCCGCACGGTCACATCCCGCTCAGATCTTGCCTCGTTCGTCGATCTCCCGTGGCAGTTGTACCGGACCGATCCCAACTGGGTCCCGCCGCTCAAGTCCGCCGTCCGTGAGATTCTCGATACCTCACGCCATCCCTTCTACGGCGGCGGTGCGGATGCAGAGCGGGAGCTGTTTCTGGCGCTCGAAGACGGGCGCCCCGTTGGCCGCATCGCCGCCATCCTCAACCACGCCCACAACCGCTTCCACGACGAGAACATCGCCTTTTTTGGCTTCTTTGAAGCGATCGACAGCGAGGCGGTGACGCGGGCGTTGTTCCAAGCGGCCGAAGCGTGGGCTGCCGGCCGGGGTGCGAGCGCGCTCCGCGGACCCGCCAACCCGTCGACAAACTATGAATGCGGCCTCCTGGTCAAGGGGTTCGACGGCCCCCCCGTCCTAATGATGACGTATAACCCGCCGTACTACGCCGATCTGATCGAGGACGCGGGCTACGCCAAGGTCAAGGATCTCTACGCCTACATCTCGCCCGTTCACGGAAGGCATCTCGATCGCTTGATCCGGCTCGCGGAGAAAACCCGGAAGAAGTATCCGGAGCTGACGACCCGCAAGGTCAACCTCAAGGACTTCAAGCACGAGGTCGAGCTCGTCCAGGAGATCTACAACGCCGCCTGGGAAAAGAACTGGGGATTCATCCCAATGTCGGACGCCGAGATCACGTGGATGGCGCGAGAGCTCAAGCCGCTCGTGCAGCAGGACCTTCTCCGCTTTGCGTTCATCGAGGACGAAGCGGCGGGATTCATCCTCGCCATCCCCGACTGGAATCCCGTCTTGAAAGACCTCGGAGGTTCCCCCTGGAAACACCCCTTCAAGACCGTCAAGCACCTCCTGACGGCTAAACCGGAGAAGATGGAAGGCCTCCGGGTGATCACGATGGGTGTCAAGGCCAAGTTCCGCAAACGTGGGGCCGAGGGATTGCTCTTTGCCGAAGGCCTGGAGAACGCACTGAAGATTGGCTACAAGTGGTGCGAATATTCGTGGATTCTGGAGGACAACGAGCTGGCCAAGCGCACCGTCCGCCTGATGGACGCGGAGCTCTACAGGATCTATCGTTTCTATGAAAAACCGCTTACCGGCGGCGAAGGGCAGAAAACGTAGGGGTCACAGATGCAACACATCAGCTTCGGAACACTGCTCTGGATCTTTTTCATTCTCCTGGCGTTCCAGCCGATGCTGCAGCAGAAGATGCTCGGCTCAGCGCGGCTCCGGCTAATCCGCGCCTTGGAACGGCGCCGTTCGAGCCGCGTGATCGCGATGATCCACCGCCAGGAGACGATGAACCTTCTCGGCTTTCCGCTGATCAAGTACATCGACATCCAGGATTCCGAGGAGATTCTGCGCGCGATCAAGCTAACCGGCCCATCCGTTCCGATCGACCTCGTCTTGCACACGCCCGGAGGCCTGGTGCTCGCGGCCGAGCAGATCGCCCATGCGATCAAGCACCACCCGGCCAAGACAACAGTCTTCGTGCCCCACTACGCGATGTCGGGTGGCACGCTCCTGGCGCTCGCCGCTGACGAGATCGTCATGGATTCCAACGCCGTGCTGGGACCGGTCGATCCACAGCTCGGAACCCGGCCCGCCGCGGCGATCGTCCGGACGCTCGAGGCTAAGGGCGTCGCCAACTGTGACGACGAAACGGTGATCCTCGCCGACACGGCGAACATGGCGCTCTCCCAGGTCAGGAAGACTGTTGTCTCGCTGCTCGAAGACAAGATGAGCCCGGAGGCGGCCGATGCGCTCGCCGAGCAGATCTCCCAGGGTTGCTACACGCACGATCATTCATTCACGGTGGATGACATCAAGGCGTTCGGGCTCAACGTCTCGACCGACATGCCCGCCGAAATCTATCAGTTGATGGAGCTCCACCCCCAGCCGAAGCGGCAACTGCCAACCGTCGAGTACATCCCCGTCCCCTACCGGGCAAACCACGGCAAGCAGGGGTAAGCCCTGCCGGTCGACCGGGAAGACGGGCCAAAGGCGCAGCGTGCCCCGCGGTGAATCAGTGCGCCCCTTCTCACGCGGACTCAGGTGGTGGGACAGGCGCACAGAGCGGTTCTTCCGGTGCTCCAAACCCGCCCGTCGCCTTGAGGAACCGGGTGATGATCCCCGCGATGAGGCGTTCCTGACCGGGCCCGGACTGCTGAGACGGCGCTAACGGAATCTGGGCGCCCGCCAGCGCCTGGTGACCGCCCCCGTGCCCTCGTCTTCCCGCAAGACGCCGGGCAACGGTGCCGGCAGCGGGCTCTCCATCGGAGGTGCGCAGGCTGAGATGCAGCCACGCGCCAATCACCCCGTAACACAGCACCCAGCTCACTCCGTCAACCCTGAGGAGGAGATCAGCCGCCTCGGCCAGCATTTCGGGCGTGTCCAGCGGGTTGACCGACGCGACAATACTCGAGCCGTGGACAACGGCGTTTTCGAGCACCCACCGCAGTCGCGCAAAGTACGTTCTCGGCAGGGGCGCGGCAACGATCCGGCCCAGAGCACGCGGGTTCGCCTTCGGATACAGCGCGAGGAACGCCTCGATGTCAGCCCGGGTGGTTTCGCGCCCAAGATCCTGGGTGTCCGAGCGAATCCCGTAGACAAGCGCCGTGGCCAGCCGCGGCTCGATCGTAATCCCGGCGGCTTCGAGATACTCCCACAGGATGGTCGAGGTTGCCCCGTAACGCCGGCGGATATCGGTAAAAGCTGCGGAGCGGGTCTCGGGCCGAATCGGGTGATGGTCGATCACGATGTCCGGACGGACCGACGGATCGAGGCTGATGTTCCCCGCCCCGGGCTGGGCATCGACCACCGCGATCCGGCTGAAGCGTGCCCAATCCAGCGTGTCGATCGGCCGTGGATGGAGGCCGAGATAGCGGAGCAGTGCCAGGTTCTCGGCCCGTCCAACAACGCCGCCATGAGTCAGCGAGCATGCAATCCCTGCACGCTCGTTCGCGATCTCCCGCAGTGCTGCTGCAGCCGCGATCGCATCGGGATCGGGGCTGTTCTGCATGACGATCAGCATCGTCGATGCCCCTTCCAGCACCGAATAGAGCTTCGCGAGCCGCTGCTGCGATCGTGTCGGTGACGCCACAGTCCTCATACCCTCCTTCCCAGCAGCCGAACCGGCACCTACCCGGCCAGTCCATCCGCCGCAACTGCCCCTATCGTACACTGCCGGCGCGTCAGCCCCGATTGAGACGGCTCAGAAACCCGGTCAGCTCTTCGAGCACGGGCTGTACCGCGCCAAGCTCGATCTCGCCGGCGGGCGTGATGCGGGAGCCCGGCCAGGCATCGAGCGCTTGGGCCAAACCAGGCGGTGGTTCCCTCGATGGATCAAGCTTGATCCGCCAGATCCCCGGACGCCGGATCACCGTCCGGATGCCGGCCCGCGACGCGGCGATCCGGACCCGTTGGGCGCGCGCCAGGTTTTCGAGCTGCACCGGCGGCGGTCCATAGCGGTCGCGAACCTCTTCAAGGAGCGCCTCGAGCTCTTCTGCGGACGCGCAAGCACCGAGACGCTTGTAAAACGAGAGGCGCAGGGCGGGCTCGGCCATGTACTCGGCCGGAATCTGAAGATCGAGGCCCAAACGAAGCTCGACCTCGCGGCGGATCTCCTCCGGCTTGCCCTCGAGCTCGGCAACGGCCTCGTCGAGAAGCTGGCAGTAGGTCTCGAAGCCGACTGCTTCGAGAAAACCGTGCTGCTCGGCCCCGAGCAGATTTCCGGCGCCGCGAATTTCCAGATCCCGGGCTGCAATCCGGAAACCGGCACCGAGCTCGCAGAACTCCTGGATCGCGGCAAGCCGCGCCCTGGCGACCGCCGAGAGCCGGCGGCCGGGCGGTACGAGGAAGTACGCGAACGCCAACCTCTCGGAACGGCCAACCCGTCCACGAAGCTGATAGAGCTGGGCCAAACCGAACCGGTCCGCCCGGTTGACGAGCAAGGTATTTGCGTTGGGGATATCGAGGCCATTTTCAATGATGGCCGTCGCGAGCAGCACATCGGCTTCGCCGTCGAGAAAGGTTCGCATCGCCCTTTCGAGGTGACGTTCTGGCATCTGACCGTGGGCAACGGTGATCCGCGCTTCGGGAACGATCCGTTCCAGCCATTGGGCCAAGGCACCGATCGAGCGCACACGGTTGTGGACGAAGAACACCTGGCCCCCGCGCTCCATTTCGTACAGGATTGCCTCGCGCACAACCTCCCCGGAAAACTCGAGCACCGAAGTCTCGACGGCCTGCCGGTTCCGGGGAGGCGTCTCGATCAACGAGACATCGCGCAGACCTGACAACGCCATGTTGAGCGTCCGGGGGATCGGTGTCGCAGACATCGAGAGCACATCGACCTCAGTCCTCAGCTTCTTCAGCCGCTCCTTCTGGGCCACCCCGAACCTCTGCTCTTCGTCAACGATGATCAGCCCAAGATCCCGGAAGACGACGTCCGGAGCGAGCAGCCGGTGGGTGCCGATCAGAATATCCACCGTGCCACGGGCCACCCCTTCGAGCGCCTCCTTCGTCTGTGCCAGGGACACAAACCGGGAGACCATACGGATTTCGATCGGGAACCCCCGCATCCGGCGCCGGAACGTCTCGAGGTGCTGCTCGGCCAGGATCGTCGTCGGCGCGAGAACCGCAACCTGCTTTCCGTCAAGCACGGCCTTGAACGCGGCCCGCATCGCCACTTCTGTCTTGCCGTAGCCGACGTCGCCGACCAGGAGGCGATCCATCGGGCGGACCGATTCCATATCCTGCTTGATCTCGGAAGCGGCCTGCTCCTGATCAGCCGTCAGCTGAAATTCGAACGCATCCTCAAACTCCCGCTGCCACGGAGAATCGGGGGAAAACGCGTGCCCGCGCGCCGCCCGCCTGACCGCGGCCAAACGCAGCAGGGCAGCCGCCATCTCGCGAACGGCCTTCTTCACGCGTGCCTTTCGCCGTCTCCACGTGCCACCTCCAAGCCGGTCGAGACGCGGGCTGACGCCGGTATCGCCGGCCGCATACCGCTGGAGCAGGTCTGCCCGTTCGACGGGGACCAGCAAGCTGTCACCACCGTGGTAGGTCAGCACCAGCATCTCGAGCGTCCGGCCTTCCACATCGACTCTCCGGAACCCGGTGAAGCGTCCAATCCCGTGATCGGCGTGGACCACGAGATCGCCCGGCTTGAGATCGCGCAGATCGGAGGCGAAGGCCCGTACGGCGCCCCGGCGCCGCCGCGGGCGCGGCGTCACCGTCAGATCCCGGCGGCCATACACGGCCAGCCCACCATCCCAAACGAAGCCGTGCTCAAGCCGGCCAACAACCACGCTGACTCCGCCCGGCCCTGGAGGCGGCGCGACAGGGACGACCCCACCTTCCTTCAGAAGCTCAGCAAACCGCCGCTCCTCTCGCGGGGAGGCGACGACGAGGACCTGAGCCATCTCTCTCGCCCGCCGTTCCCGCAGCGTTGGCACGAGATCCGGCAGCCGGTGGACGAAGCTCTCCTGAGGATGGCTGACCAGGCGCCACCAGCGGGTCGTCCCGTCGGCAATCTCCAGACGCTCGATCCTCAGTGCGCTCCGGCCGATCGACTCCTTGATCCGTTCGATCCCAACCAGCAGCAGATCTGGTGGGGGCAAGGCCGTGTGGCGCCGTGAAAGCGCTTCCCACTCCCGTGTCTGGAGCCGCAGCCATCGTCCGAGGTCTCCAACAACCTCGTCGGCGTCGCAGACGACGAGCGGATCCGTCACATCGAACCAGCTCAGATTCTCGCGTGCGAGCGGCAGTGCCGCCCACCAGAGGTTTCGTTCCGCGCCCTCCCGGATCAAGCCAGCCAGGACGGGCACATCCCCTTCGAGCTCAGCGGCAAGCCGCGTGCGCGTTTCCACGCCGCTCGGGAAGAGATCGAGCGGCAAGAGCTCCGCGGATGCGAGTGACGTCCCTTGCACCGAGCGTTGGGTCGCCGGATCGAAGATGCGGATCGTGTCGATCAAGATGTCGTCGAGCTCGATCCTGTAGGCGCTCTCCCCGCCAGGATGACAGTCAATGACCGAGCCACGAACGGCGAACTCACCCGCAGCTTCAACGAGATCGGTCCGGTGGTAGCCGAGCTCGACGAGGTGCCGGGCAAGCTCGGAAGGATCAACTTCATCTCCGGGATGGAGCACGATCGTCCGGCCAGCGAGCGTCGCGGGATCGGGGATCCGTTCGAGCAGGGCCCGGGCCGGGGCGATCACGAGATCGAGATCGCCGGACGCCAGGCGTGTCAGCAGCCGGGCCGCGGCGAGACGGGACGCCAGAGGAGGCTCCGTTCCAAGATACGGGGCGGCCAGCTCCACGGGGACGACGGCGGCCCTCAGCTCCGGTGCCAGTAGCTCGAGCCCGGCCGCCAGCTCCTCGGCGTCGCTCGCGCGTGGAACGACCACCAGCGTGCATCCGGAGGGCCACTGCTCATGAGCCAGGGACGCCAGTACGAGCGACCGGGCGGCTGGAACGACGCCGCCGACGGCCAAAAACCTGCCGCCGCCCGCAAGGGCGGCGGCAAGCCCAGGAAACACAGGAAGAAGTCGCGTCACTCGCAGCTCTTCCAAAGGAGTCACACCATCTTGAGCAGATGCCCCAGCTTCTGTTTTTTCGTCCTCAAGTACGCCCGTGTGTCATCGGTCGGCGGAATCTCCAACGGCACCCGCTCGACGATCTGAAGCCCGAAACCGGCCAGGGCGGCATACTTGCGCGGATTGTTCGTCATCAGGCGCATCTTCCGGACGCCGAGGTCCATCAGGATCTGCGCGCCCGTCCCATAGTCCCGCGGATCTGGGGGGAAACCGAGGTGAACGTTGGCTTCGACCGTGTCGTCGCCCGCGTCTTGTAGCTCGTACGCCCGCAGCTTGTTGAGCAATCCGATCCCGCGTCCCTCTTGCAACAGGTAAAGAAGGACACCTCGCCCCTCCTCCGCGATCCGCCGCAACGCCTGATCAAGTTGAATGCCACAGTCACACCGCGCCGAGTGGAAGACGTCCCCCGTCAGGCACTGCGAATGGACGCGGACGAGCACAGGTTCTTCGGGATCGATCTCGCCCATCACCAGTGCCACGTGCTCTTCCCCCGTGACGCGGTTGCGATACCCATAGATTCTGAACGTCCCGTATGCGGTCGGCAAACGCGGCGACGCCACCCGTTCGACGAGCTTCTCGGAACGGAGGCGGTAGGCAATCACTGAAGCAACGGTCAGCACGCCGAGGCCGTGCTCACGCGCCAGCTCCATCAGCCTGGGCAATCGCGCCATGTGGCCATCGTCATCCATCACCTCGCAGAGGACTGCGGCGGGAGTCAAGCCGGCGATCCGCGCGAGGTCCACGGTCGCTTCCGTGTGACCCGCCCGTTTGAGGACCCCACCCTCCCGCGCCCGCAAGGGGAACATATGCCCGGGTTTCCGAAGGTCGTCCGGCCTCGTCCGTGGATCGACGAGGGCCCTGACCGTCGCCGCCCGGTCGTGAGCGGAGATACCGGTCGTCGTTCCTTGGCGAGCCTCAACCGACACGCAGAACGCCGTCTCATGGTTCGAGGTGTTGTGCTCGGGATCCACCATCAACGGCAACCCAAGCTCGTCGCAACGCTCACCGGTCAGCGACACACAGATCAGGCCGCGTCCGTGGCGCGCCATAAAGTTGATCGCTTCCGGCGTCACCCGGTCGGCCGCGACGACCAGATCGCCCTCGTTTTCCCGCTGCTTGTCATCAACAATGATCAGGATTTCACCTGCCGCGAGACGGCGCGCAGCGTCCTCAACGCTGAGAAATTGCTCGCTCCCTTCAGGAGCCGTGGTGGTCAAGCTCCCTCCCCGCTCACTTCTTCGGCGGCATAATGATTGGGATCATCGTCGTCCGCGACACACCCTTAATGAAGTCCTTGACCGTCGTCTTGAGCGTGTACGTACCACCCTTTGGCAGAATCGACAGCGGGAGCGAAGACCCAAACATGTACACGTTGTCTTCGACCTTGGACAGCTGCAGGGACCTGTACGGAGCGTTGGAGATGGGCTGCTTTCCGAGGTAGAGTTTCATGCGCATCTTGACGTCCGGCTGTCCCTTGTCGTTGAGCCCAGGATGGACGATCAAACAGAAGTAGTTGAGCGTGTCGGTAAAGGCGAAGTGGCCATCGGGGCGCGGAACAACATGGTGTCCACCGTAGATGAACGGCGTCCCGGCCACGAACTTCGTCACGTCGATGACCTGCTGACCGGCTACCATCGGCGTGATATAGGTCGCACCCGCAGGCACATCCTCCATCGTGATATCGAGCTTCCGGACCGCCACGGGCGAACCCTGCGCCGCAAGGGCCAGCTCCAACGTCGACGAGCCGGCCGGCGCTGGGACGGACACTTCGTACAGCCGTCCGCTCTGCGTTTCCAGGCCGGTGACGCTCTTTTGGAACGTTCCGATCAGTTTTCCATCAGCACCCGTCAAACGGCCCACCATCGTATCGGCCGGTGCGACCTTGTCGGGCAAGATAATGAACGCCCACGCCGGATAAATATCGGCCTCTTCGACACCGGGGCTGACGCCAGCCCTCGCGCCTTCCGGCCACGGAGCCGGGTTGATGGCGAGCCAGGCCAGCTGGGCCGGGGTCGCCGCGGTCGTCCCGGGCAACAAGGGGTAAACCGGCATCTTGGTCATATTGGGATGCGCGAGGTCTTTCTGCGGCATGGCATCGAGGCATTCTATCGCCCATTTCGCATCACGAATATTCCGTTGAAGCTCGTAATGACCGGTACCGTCCGTATCGAAGAATGCAAACATGACGGTCTTGAACCGTTTTGGAATACGGACCGTCGCTGGAAGCTGGTCCCGGGTGTAGAGCCAGATCTCAGCCACACCTTTGGCGCGGTTGAACGCAATTCCGTACATCACCGTCGAAACGTCCAGCCCCGTTCCACCCAGTGCAGCATGGGTATCCTGACGGCCCCGCCCGTAGAGACTGATGAGGAACTTTTCGATCGGTTCCTTGCCGCGGTTCGCCGGAGGCCCCATCAGGATGAAGACCTTGCCGCGGTCCGTCATGGAGCCGCGGACGTTTTTTTCGGCGAACATCTTGTCAGCAGCGGCAACCCGCGCCTGGAAATCACGTTTGAACTCGTTGATCCGCGTCGACAGGTTCGGATCGCGCTTGGCCCAGAAGAGATCGATGAACTGCTTGGCTTGCTCATCGGTCGTCAGCTGCTTGTACGCCGCACGTTCCTGCTGTGTCATCAGGTACCCGGCCGGTCCGTTCGGCCAGTCGGCATACTTTTGAGAAAGAGCGGCCCACGCCGTCATCGAGCCGAGGAACAGCGCGCACAGAACGATAAGTGTCTTTTTCATGCATTTCCCCCTTTGCACGGACGCGCCGCGCGCGGGCATCTTAACCTGCTCTCCAAAAACCCGCAAGCTGCGCCTCACTCACCCCAGCATGACGGCCACGCCAAGCGTCCCGGGGCCGGCGTGCAGGCCGAGCGCAGGCGCGGCATCTCCAACGAAGCGGGGTCTCAGACCGATAATCCGCTCGACCCGCACCGCCAGAGAGGCTGCCGCTGAAGGAGCGTGCGCGTGGACGAGCGCCCATCCCCACACATCCGCGTTGGCGGCCCACTTCTCGATCTGTCCGGTGATGAGCTCCAGCGCTCCACTCTGGAACCGGGCCATCCCTGCACGGGCCAAGTCGCCAGCGTCATCAATCGTCACCACCGGGATCACGTTGAGCATCTTCGCAATGAACCCCTTCGCGCCGTGGAGCCGGCCGCTTCGCCACAGGGTATCGAGCCTCTCCGGTGCGACCAGCATGCGCGTCTTCGGGATCCAGTCTTCCAGGGCCGAGACGATGTCGCCAAGAGCCATGCCACTCCGGATCGCTTCGGCCGCGCGCAAAACGAGCAGGCCCAGCGCAGCCGAGACGCGCCGTGAATCGACAACCTGCACTGTTCCCCCGGCCCTCCTCGCGGCGGTGCGGGCGGCGTTACACGTCCCGCTGAGCCGGGAGGCCAGCGGGAGCGACAGGATCCCGGAGTAGTACCGGCTGAGGAAACGGAACGTCCGTTCGAACTCGGCCGCCGGTGGTTGGGAGGTCGTCGGCGTACCGTCCCTCTCCCTCTGCCGGCGGTAGAAGGTGCCTGGCGTGATCGTCAGGCGGTCGAGGTGGGACGATCCCCCAACCTGGACCGGGATCGGCACGACATGAATCTGGTGCTCGTCGAGGAGCTCGCGGGGAAGATCACAGGTCGAATCGGTCACGAGCGCAATCGAGGCCTGGCGAGCGTGCGCCGCCTCGTACTGGCGCCGCATGTCATCGACCTTGGGAACTTCGACCTGACCCAGCTGCTCAAGCAGCTCGAAGAGGGCTGGAGGATCGTCGGTATGGGCGTGGAGATGAAGAACCCCCTCACCGCCGGCAACGACGATCGAGCTCGCCACGGCAGCGGCCATCGTCCTCAGCTCGGCCGCTTCGATTTGACTCCCCGTGACGATTGCCTCGGCACAGAACCTCGGGCCGTCCACCCCCGACGGAACCGTCTCCTCGATGACCGGTGCACGAGCAGCCCACAACGGGTTCTTCCAGGCGTCATCTCCGCGCTCAATCAGCTGTTCGATCCCCTCGAGCAACGTGATAAACCCCTTGGCACCCGCATCGACGACCCCCGCCCGGGTCAAAGCTTCGAGTTGCCGCTGCGTGCGCTCCAACGACCTCCGCGCCGAGGCGAGCGCAGAGGGGAACAGTTGGGCGATATCGCCCGCGCGCCGCCCCGACTTGACCTCGTGCGCCCAGTCGCGAATGACCGTCAGAATTGTGCCCTCCACCGGATGTCCGACCGCTTGCCGTGCCCACCGCACAGCCCGGACGAGCGGCTCGCCGAACGCACTGCCGGCGATCCGCGTCTTCCCCGTAAGCTCGCGTGCAAGGCCATAGAGGTACTGCGCAAAGATCAGGCCCGAATTGCCCCGGGCCCCCGACACCGCAGCGGCCGCGATCGACGCAACGGTGGAACCCAGCTCGGACGAGACAACCGTGCCGGCGAGAGCAGCCCGCACCGTGGCAACCATATTGGTGCCGGTATCCGCATCGGCGACTGGGAACACGTTGATGCGATCGATCTCATCCCGTGCTGCAGCGAGCGCGGCAGCACCCGCCGCAAAGGCACGGTAAAAGCGCGGCCCATCGATATACCCAATCTGCAACGTTCGCCTCGTAGCTACCTCGCCCGCGAGCTGCGGCTCAGCTCGCCTCCCGCTCTCTGAGCACGCGGCGGAGGATCTTGCCAGACGCCGACTTTGGAATCGCGTCGACAAACTCGATCGCCCGCACCTTCTTGTACGATGCGACCCGCTCGGCGACGTAGCCCATCAGTTCATCTTCGGTCACGTCGCCCCGCCTGACGACGAACGCCTTCGGAATTTCGCCCGCCTCCGGATCCGGGAGGGGGATCACCGCGGCGTCTGCCACAGCAGGATGGCTCAACAGGACGCCTTCGAGCTCGGCCGGTGCGACCTGGAACGCCTTGTACTTGATCAGCTCCTTGAGCCGGTCAACGATGCTGAGGTACCCGTCCTCATCGATCATGGCCAGATCACCGGTGTGCATCCAGCCATCCTCCGTCAACGTTCGCGCGGTCGCGGCGGGGTTGTTGAGATAACCAAGCATCATCTGAGGGCCACGCAGGACCAGCTCCCCACGCTCACCAGGACCGAGATCTGCACCAGTAGCGGGATCCACGATCCTGGCCTCGGTGTTGGGGACGATCAGGCCGCACGTCTCGAGCCGGATCCGCTCCGGATCGTCCGGATTGACTGACACGACGGGCCCGCTCTCCGTCATCCCGAAGCCCTGCTTGACGAGACAGCCGATCCGTTGTTGGACGGCCCGGCCAAGCTCAGGATCAAGCGGCGCTGCGGCGCTGACCAGCATCCGGAGTGACGAAAGATCGTAGTTGTCGATCAGCGGATGCTTCGCGAGGGCGAGGAGGATCGGCGGCACGACATGTATTCTCGTAACCTTGTGCTCCTCGATCGCCTGGAGGAACTGCTCGAGATCGAACCTCGGCATCGTGACGATCGACGCTCCCCGGTAGAGGCTGTAGGTCATGATGACCGTGAAGCCGTAGATGTGGAAGAAGGGCAGCACCCCGAGGAGCACATCATCTGGGCTCACCGGCTCGACGGGCTCCGATTGCCGCATATTGGCACAGACGTTACCGTGGGAGACCATCACACCCTTGGGGAGACCGGTCGTCCCGCTGGAGTACGGCAGTGCGAACAGATCCGTTGCAGGATCGATCTTCGGGTGCGGTTCCGGCGCCTCCGTGGCGAGCAACGCTTCGAGCGGCGTCGTGCCAGGCACCTCGCCAATG
Source organism: Acidobacteriota bacterium (assembly GCA_015493585.1). Taxonomy (GTDB): domain Bacteria; phylum Acidobacteriota; class Thermoanaerobaculia; order Thermoanaerobaculales; family Sulfomarinibacteraceae; genus JAADFN01. The sequence goes on from WGCW01000016.1 coordinate 59,262, forward strand.
ACGATGATTTCATCAACGCCGGTCCCCTCGATCGCCTCCCGGGCGCGTTCGGCAAACGGCGGAACGGTGACGAGCAGCCGCGCACCTGAATCGTTGAGCTGATGCCGGATCTCCCGCGGGGTGTACAACGGATTGATTGGGGTCGTGATGCCGCCTGCAAGCGCGGTCCCCTGCAGCACGATGGCGTATTCCGGCAGGTTTGGGCTCAAGATCGCCAGAACATCACCCTTGGCGAACCCACGTTGGGCCAGGCCGGCGGACAAACGCCGTGCCAGCGTCTCCAGCGCCGCAAATGTCAGCGTGCGGCCCGTCGGCCCGTCGATCAGCGCCGGTTTCTCCCCAAGATGCCGTGTGTGCTCAAAGAGAAACTCGGGAACCGGCTCGTTTGGGATTTCGATATCGGGAAACGTGCTTTGAAAGATCATCGGCATCCCCTCCCCCGTGATGTCATACCGTGATCATACCCTGCCGGCCAGCTCCCGGCCAATATTCGGCTGCCAGCAGCGCATTCTGCTCCACGTGGATGGATGCCAAAACCGGCCGCCAAGAAATGACGGCCCTGGCAGGTTGGTTTCGCCTCTGCCACACAACTCAGGATCACAAGGCACGGATGGTTCTACCTCCTCTCAACGAACAGCGATCGCATCACGTGGAAGCGAGTAGCGTAACCTACTGACACCGAGCTACTTCGAGAAACAGTAGAAACTGCACCCGAATGCCTGTTCGTCCACCGTCCCGGTGCCGCCTCCGAGGCATGTGGGTGCTCAGAATGACCTCCTCCCCCTGTCATCCTGAGCCGCTCTACCCTCCCGCTGTCATCCTGAGCCGCTCTACCCTCCCGCTGTCATCCTGAGCCGAAGGCGAAGGAGCTGGGCGGGGGGCCCAAAAGGCTTCGGGGTATGAACGGCGGCCACATGAGTAGGGGACGGTGTTGAGCTTATCTCAGTCTTCCTCTGCGAACCTCTGCAACCTCCGCGGTTGCCTTTTCTTCGCGGTCGTCCCCCCGCCCAGATTCTTCGTCGGCTTCGCCTCCTCAGAATGACAGTGGGGGGGAAGGCATCGCCTCCTCAGAATGACAGTGGGGGGGAAGGCATTGCCTCCTCGGAATGATAGGGGAAGGAAAGGCTTCGCCTCCGGCACACAAGTCAGGATGACAGGGGAGGGCTGACCGCACCTCCGCCTCGTTGCGCCTCTGCGTTTCATTCCTCTTCCCACCGGTCTCCGAAAGAAGCGGCGCTCGGCGCAACAACCTGGGTGCTACATGCCCCTCCAGCCGGACTGTTCCATCTCGAGGAAATGCTGACGTTCCTCGTCGTTCATGACCGTCAGCTCGAACTCGGGCTGCGCTCCGATCCCGATCAGCGGCTGGCGGACGAGATCGATCAGCATGTCCTTGATCGGAACCTCGGGAAAGGGCATCGCCATGACAACGTTGACCACCTTCCCCGTGACGGTGAAATCCTTGACGATACCGAGGTCCAGGAGCGAATGGTCGATCGCCGGGTGCATGACGTTCTTCAACACAAACCGGACATCCTCAGGGGTCAGTTGATCGCTCATTGTGATTCTCCTCCCTCTCGAGTGCCTGCGAAGAGAAGATCCTTCGCCACATCCATGATGCCACACTCAGATGACGCGTGTCAGGCGCCGCATGACCCCCGTCGCAGCCCTACTGCCACGCTCAGGGTTTGGAGCTTCGGATCCGGCGGAGGGCGCACTCGGGGTACCCGGCACACTTGCGGCACACCGGATCCTGGGCAAATCCGAACTCCTCGGGCGCGCAGATTGTCACGGACCGGTCCTTCGCCGCTTCGAGCTCTGCCAGGAACGCCTCGTCATCCTTCGTCAACGCTTCTCCAGCATCCACCCGTGCGGCGAGCTCCCGAACGCGGCGGTCCCACCCGAGATTCCGCCGTTCGATGACGGTCTCCTTGGCCGCCGCCGTCAGTTCTACACGCGCCTTCTTGACCTTGTATGCCACTGTCCTGCGTGATGGCAGCTTCCGGGTCGCCAGAAAGAAAATAAACCCCGAAGACATCCCGGCCGCATTGGCCAGCCCCCCGGCGGGACCGTACGAAGAGAAGGCGGAAAACAGCAGGAACCCGCCACCGAGGATGGCGAGCCATTTGACCTTGACCGGCAGGATGAAGAAGAGCAGAAACTCCGTGTCAGGCGAGACGAACGCGTAGGTGAAGAGCAGGGATGTGTCGAGGAAGATGTCCCCGGCCAGCGGCTGGCCAAAGAGGATGGCCGTGACGGCGGCGCCGGCCACCGAGATCGCCCAGAAAATGAGAAAGTGCAACGAGCCCCATTCCTCTTCGAGCGGGCGCGCCATGAACCAGAGGATCAGCATCGAGAAGAAGAAGCCAATCATCCCGCCGTGCAGGAACTGAAATGTGACGACGGTCCATGGCCGCTGCGCAACCATCCCGGGAATCAGCGCGAGAAGCACCCGTTTCGCCGGAGCCGTCGTCGTCATGAAGTAGAACGCGAAGTGCAGGAAGAGCAACGCCTCCGTCACGTGCCACTGTTCTCGTCGCATCAGCGTCTCCCAAGCCTGCGCTCGATCTCCGCCTCGGACAGGCGCAGGATGATCGGCCGCCCGTGGGGGCAGCGGTACGGATCTTCGCTCGCCGCGAGATCCCGGAGCAACGCCATCTGCTCGGCTGGCGTCAGCGGATGATTGACCTTGATCGCCGCCCTGCAGGAGAGCGAGGCCGCCAGCTCCTCCTCGAGCTCCGCGGTCACCCGTTCCGGAACACCGTCGAGATCGGTCGCCCGTTCCAGCAGCCGCTCGACCGTTTCCTGCGCCGCTTCGGGTGAGCAGTCCGGAGGCACCGCCGAGATCCGGACGGTGTCCTGCGCGAAGCGGTCGGCCTCAATCCCGGTGCGAACGAGCAACGGTGCCACCCGGCCGATCGCCCCCGCTCTGGCCTCGTCGAGCGTGATCAGCACCGGTGTCAATAACCGCTGAGCGGGTGCTGCTGAGCCGGCCAGCCGTTTCCGGATCCGGTCGTAGAGAACCCGCTCATGGGCGACGTGCTGATCGACGATGACCAGCCCCTCTTCATCTTCCAACAGGAGGAACGAGCGCCGGTACTGCCCGATCAGCCGTCCGAACGGCGTGTCCGGAGCACAGGGGCGCGCCCCGGAGCGCGGCGCGGAAGCAGGAGCAGGCTCGGCCCAATCGTCAGCCGCCGGCGCCGGAGCGCTGCCCCGGCCGTACACGGGATGCTCAAAGAGCGGCACCTCGGCAATCCCTGGGTCGGGCGTGCTCGTACCGCCATAGGGCCACGCCGCCCGCTCCGGCATTGGCGCCAGCGGTTCGAGCCGGGTCACGCCGACATGCCCATGGCTCGCCGTCACGCCCTGCCGGACGGCACGTTCCACGGCTGCAAAGACCTGTCCCGACCGGGCAAACCGTACTTCCGCCTTGGCCGGATGGACGTTGACATCGACTTCCTCTGGAGGAACTTCGACGAAGACGGCGGCCCGGGCGCCCCCAAAGCCACCACCCCCCTCGCGCAGCACCCGCATCACGGCGCCGACGAGCAGCCGGTCCCGGACCGGACGTCCGTTGACGAGAAAGGTCAACGCGGGCCGGCCGCTGCCACGGCCCGGCGCGATGAAGCCCCAGACCCGAACCTGGCCGCTCCGTTCTTCAAAACGTGCGGGTGCAACGTTTCCCCGGCCCAACGCCGCGAACCGCCCCGCAGGATCCGTTGCGGGTGTCAGCTCGATCAGCGTCCGGGGTCCGTGACGCAACTCGAAACCGACATCCGGCCGGGCCAGTGATGCTGCCGCAACGGTCTCCTGGGCGTGACGGAGCTCCGTCTCCGGGGAACGCAGGAACTTCCGCCGCGCAGGCACGTTGAAGAAGAGGTCCCGCACCGTGACTGTCGTCCCTTGAGGCCGTGCCACACCCTCGACGCCGAGAATCCGGCCGCCCTCGACCGTCACCCGGGTTCCGCCCTCGGCGGGATCGGCGCAACTGATGAGCTCAAACCTGGAGACAGCGGCGATCGAGGGGATTGCCTCGCCACGGAACCCGAGCGTCGCAATGTGTCCGAGGTCTTCCGGCCGTGCAATCTTGGAGGTTGCATGCCGTTCGAGGGCCAGAAGCACATCGTCCGCATCCATTCCAGAACCGTCATCGCTGACACGGATCAGCGACCGGCCACCCGCGGCCAGCTCGATCCGGATCCGCCTGGCCCCGGCATCGAGGCTGTTTTCAACGAGCTCCTTGACGACTGATGCCGGACGTTCGACCACCTCTCCCGCAGCGATGCGGTTGACGAGCTGGTCGGGGAGCACTCGAATCTGCGGCACCCGCCCATGATAGCGTTATCATCATCCCGATGCTGAGGCTGTCTGCCGCCGTCGTCCAAGCTCCAGCCGTTCGGGGCCGCCCCGAACGGTCACGGGCACGGTACGGCCGCCTGCTCGACACCTTGTGCGCCGATGTCGTGCTGCTCCCCGAGCTGGCGCTGACGGGGTATGACCCGGCGCTGGACTATGCCGCACTCGCCGAGCCGGACGGCGGCGAAACCGAGGAGTGGACACGGGAATGGGCCCGCCGCCTCGATGCGCTCGTCGCCGTAGGGCTGCCACATCGAAGACCGGATGGCGTCATCGAGAACGCGCTCCTGCTCGTCCAACCGGATGGCACACGGCATCTGTACGTCAAGCAGCACCTGTGGACCGGTGAGGCGGCCTCGTTTTCCGCTGGCAGCACGCCACCGCACATCCTGTCATTTCGCGGCGCCCGCATCGCGCCCCTCATCTGCTACGACATGACGTTTGCAGGTGAGGCCGCACATCTCGAGGGACGGGTCGACATCCTGCTTGCCGCCTCGGCCTGGCCGTGGCTCAGCCCGCAGCACGCCGCGGCGGGGCGGGATCTCGCCCGGGCGCTCGCCACACAACTCGGTGCCGCCGTCGTATGGGCAAACCAGGTGGGAGCGTGCCGCGTTGGAACGCCGCATCGCTCACAGGCTGACCGGGGCGCTGGCCGTTCATTGATCACACTTCCATACCGGATGGCGGAAGCACGTTGCCCCGCCCGCGGACGCCACGCCGCCGTGCTTAAAATCGATCTCGGCCGGCTGCGCCAGGCACAGTTTGCAAAGTTTGTAACGCGCTAGCGGTCTTCCTCGAACACCGAGAGATCCGGCTTCGAATCGGGTGTCACAATCCGATCGGGATCAGCAAGATCTTCTTGAATCAACAGATCGATCAGCAGGTCGCGGACCCCGGCCCTGCCGCGCTGCTTGAACCGCCGTCTGACGACTGATGGCTTGAGCTCGATCCCCGTCATCGTCTTGAGATATTCGCAGAACACGCGCGGACGCGACATGATGCTGACAACGAAGATCACGAGGAGAATGGCAATACCAAACGCCCCAACGACGCTCACGAGCCCAAGGCCAGCCAGATTCGTCAAAATGTCGCTCATCATCTGTCCTCCTGACCATCGTCGACGGGTCCATTGAGGGCATGGGTCGCATCGACCTCGTCGAAATAATTCTTCGGCACCAGAACCTCACGTCCCTTGGCGCCGTTGAGTGGCCCCACGAGCCCCTCCGCCTCCATCATATCGAGTAAACGTGCCGAACGCGTGTATCCGAGCCGCAGCCGTCGTTGGATGAAGCTCGCCGACGCCTTGCCCGTGCTGATGACGAGCCGCGCGGCCTCTTCGTACATCGGATCATCCGCTGGGCCCGGCGCCTCTGAAGACGTTTGGCGCCCGCCGCGTTTCTTCCCGCCGAGCGCCTTGTGAGTCAGAACATCGCGCTGGTACTCGGGGGAGCCGAACCGCTTGATGTACCGCACGACCGTCGCGATCTCCTTGACCGTCACGAGCGGACCGTGCAACCGTTTCATCGCCGGACTGGCCGGTGCCAGGAAAAGCATGTCCCCCTTGCCCAACAGGTGTTCCGCACCGATCGCATCCAGGATTGTCCGCGAGTCGAACTTACTGCGAACCTGGTAGGAAATCCGGCATGTGAAGTTCGCCTTGATGATGCCGGTCAGAATATCGACCGAGGGACGCTGGGTCGCGCAAATCAGGTGAACGCCGACCGCCCGGGCCTTCTGCGCAAGCCGGGTGATCGATTCCTCCACCGCCCGGGAGCTCGTCAACATCAGGTCCGCGAGCTCATCGATGATGATCACAATGTAGGGAAGTGGCGTCAGCTCTTCGCCGGCCACGAGCTCATCACCGAGCCGGTCCTGGACCTTGCGCATCTGGGCCGGATCGGCCACGAGCCGGTTGTACTGCTCGAGGTTGCGGACTCCAAGACCGGCGAGAAGCTTGTACCGGCCGTCCATCTCGGCGACCGCCCACCCCAGCGCATTGGCCGCCTTCTTCGCGTCGGTGATGATCGGAGCCAAGAGATGGGGGATATCAGCGTAGACGCCGAGCTCGACCATCTTCGGATCGACCATGATGAACTTGACCTCATCGGGCTTTGCTTTGTACAGGATCGACATGATCATGGCGTTGATCCCGACCGACTTCCCCGCGCCCGTCGTGCCCCCGATCAACAGGTGTGGCATCCGCTGCAGATCGGCAAAGTACGGCTTGCCCAGGATGTCGACCCCAAGGCTCAGCGTCAGTTTGGACGGTGCGCGCTGGAACGCATCACTTTCAAGCAACGCTCGTAACCGGATCGTTTTCGGCTGACGGTTGGGAACCTCAATCCCAACAGTCGCCCTTCCGGGAATCCGTGCGATTCGAACCGACGTCGTTCCAAGAGCAAGCGCGAGATCTTCTGAAAGATTCTGGAGCGCTGCAATCTTGATCCCGGAATCGAGCTGAAACTCGTAGGTCGTGATGACCGGTCCAGTCCGGATGTTGACGACCTCGCCTCCAACCCTGAACTCCCGGCATTTTTCCGTCAGAAGCTTCCCGGTCGCGAGCAGCCTGTCCGAGTCCTCCGGCTCCTCCGGATCAGCTGGCTCCAGGAAGGAAAGGCTCGGCAGGTTATACCCCTCCAACTCTTCGACAAAATCAAACTCTTCTTGAACGACGGGCTCGGCCACTGGCTCCTTGGTCCGGGTGGAACGCTTCCCCTTCCGGCGCTTCCTGCCGGATGCCGTCTTTGAATCGCCATCCACCACGGCGGGTCCCGCCGGACCGGTTACGACCTTCCGCCGGATCCGGAACTTCCCCTTCCCTTCGAGCTCTTTGACGGTCAGCCCCGCCGGTCCGTTCGCGTCGCTCTCACCGATTCGGCTCAACTGCCGCTGGAGCACGCGCCTTTGAGCCTTGCTCCGTGCCTTTTCCTCGCGGCGCTGCCGCCTCCGCGCGATCCTCACATCCCGTGCATGCCTCCATCGTTCGATCCACCTGTCCACCGGCCTCGCCACCGACTTACCGGAAACGAAGAGCGCACCGGCAATGACGAGGAAGACCAACAGGACGAGCCGGCCGGCAGGCCCGGCGATCCCGGCGAAGAGATCGTCCACGGCCCTGCCCAGCAACCCGCCACACGACATCGACCCGCCCCGGAAAACCAGATCGGTGCACGCTAAATTGATGAACCCCGGCAAGCCGGCCAGGAGCATCGCCCAGCCGAGCACGGTCAGACGCGGGCTCCGGAGCTTGGTCCCGTGAAGCACCCTCCACCCGCCGATGGCCGCCAGCACGGGCGTGATGACCGCTGCGATCCCGATCAGGCCAAGCAGTCCCGCGGCGAGAGTCGCCCCCAGCCAGCCCGCAAGGTTGGCAGGGTGCTCGCGCAGCGTCGACACATGGAACGGGCTTGGATCCATCGGGCTGTAGGACGCGAGCGCTACCGCCAGGAGCACGGCCGTCAGAAGCAGTCCGACGGCGATCGTCTCCCGGACGATCCGTTCGTTCACAGGAGACCTCCCAAACCCAGCACGATGACGAGCAGACCCACGGGAAGACAGTACCACGCAAAGCGGTGAAAACTGCGGGATGTCACGGTCCGGATGACGAGACCCAACGCCACGTACCCGGAGATTCCGGCCGTCACAGCGCCGGCGAAACACGCAATCCAGAAAGCGTGTCCACTGGCCGCCAGCTGCCCGCGGTTCCCAACGACCTCGACCAGAGTCGCCCCGGCGATCGCAGGCACACTGAGAAGAAACGAGAATCTCGCCGCCCAACTCCGGTCGAGGCCGATACCGAGCCCCGCAGCGATCGTCGTTCCCGATCTCGAAAGACCCGGGAAGACAGCAAGCCCCTGCGCCAGGCCGATCCCCGCAGCCTGTTTCCACGTCATGTTCGTTTCGGTGCTCCCCCGGCCCGTCAAGAAGCGGGTGCTCAGGACAATGGCACCGGTGATGAGGAGGAAAATGCCCACCTCCTCAGCATGGCCGAAACCCGCCTCGGCGACGTGACGCAACGGCAGGCCAAACACCCCGGTGGCCACGGTTCCCAGGGCAAGAAACCAGATCAGCCGCCACCCGGAGGCCGTCGTCAGCCACCGGAGAATGAGCCGCCGCTCGGCCCACACGACAGCGGCGGCCGTGCCAACGTGGAGCATCGCATCGAACACGACGCCCGGCTGATGAAAACCGGGGATCAGCATTTGGGCCAGCGCCAGGTGACCTGAGGAGGATACCGGGAGAAACTCCGTCAATCCCTGGATCAATCCAAGGATCATTGCCTGCCATACGCTCATCAGCATCCTCCCAGCGGTCATGACTTCCGTGCCCATCCGTCGCCCACGGAGTGTACGAACGAGGGGGCCGTTGACCCCGCCTCACCACACGAGGCCGAAGACGGCAGAGGCCCCAACGCTCCCGCGCTCTTCGCCCGCGAACGTGCCGCATCTCACCCCACAACGGACGAATGAGCCATCATCCGCCTCTGATGTTACCACCGAGCCGGGCTGAAACCCGGAGCTCTCCGGCCGTTGCGACGGCACGCGCCGTCACGATGATCCCTTTCGCGCGGGCTGACCCGCTGGATCGAGCGGGAACGCTTCGATGATCCGGACGCGGATCCCGCGGGCCCGCATGCTCCGGACGCGCTCTTTCAGCTTCGACACCGGATGGCCGAGCCAGCGGAAGCGATCCGGAAGGTGGAAGAGCACGCGGCCCTGCGCTCCGGTTGGGACCTCATCGAGAGTCAGACGCCTGACAATCACATCGTCGCGGTCCAGGACCCAATCGAAGAGCGCTCCCGCATCGATCAGGCCGTCTGGGTCGGAGCCACGGACAAAGAACGGTTTCCCCACGCCTAAGAGATGCCGTGCGATGTTGGCCAACGGCGTGTTGGACTCCATCCGAACGACGAGAACCGGTTCACGAAGCGGCAAGGTTGGGGTCACGGCTTCCGCCTCGGCCAGCAGGCGCGCGTGGGCGTCAGAGACCCGCCTCCAATCGGCGAGATCGGCACGTGTTGTCCTGATGCTGGCCGCGCCAGTCAGGACGACGACACACACGATCACGGCGGTGACGGGACGAACGGCCCGTTCGGGAAGCCGGCCCGACATCTCGTTGGCAACTCCCGCGATGAGCAGCAAAAATCCAGCATACGGGATTGCCGTGTACCGCTGAGGCTGGAACGGTACGAAGAGCGTCGGAAGCAGCGGAATGAAAAGAAAGGCGGAGCCCACGACAGCCGCCCTGGAACGGTTCCGCCACCCGATGGCCATGAGGGCCCCAACGGCACAGGAGGCCAGCACACCGGTCCAGTGCAGCCGGAACGCCATCGGCGCGAGCTCCTCCATCCACAGAAACGACGCCAGCATGTTCGGGACCTTGAGGAGCGGATGCCATGAGAAGCTGAAATATCCACCCGTCGTTGGGATCAGGAGAAAGCGGAGGACCGTGTACATGACGGCGGGAACGGCAAGGATCGCTGCGGGTTTCAAAGATTTCTTCCAACGCCACCCTCCGGCCGCGAGATCGATGACAAAGACGAGCGCAGGGGTCACGACCCAGCTCTCCTTGGTCAGCAGGAGCGCCACGACGAGCACCGCCACCCCGGCCTGCCTCCAGGCCGTCCATCGCTCGCTCCGCTCCGTCGATGGCCAGACGAGCACCAGCGCCATCCAGAAGATCAGCAAGAAGTTCTGGTGCCGGATCGCGGCCGAGACCGCGTTTTCATCGGTAAACGGCGCCACAGACCACAGCAGGGCGATGACCGTCGCCGCCAGCGGTGAGAGGCTGAGCCTCCTCGCGCCCAGAAGCAACAGAGCCGCTGCCACAATGTGGATCAGCAGTGTCGTCGCATGGGAGCCGGCGGGATGCGTTCCCCACAGGAGTCTGTCGAGCATGAAGCTCCAGTTTGTCAACGGCCGGAAGAACTGCCCCAGCGGGGCGAGCAGCAGCCGGGCATTGTGCAGCGTCTCGTGGGCAAACTGGGCCATCTGGTAGTCATCCCCAGTCAATTGAAACCCAAACACCGGCAGGTACACCAGGACAATGACGCACGCCGCGAGCCCGATCCCCGCTGCAACCACCCACCGTTGCGCCCTCCAAGAGGCAAAACGCTCGTTCATCCGTCCCCTCCGGCGCGGTACGTTTTGGCGAGCCGCACCCAGCCGTCGAGATCGACGTCCCCCGGCCGGCACGACGGTGTCAGGCCGGCCGCGAGGAGATCACCGGACGGCACGGCCGGCCGTACAGCGTTCGACAGCATCTTCCGGGGTGTCGTCAAGGCGTGTGCAGCGAGCGCCAACGCCCGGTTGAGGGTTTCGGCATCGTACCGGGACGGGTGCAGATCGATGACCAGGACTGCCGACATCACGCGTGGACGCGGCCGGAACGCCTGTGGCGGCACGGAAAACGCGATGCGCGCGTCCGCCCAAGCTGCCCGCTCCAGGGCCAGCAGACCATGGGCCTTCTCGCCAGGTTGTGCGACGATCCGCCGGGCCACCTCGAGTTGCAGCATGACGGCCAGGCGGGAGATGACGCCGTGCAACGGAAGAAGCCTCCGGAGGATCGCGGTCCCGACGGAGTACGGCAGGTTGGCCGCGACCTGCCACGGCGCCTCTTCTTTGAGTAAGGTGGCAAACGGCACCGTCAGCGCGTCGTTATGGAGAATTTCGACGTGCTGATCGGCAAACCGCTCTTCAAGCCCCGGGATGAGATGTTCGTCAAGCTCCAGCGCGAGCACGCGCTCGAACCGCTGCGCCAGCACCCCGGTCAACGCGCCACGGCCAGGGCCGATTTCGAGGACCCTTGGCGGATCGTCTTCGAGGAGGCCAGCGATCCGGCCAATCACCCGGCGATCGGTCAGAAAGTGTTGCCCAAGCCTCTTGCGCCGTGGCCTGCCCATCCGCCCCCCCTACGCCGGGCCGTGCTCCACGCTGCGCCCTACCTGCGGCGGCACGCTTCGGCCAGCGGCGTGACGAACCGCTGGATGGTGTCTGCTAGCGCATCGTTCGCGCCGATCCGGGCGATCTGGTCGACGATCGCCGAGCCAACAACGACACCGTCTGCAAGACGGGCGGCCTCAGCCACCTGCCGCGGCGAGGAGATGCCAAATCCAACGGCGACCGGCAGCTTGCTGAGTTTCTTGACGGCGCGCAGCTCTGTGTCAAGCGACCGTCCGAGATGCGTCTGAACCCCGGTCACGCCCGTCCTGGACACGTAGTAGAGAAACCCCCTGCTGAGCCGCGCGGCCGCCCGGATGCGCTCCTTGGTCGATGTCGGCGTCACCAGGAGCACCGGATCGAGCCCAGCCGCGGTGAACGCCGGCCGGAACCGTTCCATCTCCTCCACCGGAACGTCGGTCAGCAACACCCCGTCCGCCCCTGCGGACGCGGCGTCCTCAGCGAAGCGCCGCACCCCGTACTGCACAACGGGATTGGCGTAGGTGAAGAGCACAACCGGCAGATCCTCTCCAGCCGACCGGATGGCGGCAACGGTCTCGATGACACCCCGGGGTGTCATCCCCGCCTCAAGCGCGCGCTCCGCAGCCCGCTGGTTGGTTGGACCGTCCGCGATCGGGTCGGAGAACGGGATGCCGAGCTCCACAACGTCCGCGCCGCCACGCCTGAGCGCACGCACAATCCCGACGGTGTGATCGGGCGCCGGATCCCCAGCTGTCACGTACGCCACGAACGCCGCTCGCCGTTCCTTCCGCGCCGCCTGAAAAACATCGGCAAGGCGGCTCATACGCTCCCCCCTTCGAGACGGCCGACCTCGTCGAGATCCTTGTCGCCCCTCCCGGAGAGGTTGACGAGGATGTTGGCCTTCAGCGGCATTGCAGGTGCCACCTTGATCGCGTACGCGATCGCGTGTGCCGATTCCAGCGCCGGAATGATGCCCTCCGTTTCGGACAGGAGATGAAACGATCCGAGCGCCTCACGGTCCCCGATCCGCGTGTAGCTGACGCGGCCGGTATCGTGCCACATCGCGTGCTCGGGTCCGATCGCCGGGTAGTCGAGCCCCGCGGAGACCGAGTGGGTTGGCTCGACCTGACCGTCGGCGTCCTGGAGGAGCCAGGTATAGGTCCCGTGGATGACGCCAGGCCTCCCCGAGCCCGCAAAGCGCGCGGCGTGCTCGCCGGCACCAGTTCCGCGCCCCCCCGCTTCGACGGCGACCAGCCGCACCCGTTCGTGGGGGATGAACGCCGAGAAGATCCCCGCTGCGTTCGATCCACCGCCGACGCAGGCGACCACGAGATCCGGCAGGCCTCGCGTGGCCTTGCGGAACTGTCCAAACGCCTCACGGCCGATCACCGACTGGAAGTCGCGCACGATCATCGGGTACGGGTGCGGTCCCAGGACGGATCCGAGGATGTAGTGGGTCGTCCGCACGTTGGTCACCCAGTCGCGCAGCGCCTCGTTGATCGCGTCCTTGAGCGTCCGCGACCCGGACTCGACCGGCACCACCTCGGCCCCGAGAAGCCGCATCCGCCGCACGTTCGGGGCCTGGCGCCGCATATCCTCTGAGCCCATGTACACCCGGCACATCAAACCGAGCAGCGCGGCTGCCGTTGCCACCGCCACCCCGTGCTGGCCAGCGCCAGTCTCGGCGATCACCCGCTCCTTCCCCATCTTCCGGGCCAGCAGCGCCTGACCGAGCGCATTGTTGATCTTGTGAGCCCCGGTATGGCAGAGATCTTCGCGCTTCAGCCAGATCCGCGCGCCCCCCATGCGGGCCGATAACCGGTTCGCCAGGTAGAGCGGTGTCGGCCGCCCAACGTAGGATGCCAGAAGCTCATCGAGCCGCCCCTGAAATTCCCGGTCGCGGCGCGCCCGCTGGTACGCCTTGCTCAGCTCTGCGAGCGGCGCCATCAACGTCTCCGGCACGAAGCTGCCGCCGTAGACGCCAAAATATCCCTTCTCGTCAGGTCCAGCTTTCATCGTTCCCCCGATCCGTCCCCGATTGTATCGCACCGCTCCCGGCCGCTCGAACCGCCTCAACGAACGCCTTGATCCGGGCCGGATCTTTGAGCCCGGGCGCACGCTCGACGCCGGAGGAAACATCGACGAGCGCCGGCTGGATCTGTCGGATCACCTCACCCACCGTCTCCGGACGCAATCCGCCAGCCACGCCGAAACGCAGGCCCGCCGGACGATCCGTCAAGAGCGCACGATCGAAGGCGATCCCATCTCCGGCGCCCGGGTCGAGCAGAGGGAGACACCGCCCGGCGAGCTCACCGACCCGCCGCCAATCGACGGTGCCCGCCAGCGGCACGCGCCGGAGCACATGCGGCCCGAGACGGTCGAGGTACCAGCCGGGCTCAGAGCCGTGCAGTTGAATCCAGTCGAGCCCCAGCTCACGCCGGATCGCCACGATGAGCTCGAGCGGCTGATCCCGGAAGACACCGGCCTTCGCGGCACCCCGGAGACCGCGAATCCAGCGAGCCTGCGCCGGATCAAGCGCCCGCGGGGTCCCGGGCACGAAGACAAAGCCAACGAGGTCCGCACCGGCCTCAATGGCCGCACCGGCGTCTTCTGGCCGCGTCAGCCCGCAGATCTTGACGAGCACCCGTTCCACGACGTCACCCTAGCAGACTCCCGGGCAAGGGCGCTGGTCCAGCTCAGTTGGAGGTTGTTGTGCTGTGCGGCGTCGGCCGGAGACAGCCTTGGAGCGCGGACGAGCGTCCGATGCGGACTGAAGTCCGCGCTCCCTCGGGGGCTCTCCCCGCGACCGGTCGCCTTGGCGTGGGCGCGAGCGAGCTTCGATCGTGGCCGTATCCACTGGAATCACGCGGGCTCCGCACAGCGCAACAACCTCACTTGGGATGAGGCAGAGGGATCACTGTGCCGCCCCAGATGTCGGTCGCCGCCTCGCTCACGACGACGGCGAGGTTTTTCGCCTTGACCGGCCACCGGAGCAGGCAGCTGCCGACCCAGTCTCCCTGGCTGTCGACGAGGCGCAGCGGCTGCGGCTTCCACTGGGTCATAAACGGCGTCAACGCCCCGAAATCGGCGGCGATCGTCAACCGGATCTTCGGCGCTCCCGTTTCGTGGAACAGCTCGAGGAACCGGGACATGTTCGTCCTGACCACCAGCCGTCCACGGTATCCCTTCCTCTTGCTGCCGGACAGCCCGGTCAGTTGGGCGGTGACATGAAGGTCGCCGTTCACCCGCCGGTGGTCGAGCAGACTCAACGCCCAGTTGCGGTCGATGCCGGCCTTCGTAACGCTACGGACAAGCCGTGGTGCGTAGATGACGATCCCGTGCCGCCGCGGCGTGATCTCGACGTGGTGCAGTTTGCCGTCGGGCGGCCGCGTGACCGTGTAGGTGAGCTCGTACGCTTTAACATACGTGTGCAGCGTCTTGGTCAATGCCTTCGGCGAGGCGGCGACAGAACCACCCGAGACGCCCGCCGTAATGCGCAGCGGTTCGTTCGGGTGGAGCAGCATCGTGCCCTGGTTGGGCGTCATCCCCACTGCATACGGGCTTTCGGCCGTCTCGAAGCGGGTATTCCCCGAGACATCGGCCGTCGAAGTCGTGTCGGTCTGAGCGACGCCGCCGGTAAACGAGACCACCGTCCACCCCATCCCGGCCAGCTCCTGGCTGACCTGCTCGAAAAGGGCAGCAACGGAAGTCTCGTTGACCACATCGTGCTCCGGCAAAGTCTTGCGGCCCGGCAGCGCGCCCCCGCTGGCCCACTGCACGTAGGTCGAGTAGTACTCCCACGGGTTGAGATCGAACCCGCCGGAAATGACCAGCAGGATCCGGTCCTGGAGCCGGGGCTGGGAGACGGCCCAGATCTGCATCCGTTCGATCTCCCGGCGGATCACGGCCTCCTCCTGCCGGTAGTTCATGGCGGCTAAACGGCTCGTCAAGCCCATGGAGCCGTTGAGATCGCGGTTGAACTGCCTCCGTAACCTCGAAATCTTTTGATGTGGAGGGTACTTCCGGGGCAGCACACCGAGAATGCGCATCAGAGCTCCTGGAGCCGTCACGCCATCTGCCACGACGCGCGGCGCCGGATCGGCCACGACGATGCGGACAGGCCCGAGCGCCGTTAGTTGAGCCGCGTCTTTTATAAGTCCCTTGATCGCCGAGCGCATCCGGCCACGGTCGAGGAGCTCGTTCTGAAAGTAGAGCGTGACGGCCGGGGCGCGCGTCCTGCCTGCAGCATGGGCCGTGAGAAACGGGACAACCGTCACGCGCCCGACCGGCTTGCCGTCTTCGAGCACGCGGATGTCCTTTGGCGTCAGGTCGCTGACCGGGTTGCCGTGCGCATCGACCGCCCGGACGAGCATCCGGATCGACGTGACGGACAACGATCCCGAGAACGTACCCCTCGTCTGCGGCCTGCCAGCCAGCGCCGGCCCTGCCAGAAGGACACACCCAACGAAAAGGCACACCAAAAGGAAGCGCCACGAGCTCGGTCTTTGTGAGGCTGCCATCTCTTCTCCTCCTCTCCTCCCTCCGCCTGGTCCCCCCCGACACAACATTTCTGATACCACCCATCGCTTCCCGCACATCCGCATCGCTACTCCCAGTATACGCTTGACGGGGAAAAAGTTCTGGCGTTGTCATCCAGGAGGTTGCTGCGCTGCTCTGCTCTCTGCGAACCTTTGCGCCCTCTGCGGTTGCGTTCTCCAGATGGATCTTCAGGAGGTGGGGACAGTGTTGAATATGCCCGCCGCCCAGATCCTTCGAGGCTCGCCTCCGGCACGCCGCTCAGGACGACAAGTGAGGAGCGTCTGCGGCTCCTCTCGACGACGAACAAGAGTTGCCTAGCACCAGAGAGGCCTGAGAAGGGGACAGTGTTGAATAATCCCGAACGCCGCCGAATGTCATCCTGGGCCGCCAGACCCCCGCCGCTGTCATCCTGAGCCATGCCCCTTCCCTTGTCATCCTGAGCCGAAGGCGAAGGATCTGGGCGGGGGGCCCAAAAGGCTTCGTGGTGGGAACGGCGACCACATGAGTAAGGGACAGTGTTGATCTTATCTAGGCCTTCCTCTGCGACCCTCTGCGTTCTCTGCGGTTGGGTTCTCCCGATGGCTCATGGCGAGCTGGGGACGGTGTTGAATAACTGCTACAGACGTGGAAACAGAAACGCCCTCTTCCCCCCGTCCAGGAGGTTTCTCGCGGGGAACGCCGGGGGCGCAGAGGAAATCCCGGTGCGTGAGCGATCGTGGCAGCCTTCGGGGAGCTAGCCGGGTGGAAGGCGTCATACTTGCCCGCCTCCCGGCCAGATCCTTCGCGGTGCGCCTTTGGCGCACCACTCAGGATGACAAGGGAAGGAAAGCGTTCGCCTCCTCAGGATTGCAAGGGAGGGATGGCTGTGGCTCCACCCCCTGATGCTTCTGCGTTTCGTTCCTCTTCCCACCGGTCTCGCAAAGAAGCGGCGCACAGCGCAGCAACCTCTCCAGATGGCTCCTCCGTCCGCATCCGGTCCGTGTACCATGCCTGTATGGAGATGAGCCGTGATGCGTTCGAGGAGGTCGTGGCCGAGGCGATGGACCTCGTGCCGTTTGCCTTCGCCCAGCTGATGGACAACGTCGTGATTCAGGTTCGTGATGTGCCAACCCCGGACATGATTGAATCGGTCGGCCTCGATCCCGCCCGCAGCACGCTTTTCGGGCTTTACAGCGGTGTCTCACTCGACCGCCGCGGCGGTGGCTACGGCAACGTCCTCCCCGATGCGATCTTCATCTTCCGCAGGCCGCTCCTGGCCGCCTGCCGGACACGCCCGGAGCTGATCCGTCAGATCCAGCTCACCCTGCTTCATGAGATCGGCCACCATCTGGGCTTCTCCGACGCCCAGATGCGCGCATGGGAAGATGCCTTCTCGATGATCGATTCCGGCCCGGTGGTATGATCCGCTCATGGCACTGAGCATCTTCGACATCTTCAAGATCGGGATCGGGCCGTCCAGCTCTCACACGGTCGGACCGATGCGGGCGGCCGGATTCCTCCTGGACAAGCTCCGCAAACACGGCCTCTTCGAACGCACCGGACATCTCACGGTTGAGCTGTTCGGATCCCTGGCCTCCACCGGCCGGGGACACAACACCGACAAGGCGATCGTCTGGGGTCTGCTGGGCGAAAAGCCAGATACGATCGATCCCGGCCAGGAAGATGTGCTCTACCAGACCGTTGCCAAGAACGGCTCGTTGAGCCTCGGTGGTACGCGGCAGATCCGGTTCTCCCCCGCCGAGGACATCCTCTTCCGGGAGGACGAGCAGCTTCCCTTCCATCCCAACGGCATGCGCTTTACCATTGATGATGGCGCTGGCAACGAGCTCTACCGCAAGGTCTTCTACTCGATCGGCGGTGGCTTCATCGTCGGGCACAAGACGGCGCGAGATGACCAATTGAAGAAGTCGAGTCCCTCCTTGCCGTACGGTTTCAACTCCGGGCGGGAGATGCTCGAGATGGCCCACGCCTCTGGCCTCGCCATCTCCGGGATGGTCTTTGAGAACGAGAAAACCTGGCGGAGCCCCGAGCAGATCGAGGCCGGCCTCGACCGGATCAACGACACCATGCAGCGGTGCGTCGAGCGCGGGTTCACCATCCGCGGCGTCTTACCGGGCCGACTCAAGGTCAGGCGCCGTGCTCCCGATCTCTACGAACGGCTCTCACGTCAGAACGAGGGGGCGTTCGGCGATCCGCTGGCTGTGCTCGACTGGGTTAGCCTCTACGCCCTCGCCGTCAACGAGGAGAACGCCGCCGGCGGCCGTGTCGTCACCGCGCCAACCAACGGCGCCGCGGGCATCATCCCGGCGGTGATGCGGTACACCGAGAAGTTCCTCCCATCGTGCATCGGCCCACGCCACCGGCCCTTCCTTCTGACCGCTGGCGCCATCGGCATCCTGTACAAGGAGCGGGCCTCCATCTCCGGCGCCGAGGTTGGGTGCCAAGGTGAGGTCGGCGTCGCCTGTTCCATGGCGGCCGCCGGTCTGACCGAGGTTCTCGGAGGCACCCCTGAGCAGGTGGAGAACGCCGCCGAGATCGGCATGGAACACAACCTTGGCCTGACCTGCGATCCCGTTGACGGCCTCGTCCAGATCCCCTGTATCGAGCGCAACGCCATGGCCGCGGTCAAGGCGCTCAACGCTGCGCGGATCGCCCTTTCCGGGAGCGGCCACCACGTCGTCTCCCTCGACGAGGTCATGGCGACGATGAAGCAGACCGGCCTCGACATGAGCTCCCGCTACAAGGAAACCTCCAAGGGCGGCCTGGCCATCAACATCACCGAGTGCTGATCCGGGCCGAGCCATCCCGGCACGAGAGACGCGCCCTCAGCGTCCAGCCTCTCCCGCCCTTCGCGCCCTTTGCCGAGTCCAGCCACGAACCCCTCGGCGATCGCCGCGCCCGCCTCCAGGAGCCCTCCTGTAAACACATCGACGACCCGGCCTCCGTTGATCACCAAGCCGACGGCTTCATCTCCCCACGTCACGGTCAGAGAGTGCCGGCGCTCCATCGAGTCCCCCCCTTCACTTTCGCATGCTCCCATTCACAACCCAGACGCGGCAGCCCCGTGTAGAATGGGGTGATGTTTCTCAATACGTACCGTTCGCATTCTGGAGGAGGACAACCGATGAAACGTGTCTTGTTCGTGACAGCTCTACTGGCCTTCGTTTTCGGCCTGACACCCGGCGGATATGCGCTCAACCTCGGCACCGATCTGTACGTGCCGGCAGCGGCCCGGGTGACCGGATCGAACGTCGATTGGAAATCCGATCTCAACATTTTTAACCCTGGGAATCAGGGGGCGAGCGTCGAGATCTACTGGCTCCCCCGTGCCACGGACAACTCGGCGGCGCAGCCGGTCAGCTTCACGATCGGTCCTCAGCAGACGCTGTCCTTGCCGAATGTGATCGAAACGACGTTCGGAACCACCGGCGGAGGCGCGTTCCGGATCGTCTCTTCGGCCCAGGTTCTCGTTCAGGCGCGGATCTACAACACGATCGCCGATGGCTCGACCTTCGGCCAGGGGCTTGAAGGTGTGCCGGCCGATGCCGCGACGAAAGCAGGAAACGGAACCGATATCACCGGCCTTGCCAATACCGGTACTGCTGGACACCCCGGAACCTTCCGGTCCAATATCTTTGCGGTCAATACGAGCACCTCGGCAACGACCCTAACGTTCACGCTCCTCGATACGCAGGGCGCGACGCTCGCCACGCAGCAAAAGACGCTTCCCCCCCGCGCCTCCTTCTATGAAAATGTCGGCGCGTTCTACGGCGGCTCGTTCGACGACGCAACCCTTCACGTCGATGTAACGTCGGGATCGGCCATCATCATTGCTTCGAAGAACGACAACGGGTATTCCGATGGCACGACCCTGGAAAGCTGGTGGCCGCTCGGGGCATCCTCCGGACCTTCCGACGGCACGTATCAGGCCGGACTCTACGATTCGCTCGGCTTCGCCACCGGTGGAGCCCTGACGATCAGTGGCGGCCAGGTCACCGCTCTCGACATGAGCTACCTCAACTTTGACAAGGACGAGGACGGCGACGGCCAACCGGACTGCACCTGGACGTTCTCCTTTGGCAGCGGGATGCCCTCACCGCTCCCGCTGAGCGCATTCACGTCTGGAGAAACCTTCTCCGAGTCGTATCCCGCCGATGCTTCCTCCGGCTTTTCAGGCGGAACGATCCAGTGGACGGTGACCTTCACCTCAAACGGGCGTCAAGGCTTCAACGGTACCGTCGCGGCGACCGGTTCTGGCTTCTCCGGCGACGATGCTGGTTGTAACGGAACCTTCCCCGTGCAGAGCTTCCGCGCAGGGGTTCAGTAAGCGGCGCGGCTCGCTCCAACGTGGGGTGGAGCGAGCCTGATGCGCGTCAGCACAAACGGGTGCATGATGACCACGCCATCGGGTTTGAGGACCACGCGCTGGACCGGAACCAGTCGCCGGACCGTTGCACGCCAGGTGGCCGGATCGATGCCCAGCCGGGAGACCATCGCGGCCGCCGCTGGGCTTGAAACATCGCCGATCACCCACAGTTGGTGTGCCTGGGAGGCCTCACTCAGCCAGGGCCGCAACGCTGCTGCCGGAGGGAGCGACTGGCGGCGCGCAGCCTGAACCAGGAGCGTCAAGTCCATGATCCGCCGTCCGCTGAGGTAGGGAAGGCCGAGCCGCTCCCGGCCCTCGCCGCCAGTAGTCAGCAGGATCGCGTCAGGATCCGTGTGAGAACGGATGAAGGACGCCTCGATCCAAACCCTGCCGTTCTCGGGTCTCGACTGAGGGATCGCCGACCCCACGGCGTTCGTCAGGCCAAGCACGACAACCGCCGTACCCAGGAGGATCGGTCCAAAGCGCGCGGGAAGCCGTTCGGTTCCCAGCGCGGTCAGAACCGCCAGGAACGGGACAGCAACGACCGCATGCTCGACGTTCCCCACGTCCCAGACGAGCCAGAGGGGTACGAACGCACCCAAGCCGAGCAACGCCATCGTGCCGAGGCGGGATCTCCGGGCAAGCGACGTCGTGGCACCGAGCAGGATCAGGCCGAGAAGAATCAGCGCAGCAGCTCCTCCGGCCACTGTCAGGATCCGGGGCCACGGCGGATGCAAGAGCCTCACGCTCTCGTACCACCGCCACGCGCCGAGCGCTGCAACGGCGTGAACGGCGCCACGTACCGACGGAGCGCTCAGGTACGACCCGCCCGATGCCGGGATGAGCCGCGCGAGACGTTGGGACAGCGGCAGTCCCGGAGAGCCGGCGATCAGTGCTGCAACGATGACACCCCCGGTGCCGGCGAGGCCTGCGCCGGCGGTGCGTATCGCCCATTTCGGCCTCCGCCAGAACCGGATGCCCGTTGGGATGACGAGGAGAGAGGCCACCAGATGGGACAGCCCGGCGAAGGTCAACGACCCCGCAACCGCTGCCGTTCTGGGCTTTGGACTCGAGACGACCGCCAGCCACACCAACGCGGCCAGCGCTTCAATCGTGTAGACCTCCATCTGGGTCGAAAATCCCCACAGCCCCGCCGACACCGCGGCTCCCACGGCTGCGAGGAGCGCCACCCCCTCACGAACACCGTGCGTGCGCAGGAGGACGACGAGGCCCCCAACGACGGTGGCCCCGGCCAGCGCGCTGAGGACGGCACCCCCGTCGAGGGCGAGGATCTTGATCCCGGCGAACCGGAGGACGGCAACGAGCGCGGCGGCGAGCGGGTTGTAAAGAACGTGGTAAGGATGGAAGAACTGCCAGGAAGGACGATGTCCTTCGAGCACCCGTTCGACGGCCAGAGCGAACACCGTCCCGTCGCCCCCAACGTCTCGCGTGCGCGTCAGCACATAGACCGCGAACGCCGCCAGCCCCAGAACGGCGCCTTCCTGCGCCGGCGTCGCCGCCCGCGGCCGGCCTTTCCCCTGGCTCACCCCACGCTCGCCCCGTCGGGCTCCGGACGGCGCTCGTCCAACGCCGGTGCTCCGAAACCTACTCGTTCCGCGGACGCCACTGATCGACGGGAATCGGCGCCCCCAGCGAGCCGTCCTTATGCCATCGAGCGACCTCGATGTTTTGATCAAGTTCCACCGGCGTGTAGCGAGGCAAGCAGAAGAACATCCAGTGCCCATCACGCGTCGGGTTAGCCTCGGTCAGAACCTGGCGGAACTTTCCAGGCAAACGAAGCGGGTGAACAGCACCCTTCGTGTACTCGAGCTGACGGTCCGCCCTGCAAAAGAACAGCTGGTTGACCGGGCCCACGCGCGGGCACCACTCAGGGCTCGGCGTGTTAATCCGCGGATCGAGCGGCATGGCCTTCCCCCGTTTTGGCATGAACAGGTAGAGATCAGAGTTTTTCCCGGAGGACGTGCGCGAAAAGCTGATCATCGAGGTGCTCCCCGCGAGGTACACCGCATCCTCCGTGTCACCCTTGCCGAGCTGGTCAAGCCGTTCGATCGGCCCCCATAGCTTTGATGCAGAACGCCTCGACGACCTGCCGGCCCAGGCCGGATGACCCGGTTCTTTTACCGTCACCAGGCAGAGCGTCTCAGCCTCGTTCATCCACGACACCCGCACGACGCTGTCCTTGTCCATCCCTGGGAATACCACCAGTTTGGGCGGCGTCCATCCTTTCGGGGTGAGCTCCGTCCGGTAGGTCCGCTCGGCAAGACCAAGCGGCCCTCCAGGCTTTGGAAGCCCCGGACGTAGTGCCCCAAACGGTTTCCCCTTCGCCGTCCACGGAGCACGGAGATGCGCGGCAAAGTAGAGCACACGGCCGCCCTTCAGAGGAACCGGGCTGTGCTCGACGCCAGAGCTGTTGATCCGTGCCGGATCATCTTGTGCGGCTACCGGGCTTGCTTCTCCCAACTTTGGAAGGCGCCACTGACGGTAGGTCGTAAAATCAACGAGGTAGGATGCATCACACAGCACCCGCTTGCTCCCGATCATCCGCGTCGTTCCACTAACAGGCAACGCCACCATTTCCGTTCCAACTGGAAACGCGGACAGCGAGGGAGCCGCCTCGCCCTTCCTCAACACGACGGTATCGGGTCCAACGGCCACCTCAGCCGTAATACCTTCCGCGATCGATGGTGTAGGCCGCGCCTTGGTCATTGTCTCCTTACCAAGCTCCCTGGGCGCCTGAACGCGCAGCCGGACGACGACCGTGTTGGGGCGTTTCGCGTCGGGAGTTGTCGCGATCAATGTGCCATAGACGATCGTATCCGGTTGAGGCTGCGGACGGTCGGGATTGACCATGTTGCAACCGGCAGCGGCCACAAGTCCAGCCAGCACGCCCATCCGAACGGCTTTCCATGCGTGAGTCATCAGATACCTCCTGCAATCTCGGCCGAGCCGCTCTCCACCACCCGGCAGTTCGCTTCAGCAAAGAGAATCGTGGAAAATCTCAAATGGCAGCATTGCCCGGCACGGCTCATAGTAACATCCCAGCAATCGTCGCCGTCATCCACGACGCAAGCGCGCCGGCGAACATCGCCTTGAGCCCCAACTTTGCGAGATCTTTTCGCCGGTGCGGCGCCAGGGCCGAAATCCCACCGATCTGAATGCCAATCGAGGAGAAGTTCGCAAAGCCGCACAGTGCGTACGTCGAGATGATCATCGCCCGGTGGCCGATGGCACCGGCGTGCAGGTAGGTCGCCAGCTCACCGTAGGCGACGAACTCATTGAGCGACAGCTTGATCCCAAGCAGGTTTCCAACCTTCGCCGCATCGGCCCATGGCACCCCCATCAGGAAGGCGAGCGGACGGAGGATCGTACCGAAGAGCGTCCTCAGTGATCCCGGGAATATGCCACGAAACTCTCCGGTCACCGGCGACAATCCACCTGACGCATACTTGACATAGGTTCCGCCGAGCAGCATCCCGTCGATCAGTTTGTCCGCCCAGTTCAGGAGCACATCTGCAACGGCGATCAGAGCGATGAACCCGATCAGCATGGCGCCGACGTTGACCGCCAGTTTGAGGCCATCCGTGATTCCAGCGGTTGCTGCCTCGATGACGTTGTCACCCGTCTTGATCTCCGGAAATTCGGTATCGCCCGCGGTCACGGAATGCTCGAGCTCAGGGAAAACGAGCTTCCCCATGACGAGGGCAGCCGGTGCCGACATCACGCTCGCCGCGATCAGGTGGCCGGCCGGGATCCCCATTGCGATGTATCCAGCCAACACGCCGCCGGCGATCGTGGCAAACCCTCCAACCATCACCGTGAGCAGCTCCGAATTGGTCATGTCTTCGAGAAACGGTTTGATCAACAGCGGCGCTTCCGTCTGACCAACGAAGATATTCGCGGTACAGGAGAGCGTCTCGGCCCCGCTCGTCCCCAGCGTCCACCGCATGAATTTTGCCATCGCCTCAATAATCCTCTGCATGATGCCCAAGTGATAGAGAATCCCCATGGCGCCGCCGAAGAAAATGATCGTTGGCAGCACTTTGAAGGCAAACAGAAAACCGAAACCGGGCCATGTGGCATGGGGGCCAGGAAAGAAGTATTTCGGATCGGCAAGGTTACCGAAGAGAAACTTCGCCCCGTAATCGGAGAGGTTGAGGAAGGCCGCCACCTCATCGGAAAAGACCTTGAACACGATCCGGCCGTGGAGATTGTGTACGACGAGGTCGGCGATGCCGAAAACGATCAGGAGGGAGGCCCCCCAGCGCTGCGCCCACTGAGCGAGACGGAGCCATGGATTGATGAGGAGAAACGCGAGCAAAAGCAGGAGAATGACGCCAAGAGCGGGGGCGGCAAACCGGGCAGCCAGGTAGCCGGCAGCAGCGCAGCCGATCCCCAGCCCAATGACCGGCGGCCACCCCCCACCGAAACGAATCTGATCCTTCTGCAGGAGGAAGAGGATCACGAGGATCCCGAGGATCCCCATTCCCACAAAGCTCCATGCATCGCTGCGAAGGATAATCAATGCGAATACGAGCTGGAGCGCGGTACCCCAGATCACGACCCTCCAAGGGATGTTGCGGCGGTGGTATGACATCGCCCACGCGATCCCTAAGAGAGCGAAGAGCCCAACGACACTGATCACGTTCATGCTCATCGGCACCCCTCCCATCCGGTCCGAAGTACTTTACCCCGGAACCGGTAGCGGTGGTAGCGGGCCGCTTACCGTCCCGATGGGACCGTACAATCAGGCCGACGGCTTGCCACCGCGTCAGAATCGCAGCACCATGCCGCAGAAATATTCCTGGCGCGGTCCCGGCTGATAGGAGTTGCCATCCGGGTCAGGTTCCGTAAAGGCAATGTACTTCTTCCCGCCGATGTTTCGTGCAGACACGAGGAGATCACCGCGCGCACCAAAGAGCCGGAGGTGCCAGGCGACGCGTGCTCCCCACAAGGTGTAGCCCCCGATCCAGGTTGTGTTGGTCGCGTCGATGTACGCCCGGCTCTCAAGCTCGCTGGAGAGACCAACCGAAATGGCGGGTGAAAGAGCGTAGCGGGCATCGAAGCCAAGCTGATGCCTGGGCGAGTTAGGAAGATGCGTGCCGGTGTACAGCGTATCTCCCATCAAGACTGCGTCGTAGGTGAAGTCGGAATAGGTATAGGCGAGCTGGAGCCGGAGCGGATCAACCGGGAACCACACGACCGAGGTCTCCAGTCCCCACCGGGTGCTGTCGCCCGCATTCCGGTAGAAAGTCTCGAGTGGCCGCGAGGGAATCCTGTACCGGCCAAAATCATTTTTCGTCGTCAGGTGGAAGACTGACGTGTCGACGTTGAGCCGGCCAGCGATGACCGCCCGCACACCGAGCTCTTCCCCCTGCGAGGTTGCCGGGGTCAGATGACGGTTGAACCCTCCCATGTGGTCGGGGTTATTCGCGAGCTCCTCCGTGGCTGGCGGAAGAAACCCCTGGCCCCAGCTGGCGTAAAAGCCGAGGGTTTCCGTCGGATTCCACGACACGCCGGCCCGAGCCGTAGTCTTTGAGAAATCGTGTCCACCGGACAGATCAATGCCGCCCGCCTGGAAGTTATCGTTGAGATCGTTGGAGATGCTGTCGTAGCGGACACCGGCCATCACACTCCAGGCCGGCGACAGCTCCAGGCGGTTGAGGATGAACACACCGGTGCCACTCTGATGGATCGTGTCGTCGGAGAGCTTGTTCGGGCCCTCCACCCCGAGACCGAGGTTAGGGTTCCTGAAATCGTTGATGTGTTGCCAGCCAAGATCGGTTCCCAGGCTGAGCTCGTCTCTCAATCCCCCGAGCGTCATCGTCCGCGTGTACTGCAGATAGCCGCCAAAATTGACATATGTCCGGTGATCAATTGAGGAGGGAACGGACTCCTTCCAGTCGGTGCTCCGCAGGTAACCCGCGAAATGGATCGTCCCATGCTCGCCAGCGGCGAGATCGCCGGTCACCCCGCCCGTCCCCCGCCGCGTGAGCTGGTACTCGTTGAATGTCAATGAATCTGGATTCGCCTGCCGCGGGTTTTGGAAAACCTGCTCGATGTTGAGCCCCTCTGCATTCTCATTGAAAAACCGGGTCCCCGCCGCAATCAGCGTGACGTGGGCGCCGGGATGGTCGATGATCTTGACCTTGCTGTACAGGTTCGCCGCTGAGAACTTCGTGTGGTCGCGGTATCCGTCGCCCCACATCCGGGAAGCGCTGACACGGTACGTCATCCCATCCGAGGTTCCCCCGCCTTCGAGCAATGTCTTGCGAAAGCCGTGTGAGCCGCTGATCAACCGGACACGCCCGCCGGCCGGCTCGTGCCCGCCATCTCGCGTGATAATGTTGATGATACCTCCAGAGGCGCTCCCACCGTACAACGCGGATGCCGGCCCGCGCAGCACCTCAATCTTCCTGACCGTCGCCCAATCAACGTCGAAAAGGTCTGGCACAAATCCGGTTGGATCGTTCAATGGAATGCCGTCGAGCAGAACCTCAATCCCGCGGATTCCACGTTCGGTCAGGATGCCCTGACCTCGGATCGAGAGGTGGACCCGCTCACCATCGGCCTGGTTATCGACCTTAACGCCGGGCACGAGCGCCAGAGCTTCCTCTGCGCCTGCTGTCCGGGGCTGGGCTGCGAGGACCGAGGGGCCAACCACTGTCGTCGCAGCTGGATTCTCCCGAAGCGGGATCTGAACCCGTGCCGCCGTGACGACGACCTCACCACCCTGAATCTGCCGGAGGGTTGCAGTCGCCGCCTCTTTCTGAGCGGGCTTGGATTTCTTGGATTTCTTCACATCAGTCGAGGTCCCAGCCGTGCGGTTCGCAGCCGTACGAGCTACAGCGGCCGGAGCACCACCTGGCGCCCGCTCGGATGCCAGCGCTGGCGTCAGGCTGAGAAGCAATATCCAACCACCGGCTAGGATTCCAGCCGGCGAAAAACGGGTCTGTCTTCGCATCATCATCTCGATCTCCTTTGCGCATTTCCGCAGACTGCTGCGGAGGTTCGAGGCCGCTGGACGCGGTTTCCCTCGTCCTTGAAGGCCCGTCGATCTGTGTCATGGGAGCGTGCAGCCCGAATCCTGTCCGGGCCGCCAAGATGATGAGGACTATTCCCGCTGGCAGATGATGCGTGGACCGTTGCGAACAACGACCCCCCTGATCGAGCCGTGCACCGCGGACAATCCAAGCGGGCTGTTGGGCCGGCCCGCCTTCTGGCGAAGCTGAGAACCATCCTGACCGTGCTCCGGCGCAAGGGCGAGCACGAAACCAGCTGGGAAATCGGTATGACCGATCCGCTCGAGGGCGCGGATCAACGGGTTAGTCCCCAGGCCGGTTCCCTTGAGCCACCATTCGCCGTCGATGAGCCGAGCCCGCGGCCGGGGCGCCGATGTTAGATCGATGATATGAAACGGAGCCCCTGACGCAGCGATCTCCTCCCCATGGCCCCGGTTGAAGCGAACCAACAGAAACGCTTGGGACGTTGGAATGTCGGGTACCGTCCAGCTGTAATACGTGATGTTCGGGTCAAGCTCATCTGTCAGACGCAGCGTCAACCCGTCAGCGACCAGCAGCAGCTCGAGCTCTCCGGTCCCCGCAGGTGGCCGTGACCAACGCACCTTGACTGTTTGCCCCGCCAGAAGCACCGCGCCCCCGGCAGGCTGGAAGACCTGGCCTCCCGCTCGCACAGCTCCGTTGCGCAAGGTTGAGCATTCATTGGCACCGTGGCTCCTTGCCGCAGCCCAGCCGGAGCGTACCGGAGAAGAGAAGATCGCCGCCCCAACGATGATGGTAGCGACGGCCACATCTCTCATGGGGAGGAAACCTGTCCGGGCCGCTCCATCGTGCCTGTCAACACGCTGGAACCATCGCATTGTGGTACCAATAACACCACGCCGCCGCCACGTCAACCTCGCCGGAACGCTGAGTTACATGAGGAACCAACGAACACACGACGTCATCCTCTTCGAGAGTCCAACGGAGCAATCGGGGAGTGATAGTCCGACCTGCGCATGGGAAGCGGCCTGCGCACAGGGCAAAGCATCCAGCCTACCTTCATCACCATCCGATCCGCCGGACTTGGGATCAACGTGGGAATTGAGACACAGCTCGTAGACAAGAACTTCGGAGGATACGTACCGCGTCTTTCTTGCCGAATAAGAGCAACGGTGTTGTCTTTGGTTGACAATTTTGGTTCTGAGGGAGGTCGTAGGAGGTTGTGTGGCGTGATGTGGGGGCGGGTATTTTGGGGTGCGGAGGGGGGTATGAAGATGTGTCTAGGAGACGATGCAGGATGCTTGCTGGGCCAAGGAGAGGCAATTTGCAGGCGAGGGGGGCAAAATTTTTGACTCGCCGTAAGTGATTGTATTGGTTGGGGTTACACTTGTTTTCGGGGGCTTATTTTGGTAGCATAAGTCCATGGAAACACACACCGATATCACCGTTTTCGATCAGTTCATTGCTCCTGTACGGAACGCCCTCAAGGATGCTCGCCATCGGAGGGAGAGTCGAAAGTTCTCCGACGAGGCATACCTGTTCGCCGGCATCAGAAGGGTCCTCGACCAACCCCGCAGTGGACGTGAATGGGTCCAGCGGCTGCAATCGGTCTTTCATCTGCCGGTGACCGTGACGTCGTTCTTCAAGGCCCTGCGAAGCTCCCGCCGTGCAGCGCTGACCTGGGAGGTTGCTGAGAGCATCCGGAGCAAGGTCGATTGTGAGTGCGGCGCGGTGTTCGACCCTCTGGCCGGACACTCAGAGCTGAATGGTTTTGACCTATACGCCAGCGATGCCACCTACGAAATTGCGGCCACCCACACCCAGCCTATCGATGGGAAGATCTATGCCCCGGGGTACTTCTTCAGCTTGAACCTGCGCAGTCACAGCCTCAGTCTGCTTGACATAGCACGACCTCAAAAGAAGCGAGAGCACGACATGACGGCGCTCAAAAGGCTCGGTGGACGCAAGCTCCGCATGGGCGCGCCTCAAGGCCGGCGGGTAATCCACGTCTATGACCGCGCGGGAATTGATTACCGCCAGTGGACCAAGTGGAAAACGAGGGGGGTCTACTTCATCAGCCGCGAGAAAGTGAACTCACGCGCTCAGGTGCTCGGGAACCTGGAGTTCGATTCCTCTGATCCCAACAACACCGGCGTCCTTGCCGATCAGCAGATCGGGGTCTTCGCAGGGGTTCTGATCCGCAGGGTACGGTATCAGGATCCAGCCACCGGGAAGGTTTTTGACTTCATCACCAACGAGTTCACCCTTCCCCCGGGACTCATCGCCTTTCTCTACAAACGCCGCTGGGATATCGAAAAATCGTTCGATGAGAAAAAGAACAAACTGGGCGTCACCAAAGCCTGGGCGATCACGGAGCTTGCCAAAACACAACAGGCTCTCTTCCTCTGCATGGTCCACAACCTCCTCCTTCTCCTCGAGCGCAAGCTCGATCTGGAGGAAGACATCAGGGAAGAGAAGCTCATCGCCAAAAAACGCCGCCGGCTCCAACACCTCGAACGAACCATCCGAAACGCCGGCAGAACCCCAAACCCGCTCGTCCAAAACTGCCTCAGAATCACCCAGAGAAGCCTCCAATTCATCCGCTGGGTCAGAGACGCTCTCCACGCTAAAACGCCCTGGAGACCCGCCGTCGAGCAACTCAGACCCCTCATGACAGCCTACCTCCAATGAAATTGGCAACACCGTTGCCGGAGATCCATCTGGAGAATCTCACCGCGGAGAACGCGGGGTACGCAGAGAGGAGGCCAGCACAGAGGCGCAAGGGGGTAGAGACGGTCTGCCAGAGGGCCGATCGCGCGGTTTTCCCCGCGTGGTTTTGCCGTTTCGCCTGCTTTCGGGGGAGAAAGCTGCGATTGCGGACATTTTTCGGATCAAGCCGAACCTGGCGCCTTCGGATCTCAAGATCCTCATTGGCGTTCCCGACAGCGCAACGCCCTCTCATCATCGAGGGGTTGACGGAGATGGTTCGCGGCCCTACGATGGTAAAGCCCCACCATGCTGCGGTTCCCGCAGGAGGAGTGTCATGAGTTCGAATCCACAGAAAATGAAGGCATTGGAAACAGCGATTGGCCAGATCGAGCGGCAGTTCGGCAAGGGCTCGATCATGCGTCTTGGAGAGCAACCGTCAATCCGGGTCAATGTGATTCCGACCGGTTCGATCACGCTGGATGCGGCTTTGGGAGTGGGTGGTGTGCCGCGCGGCCGGGTCGTCGAGATCTTCGGTCCTGAGTCATCCGGCAAAACCACACTGGCCTTGCACCTCATTGCGAACGCACAGGCGGCCGGAGGTCTCGCGGCATTCATCGACGCCGAGCATGCGCTCGATCCGGAGTACGCGGAGAATCTCGGCGTCAACCTGGACGATCTGCTGGTCTCGCAACCGGACTTCGGTGAGCAAGCGCTCGAAATTGCTGAGACCCTGATCCGTTCCGGTTCGGTCGACATCATCGTGGTCGATTCCGTTGCCGCGCTCGTTCCACGGGCGGAGCTCGAAGGCGACATGGGTGACGCCCAGATGGGGTTGCAGGCTCGTTTGATGTCCCAAGCGCTGCGGAAACTCGCAGGGATCGTTTCCAAGTCGAATACGTCCCTCGTCTTCATCAACCAGGTTCGGATGAAGATCGGTGTCATGTTTGGAAACCCGGAGACCACGACCGGCGGAAGGGCCCTCAAGTTCTACTCAAGCGTGCGCGTCGATATCCGCAGGATTGCGTCAATCAAGCAGGGCGACCAGGTGATCGGGAACCGGACGAAAGTCAAGGTTGTCAAGAACAAAGTTGCCGCTCCGTTCAAGATTGCCGAATTCGACATCATGTACGGTCAGGGAATTTCAAAGACCGGTGAGCTGCTCGACCTTGGGGTTGAGCATCGTCTCGTTCAGAAATCGGGGTCCTGGTATTCGTACGGTGACATCCGGCTCGGACAGGGGCGCGAGGCGGCCAGAGCATTCCTTGCCGAAAATGGGGAGACCGCTCAGGAGCTGGAGATGGCGATCCGGGAGAAGCTCGGGCTGATTCCCCTTCCAGGAGATCAGGTCACTGACGAACCTGGAACCTGAACGCCGGCTTTTTGTCGTGCATCATCTGCGGAGGGAGGAGGCGTATGCGTAGGATGACTGTCAGTCTCAAGGTGAGCGTGGCCATCATGGCGGTGTGCGGATCTGCGCTGGCAGGTGTGACGGCGCCCCAGCCGAAGCTGCCGGCGCAGGACCCTCTCGTGCTTCACTTCGTCCAAAGGGCGGCACCGTGGTATCCGGATTCGACGTTTACGATCGTCAACGACAAGCGGGTCATCACCGCTTCAGGCTCCTACCGGCTCATCGCCGTCAAGCGCACATGCGCCAACCGCTACCTGACCGGCGTCCGCGGATGGGTGATCGATGAGGTCAGCAAGACGATGTGGGCCGGGGTCGTGGGTACCTTACCGGCTGTGCCCCAGGCTTCCTCGGATCTCGAAGGGTTTCTCAAGTCATTCCTTCCGGGAGCGCTTCAGCGCAGTCTGAGGATGACGGCGACCGTCGTCTGGAAAACGGGCGGGCGTCCGTCGGGCGCCCTGATCCCATTTCTCCTCAAGATCGACTCCGGCTATGGCACGTACTTCAAGCCGGCCGCTGTGACGGCCGACGGCCGCCGGATCATCCTTGGCTCGCCGTATCCGCTTGGGACCGATCCCGTTGCGTACCGGAAGAAGCTCCTCGACAAGAGCCCACTCGTCATGTGGGATCATCCTGGCCACCATGCCAAGGTTGAGATCGTCGAGTTTTCCGATTTTGAATGTCCCGCGTGTAAAGCCAGGTGGCCGTTGATCGCCGATACGCTGAAGAAGTTCGATGGGACCATTCGCCACGGGATGGTGACGTTTCCGCTGACATTGATCCATCCGTGGGCGTTCCGGGCAGCCTCGGCGGCGTGGTGCGTGGCGAGACAGAATCCTGCCGAGCTGATTCCCCTCAAGGAACAGTTCTACTCAATGCAACGTGAGATGGACGTCTCGCAGGTTGGGCCCGTGGCGAAAGACTTCGTCGCGGGACACGGTTTGAACGAAAAAGCGTTTACATCGTGTTTCCTGGAAAAGCCGTCGCTAGACGCGGTCAACGGCCAGATTGGGCTCGCCCAGGATCTCGGCGTGTTGGCGACGCCGACCTACTTCATCAACGGCTGGCAGATTCAGATGCCCGCGAAGGACTGGTTCCTCCCGCTCATCCAGCGCCTCATCGCCGGTCAGGAGCCCTAGGCCGCTCGATTCCCTCGCGATCATCATGGAAGCTGAGCCCGGTCAGCCCGGGAAGGGCTCCGGTGGTGGACCTCACGGCGGTTACGGCCGATCGCGTGTGAAAGATGCGGGCGGAGGCAGTATCCCGTCGGGACACGCCTGCTCCTGCGGTACACTTACATGTGGAGGCCACAGGTGGGTCGAAGCACGCAGCGGTGGGCCGGTCAGAGCCGGCCGGACAGTGGGACGTCCGGGCTGGCGTTTCTGTTTCGCCTCGACGGTTCGTGGTACGCCATTCCGCTCGCGACTGTTGAACGAGTCGCACGCATGGTGGCCATCACTCGCGTTCCAGACGCTCCGGAGACCGTGTTAGGCGTTGTGAACGTGAGCGGCTCGGTGGTCCCAGTGCTCGACCTGCGGCGTCGACTCGGGCACGGTTCGAAACCTCTTGATGTTGATGACCGCCTTGTTCTGCTTCAGGCTGGCGGTTCGCGCTTCGCCGTTGCCGTGGATGAGGTGGGAGATCTCACGACCCTCGGAGATGCCGAGCCGCCTCCAGCACCGCTGGCGGAAGGAGGCTTGGTAACATCGACGCTGCGTCATGAAGGCAAGCTGGTCTTGATCCTTGACCCGGGCGAGCTTGATATCGAACGGTGGCGTCCGCCCTCTGAAGAGGGGGACAGAGCTCAGCACAGCGCGCCGCGCCAGGATAGGAAGCACACGGGCGGGAGGAAGGGGCGGTCCGGCGGCAGCAGGAAGAAGGTGCCTGGCCATGATGGGTGAGCTCGAAGCGGGCGAGAAGCTCCTCGATCAGGTGGAGTCGTTGCTGCTCGAGCGTGTCGGCTTCGACGTTGGAAGCCGTTTGCAGTCGCGCCTTCAGAGCGCTGTCGAGGCGGTCGCGCGGGAGCTGAAACGCACGCCCGGCAAGCTGGTACGGGATCTGCGCAGGACAGATCTTGATCATCCCGTGTGGCGGGCGCTCCTTGCCCGTGTCATGATCGGCGAGACCTACTTTTTTCGCGATGCGCGACAGTTTGCTGCATTGCAGCAGGTCATCCTGCCGGCCCTGCTTCATGAGCGGGAGAAGGTCCGTTCGCTGACGGTCTGGAGTGCAGGATGCGCCTCGGGGGAAGAGCCGTACTCCGTCGCAATGATGCTCCGCGAGCTGCTTGAGAAACCGGAGAGATGGAAGCTGACGATCGTTGGAACCGATGTCAACGACGAAGCGCTGCGGCGCGCCCGGGAGGCACTGTACCGGCGGTGGTCGTTCAGGCGGACGCCGCACGAGTTCATGGCTCGCTATTTCCACAACGAACATGGCCTCTGGCGGCTGCACGAAGATGTCCGGGCGATGGTTTCATTTCGCCATCTCAATCTTGCAGATCCCAATCTTGCCGATGTGACAGGGGTGTTGGGGACGTTTGACCTCGTCCTGTGCCGGAACGTTCTCATGTACATGCCGCCCCGGACACGGGCCACGGTTGCTCAGCGCTTGACGTCCGCAGTTGTGCCCGGTGGCAGGCTCATGGTTGCAGCGGCCGAGCTCGACCGTTCTCTTTTTCCACAGCTGATCCAGGAGCGTGAAGGTGGCGTGACGGTGTACCGCCGGCCCCTCGTTGGAGAGGAGGCTCCGCGACCGGGTCGAAGCCACTCCGCCGGCACAAGGAGACCGGTCTTTCAGGCAGAGTCGAGGTCTCGCAGGCTGCCCGGGCGGCGGCGTGCAGCGGCCAAGGAGATTTCGCGAGCCGTTTCCCCGTCACGGCGCCCGAAAGAGGCTGCGGCCGAAAAATCTGAGAGTGTCCTGGAAACGGCTGACAAGCTGGTTCTCGAAGCCCGGCGTGCCGCAGATCTCAAGCGATCGGATGAGGCGGCGGTCAAGGCCGAGCGGGCTCTTGCCCTGGATCCCCTGTGCGCCGGGGCCTACCACGTGCTCGGCCTGCTCGCACTGGAAAGAGGGGATCTGGACGGTGCAATGGGAGCGCTCCGGCGCGCCTTGTACATCGACCCTCGCCTGGCACCTGCCCACTTGGTGCTGGCAGCCGTTGCGGCACGGAAGGGGCAAACGGATACGGCGAAGCGCCACCGGGCTCTGGCCATGGATCTCTTGAAGGGAATGCCTGAAGACGCGGAGGTGCCGGGTGAGCCGGGAGTGACGGCGAAAGAGTTGCTGACATCGCTGGGCGACGCTGATGCGTCTGGTGTGGCCCGCCCGCGGAGGATTTCATGAGCTCAAAGCTTGATGACGAGGTGCTCCAGCAGCGTGCGGAAGAGTTGGCGCGTCCGAGGCAGGAAGCGGGGGCTCTGCGGGTTGGTACACACCTCGTGCTTCCGGCCGGGCAAGAGCGGCTGGCCGTTCGTCTCGTTCTCGTCGAACGGGTCATTCCGCTGGGACGAAGCTGGGCACGGCTGCCTGGAGCTCCCTCGCACCTCGTAGGTGTCGTCAATGTTCGCGGCCGCTTGCTGCCACTGACCGATCTCCTTCCGCTTCTAGGTCTTGCGCCGCAGCAAGCCGGTCGCGGAACATACTGTGTGGTCGTCAACGTGGAAGCATCGAACGTGTGTGTCCCGCGTACGGCTTTGCTCTGTCAAGGCCGTCCATGGGAGATCGATGTCGATCCCGGCAGCCTGGCTGATCCCCCGGAGACCGTACCGGTTTCCGCGAGACGTTTTATTCTGGGGGTCGCTCCAGGTTTGGTGACGGTGCTTGAGCTCGAACGGGTGTTGGCCGATCGGGCTATCCTTGCGACCCCATCCGGTGGAGAACAGACAAGTCGCGGAGGCAACCGGCGTTGTTAGAGGAGGTTTAGATGTGGAAGAAACTCAATATCCGATCGAAGATTCTCCTTGGGTTTTTCTTTTTGGCCGTGCTGATTATTGTTGCGGCGGTGTGGGTTGGCTCCCTGTCGGCGAGAGCGGAGCGGCGGGCCTCGGAAACCGGGCATTGGGGAGTGATGGTCCACGATCTCATGGATATGACGGCCACGTTGACCCGGTATGAGGAAGCGGTGCGGGACGAGCTGGGCGGACAACCGGGAACGATATCCCGGAATGTGGCCGGAGCAGATGCCGCGGTACGCTCGGCTTTGGAAAAAGTCCGGGCCGATGCCCGGCCTGGTGACGGCGTCGCCCCAGTTGCCGGGAGCATCGAAAGCGAGCTCGCGGCAGGTGAGGAGATTGTGCATGCCTTTCACGCTGGTGATCGTGCTGGAGCGAGCGCGCGATGGAACTCTCTTGCCGGAGCGAAACAGGGACCGGGGCTCAAAGCGGCAAACCACTGGCTGAAGGAACACGTGGGCTTGATTGAACGGAGCGCGTCACAAGCTGTGGCCGCATCTCGGTCAAGCTCAAAATTGGCGCTGTTGTTTCTTGTGCTGATCATGCTTGTAGGTGCCAGCGCCGCATTTCTCGTGGCGGACTCAGCGTCGAAGCCACTCCGGGTGATCACCGTCCGGCTAGCGGATCTGACGAAGCAAGACTTACCGCGTCTGCGAAAGGCACTGGAAGCGCTTGGAACGGGGGACCTCCGCACCACGTATTCGTTCGAGGGTCAACCCTTGCCGGTCAACGCCGGTGGCGCGGTTGGGAGCCTGACCAAGACGTTTAACCGGCTGGTGACGACGTTACAGGCCTGTGGCGAGGCGTTCAACGATGCGACGACGTCTCTACGCCGCCTTGCCGATGATGCGAGGAGAGGTGCCCTCGACATGACCGCCGGAACCTCCGAGATCCTCGCCGCCACGAGCGAACAGGCGTCGAGCGCCGCTGAGCAGGCATCAGCGGTCAACGAGACGAGCGCGGCGGTGGAAGAGATGCGGCGGGCTTCGAACGAGACGACCCGCCAGGCGAAGGATGTTGTTCATGCGGTGGAACACTCGGTGCAGGAAGCGGCCGAAGGGCTTGCATCGGTGGATGGGGCGCTCTCCGTGCTTGGAGAGATCAAGACCCGCGTCGAAGAAATTGGGACGAATATTGTCAAGCTCTCCGAGCAGACGCAACAGATCGGTGACATCACCGAGATGGTCAGTGATCTCGCCGACCAGACGAATCTGCTCGCGCTCAACGCCTCGATCGAGGCGGCGCGTGCCGGGGAAGCGGGCCGGGGCTTTGCGGTCGTCGCGCAGGAGGTGCGCAGTCTCTCGGAACAGTCGCAGCAGGCGGCGAGCCGCATCAAGGAGGCGCTGGGCGAGATCCAGAGCGCAGCCAATACGGCGGTGATGGTCACTGAGCGCGGTATCACGGCTGCCGACAACGGCAAGGAGCGGGCCGATGCTGCGGGCCATCTCATCCGTTCTGTCAATGAAAGGATCTCGAGCCTCGTCGATGTGGCCCAGCAGATCATGGACACTGCGGAGGAGCAGCTCCAAGGCGTGGATCAGGTTGCCATCGCTATGCAGAACATCAACGAAGCGACCACTCAATCAGTTGCCGGCAGCCAGCAGGTCGAAGAGGCTGCCCGCAATCTCAACACATTGGCATCTGAGCTTTCCAACGCCGTCGAAAAATTCAGGATCGATTGAGGGCAGGGATCCGTGAGGCATCCAGAGCTTCGTGCCGCACTTCTGCCAACCTTCATCGCCGAGGCGGAGGAGCATCTCAGCACCCTCGATCAAGGTTTGGTGAAGTTGGAAGGGATGAGTACGGAGGATCAAGATCTGGTCCAGGAGCTTTTTCGGGCGGTTCACTCACTCAAGGGTGCAGCGCGAATGGTAGACGTGGGCGGTGTCGAACGCATCGCCCACGCCATGGAAGATCTCTTTGGACGTGTCCGGGATGAGACGCTCGAGCCGGATTCGCGGATCATCGATCTGCTTCTCTCGGCAACCGATGCTCTGCGAACCGTTCTTGCGGGCGAACAGGGTGGAGAGGGGTTGGATCCCCAGCTGGAGGAGGAGATCGTTTCGGCGCTCAGAGCGGCAGCAGAGGGGCAACAGTTCGAGATCCCTCGGGCCGGGGCAGCGGATGGCCAGGGGCAGGTGGTGGAGGAAACATCTTCGGTGCCGGCGGGCGGCGCTTCTGCCACCGTGACGGCTGAGAGAGGAGCCTCAGTCTCCACGGCGGTTTCTTCAGCTCGAACTTTACGTTCTGGCTCGGGCCACATCCATGTATCCGCCGCTGCGGTTGACAGGTTGGTCGAGATGACGGCCG
This sequence comes from Acidobacteriota bacterium, assembly GCA_015493585.1. Classification (GTDB taxonomy): domain Bacteria; phylum Acidobacteriota; class Thermoanaerobaculia; order Thermoanaerobaculales; family Sulfomarinibacteraceae; genus JAADFN01. The sequence continues at coordinate 96,842 of WGCW01000016.1, forward strand.
AGCTTGGCGTCAGCGCCCGTGGTTTGGATACGCCGTTGAAGATGATCGCAGCCGGCGAACAACGTTTGCGGAGGCTCACGGCTGAGCTTCGTAAGCTGCGTACGATGATCAGGCGAGAGCCGGATTCGGCCGTAGCCCAGCTGGCAAAGGCGGGTGATGAGCTTGCCGAATGGGTTGTGGAGCTCGCTCGCGCCGGGCAGGTCGTGCGGCGCCGGACAGAGGCACATACAAGGCTCGTCCGCGGGGCACAGGAGGCGGCTCAGGCCCTTCGAATGTTACCGGTTGCCTCCCTCTTCGACCGGTTGCCCCGGCTGGTCAGGGATACGGCGCGGAGTTGCGGGAAGGATGTGGTGATCGAAACCAGCGGAGGTGAAACTGAGCTCGACAGGGAGATCCTGGAGCAGCTTTCGGACCCTCTGATTCACCTCGTGCGCAATGCGGTCGATCATGGGATCGAACCACCGGAGGAACGGCGGGCGTCTGGCAAGCCGGAATCGGGCCATCTCACAGTCACGGCGCAGGAGCGGGGGAGCGTCGTAGAAATTGAAGTGCGGGACGATGGCCGCGGTATTGATCTTGAGCGCCTGATCGGGCGTGCCGTCGAGCGGGGTATCATCGATACGGATGCCGCACAGTCGCGCTCTGATGAGGAACTATTGCAGCTCGTTTTTGCCTCCGGTTTGTCCACCGCCGAGAGGATCACGGAGCTCTCGGGACGCGGGGTAGGTTTGGACGTTGTCCGTGCGAACATTGAGCAGCTCCAGGGGAGAGTCGCCGTGACATCGGCAGCCGGGGAAGGTACGGTTTTTACACTTACAGTTCCGCTCACGCTGGCGGGGATGTTTACCGTGGTTGTTTCGTGTGATGGGACGCTGCTCGGATTTCCCGGTGCCACCGTGGATCGTTTGCTGCGCGTCGCGCCCGATGCGCTTGGACGTGTGGAGGGCCGCCCGGTCGTGGAAGCCGGCACGCGCCCGCTTCCGGTCGTCGATCTTGGCGCTCTGGTTGGGTTCAGGAGCGGTGAGCTTTCTGAGGGCCTCTCACGATCGTCGTGGGTGGCGTGGCAGAACGCCGGCTCGGGTTTATCGTCGATCACGTTGAGGGGACGCAGGAACTGGTTATCTCTGGCCTTGGCCCTCAAGTTCAAGGCCTCGGCATGATCTCAGGCGGGGCGATTCTGCCCGACGGCCGGCCGGTCGTCATGCTCAACGTTGGGGCTGTCATCGATGCCGCGGCCCGCAGCAGTCAGGCCCCGGCAATCGGGGGACAGGGGAAGACCTTACGGCGACGGAGGGTGGTTCTGGCTGACGATTCGCTGACGACCCGCGCGTTGGAAAAGGCGATCCTTGAGGGTGCGGGCTACGAGGTCCTCGCGTTTGCCGATGGTGCATCTGCGTGGAGAGCGCTTCGCACCGAGCAGGTGGATGCGGTTGTCAGTGATATTCAGATGCCGCACATGGATGGTTTCGAGCTCACCGCCAAGATCCGTTCGGATCCGCGGCTCAGGAAGCTCTCCGTGGTGCTCGTGACCTCGCTGGAGAGCCAGGCGGACAAGAGGCGGGGGCTCGAGGCCGGAGCCGACGCGTACATTGTGAAACGGACGTTTGATCAGCGTGAGCTTCTGGAAGTCCTCGAGCGCTTGCTGGGGGGTGAGGTGTGATCCGGGTTCTTGTCGCCGATGATTCCCCGACAGCACGAAAGTTGTTGAGCATGCTGATCCAGAGCGATCCCAGCTTGGAGCTTGCCGGGCTTGCGGAGAATGGTGAGGAAGCGGTCAAGCTCGCGCTCGAGCTCGAACCCGATGTCGTGACCATGGATCTCATCATGCCGGTGCTCAGTGGTTTTGATGCGATTCGTGCCCTCAAGAGGGCGGGGGGGCCGCCGGTCATCGTCGTCAGCGGCGCGCTCGATCCGGGCGACGAGCAGCGCGTGTTCGAGGCGTTGGAACTGGGCGCAGTGGCGGTGCAGGCCAAACCTCACGGATTGCCCGATTCCGACGCCACAGCGGCCGCGCTTGTCGAGGAGATCAAGGCGGTTGCCGCCATGCCTTCGAGACGTGCGGCTGAGACGTTCCCCAGGATGGAGCGGCCGGCAGCTCGGCGTCACCGGCTCGTCCGGGTTGCCGGCATCGCCGCGTCGACAGGGGGACCGCAGGCGCTTCAGACCGTCCTGTCGTCGCTGGGACGGCGGCTTTCTGTTCCGGTGCTCGTCGTCCAACATATCGCGCCAGGCTTTCTTGCAGGAATGAGTGGCTGGCTGGAATCCACGACTGGGCTGCCCGTTGTCATCGCTACGGACGGCATGAGAGCTGAGCCTGGCACAGTCTACCTGGCGCCGGATGGTGCTCACATGATCATGGGGCCGGATGCCGTTCTCCGCCTCGACCGCGGGAACACCGTTGGAAGCCACAGGCCATCGGCCGATCCGATGTTTGCATCGCTCGCCGAAGTTGCAGGAGGCTCAGCGATTGGCGTCGTGTTGACCGGGATGGGATCGGACGGGGCGCGGGGGCTTGAAGCGCTGCACCGGGAGGGTGGTTGGGTCATAGCTCAGGATCGGGAAACCTCCGTTGTCTGGGGGATGCCTGGATCGGCCGTCAAGGCCGGTGCCGTTGACGAGGTGCTCCCGATTGAGCGCATTGGGCCTCGCCTGGTTGAGCTTGTCAGCCGGACGAAACGGGAAACCGCCGATCGAGGGAGATGAGCTCTGGCTACGTCTTCGGGCCAGGCCGCATCTTGGCAGGATCCTGGGAGGATGGCTGGCCGGCCAGATCGGCGGGGTTTGCGAAGAGGCTCTTATCAATGGCCTTGTCGTACGCAGCCTGAGGCGTGATGATGCCGGCTTGGAGCAGCTGCTGAATCGAGGTATCCATATCGATCATGCCCCGCTTCGATCCCGTTTGGATGGCCGATGTGATTTGAGAGATCTTCCCTTCGCGGATCATGTTGCCAATCGCAGGCGAGGTAAACAAGATCTCGACCGCGGCGACCCGTCCGCCACCGGTGCGCCGGAGCAACTGTTGGGCAATGACCGCACGGAGGCTTTCGCCCAGTATCGTCCTCACGCCTTCCTGCTCGTCGGCCGGGAAGACGTTGATGATTCTGTCGATCGTCTTGACGGCGTTGTTGGTGTGCAGCGTCGCAAAAACGATCGTTCCCTTCCCAGCCGCGGCAAGGGCGAGGGAGATGGTTTCCAGGTCGCGCATTTCGCCAACGAGAATCAGGTCGGGATCCTCCCTGCCGACGACCCGGAGCGCTTCGGCAAAGCTCGTGGCATGAACGCCGATCTCCCGTTGATGGATGAGACATTTCTTATCCGTATGAACGAACTCGATCGGATCTTCGATCGTGATGATGTGGTACCGCTTCGTTTCGTTGATCAGATCGATGATCGCGGCAAGCGTTGTCGATTTGCCGGATCCCGTTGGCCCGGTGATCAGCACAAGGCCACCGGTGACGTTGGCGACCTGGGCGATCTGTGGCGGGAGGCCAAGTTGCTCGATGGTCATAATCGTCGAAGGGATCAGCCGGAGAACGGCGCAGGATCCGCGTTGCTGGCGGAAGAGGTTGACGCGAAAGCGGGCGATTCCCTTGGCCTCATAGGCAAAGTCGGTATCACCGGTCGCTTCGAACTCCTTCCAGCGCGGGGGCGGTGTGATCGGTCCGATGAGATCGGTGAAATCCGCCTCGGAGATGGTCCTGTACCGGACCGGTTCGATCTCGCCCGACACACGGATCATCGGAGGACGTCCGACGCTTAGGTGAAAGTCGGACCCCCCCCGGTCGTTCATCAGTCTGAGAAAGCGGTCGATGCGGTTGACCTCGATCATCTCAGCTCTCCTCCAGGATGCTGTCCTCGGGGTTCAACGCGCCCTCTTCGATAAATGCATCCTTGGACCGGGCCATGAGATAGGCGGTGGCCGGCGAGATGAGCTTCCGATGGAGGAGGTCTTCGAGCGCATCGTCGAACGTCTGCATCCCATGGGTCCGGCCGGTTTGCATAACCGAAAGGAGCTGATGGGTCTTGTTGTCGCGGATCATGCTGATCACAGAAACCGTGACCTTGAGGATCTCGAAGCAGGCCACCAGCGTATGTTCCTCCCGCCCCGGGAGCAAGCGTTGTGCAATGACAACCTTGAGGGAGTCGGCGAGCGACGCACGTACCTGCGGCTGACGCCCGGCTGGAAAGCTCGAGATGATGCGTTCAACCGCTTTCGGAGCGGTGGTCGCATCAAGGGTGGCCAGAACGAGGTGGCCGGTTTCAGCGGCGGTCAGGGCGAGGCTCACCGTCTCGTTGTCTCTCAGGTCGCCGACGACCAGCACGTCGGGATCCTCACGAAGCGCGGCGCGCAGGGCACGGGCAAACGACTTCGTATGTGTTCCGACCTCGCGCTGGTTGATCAAGCAGCTCTTGAACGGATGGACGAATTCGACGGGATCCTCCAGCGTGATGATGTGATCGTACCGTGTCTCGTTGATCAGGTTGACGAGGGCCGTCAGTGTTGTCGACTTGCCGCTTCCCGCCGGACCACAGATGAGAACGAGACCCTGGTGGTAGCTGGATATTTCGGCAAGATGGCCTGGAAGACCGAGCCCGGTCAAGGTTGGAGGCTTCTCCGGGATGACACGGAAAACGGCATTGAGGCCGCGACGGTCCCGGAATCCGTTGCCACGGTACCGTCCTGCCCTGGGCACATAGGTGCAAAAGTCGAGCTGCGTTTCCTCATGGAGCTTCTTCCACTGTTCGGGGGTCAACAGCTCCCGCAACATCCTTTCCGTTTGGACCGGTGTCAGTGGCGCCTGATCGAGTGGCATGAGCTCGGACCCCATACGGACGAGCGGCGGGCTGCCGGCCGTGATGTGGAGATCGGACGCGTGCTGGTTCCGTGTCGCGACCAGCAGCGCGTGTAGCGCTGGCTCTCCCTCCGAGACAGTCGCTTGAAGAGCCTGGCTCTTGAGGTCCTCGGCATCGGGCATCTCGACGTGATCCCGGCGGGCGACCCGTTCGGCAACCTCCAACGCGCGGGCCCGGACGATCCTGTTCGGGTCCGTGGCCGCGATTCTGCGTAACGCCGTGAGGATCTGTGGATGGTTGAAACGTTCCATCGCCAGCAGAATTTCGATCCGGATTTCGGGAGCCGGATCTTTCAAGAGGTGCGCCAGAGCTGGCAACGCCCGTGGATCGCCGATGCGGCCGAGAGCCTCGACGGCAGCCCATCTGATCTCGGGATCTTCGAGAGCCTGAATCAGCGGCTGAACGGCCCGCGGATCACCAATGTGACCGAGCGCGTCGGCGGCCGTTAGTCGCAGCCACCAGTCGTCGTCATGCAAACGTTCGATCATCGCTGGAACGATTCGCGGATCGTCAAACGAAGAGGCAACGGTCAAGGCAACGGCACGAACATCTTCGTCAGGGTGTTCGAGCAGGTCGAGAGTTGGCTCGATGAGGTCCGCACCAAACTCCCGTAACGAATCGAGCGCACGATCCCGGGCCCATCCCGCCAGCGTCCGGGAGAAGAGGAAGAAGCGCTTGATGATTTCCGGCCGGTTGTCCATGCCGAGCAGGATCTTGAGAACAGCGCTCCGCGTTGCGGCATCGCCGGAGGCCATCAACGGGAGGAGCCGGTCAGCAAATGACGGGTCTTTCCCCTGTGAGAGCTGCTTCAGCGCCTCGATCAGGTGCTCTTTGGCCGCGTAGCTGGCGCGCGGCAGCTCGTCGACCAGGAGATCGAGCGACGCCTCGGCCGCCTGATCGGCCAGTAGGGTTATGGCGGTTTCGCGGGCTTCGCGCGGTCCGCTCCGGGCGATTTCCTGCCATCGTGTGAGATTCCCTGAATGTATCCCGATCTTGACGAGCTGTGCGAGAACAGCGGGACGGATCTTTCCGTCGTCGCCGGTGAGGTTGTTCCACAGGAGAGGTTCCAGAGAGGGGGTGGGCGGTGCGAGGCAGATGAGGCGCAGGACCCGGTCGCGAGTTTCTTCATCCGGAGAAGCAGCGAGCTCACTCAGGTGCGTGGCCAACCCGGGGATGTTGAGTCCAAACAGAATCTCGGAAGCCGCCCGGACGGCTGCGTCAGGTTTGTTGGCGGACTGCTCGATGATGAGATCGGCGGTCGCCAGTGCCGGGGAGGATGCGAGAACGATGCCGGCGGCTTCGCGAAGAGATGAATCAGGCCGGAAGAGCATCCACACGATGTGCCTGGGTTTAACGTTCTGAGCTTTGAGCAGCACTTCGAGAAGCGCGTCCCGTTCCTCCGGGGAGGAATAACTGCCCGCCGCAAGGCGTTTCAGCGCCTCGCGCACGCTCACCGGGGAACCGGCTGATGACATCGAGCCTCCTCTTCCATGATAACGCCGCTATGCCATGTGTTTATTGCGGGGCCGCAGGTATTTTACTCACGGGTTTAGGTGGAGTGGCAACGGAACATAAGGTTGTTGCGCTGTGCTCCGTCGGCCGGAGGCAGCCTTGGAGCGCGGACTTCAGTCCGCATCTTTTTGTACCAG
>WGCW01000017.1 GCA_015493585.1 Acidobacteriota bacterium
TCCACGGCCAGCCCTCCCGCCCGGCCCGGGCGAACGCCCCGGCGAGCACCAGGATCAGCACGAGACGTGCCGCCGCTGACGGCTGCATCGAGAAACCACCGATCCGGAGCCAGCGGTGGGTGTGGGCAACCGGCGCCTGCAGGAAGGCCGCGGCCAACAGCAGCCAGGAGCCGCCCAGCAGGACCCAGCCAACCTTCGGTTCGAGGATCACTTCCCGCCTCAGGTGCATCGCTGCAACGAGTGCGCCAAGCCCGATCAGCGCAGCAGCGGCCTGCCACATGAGGAAGTAGGTTCCCGGACGATGGTACCGCTCCACGGCGATCAGCCACGAAGCTGAGGTCATCACGGCCAGACCGACCGCTGTCTCCAGAATCGTCGCTCCGAGGAGCAGGCGGTCGAAGTGCTGCTTCAGCGGCATGGCCCACCCCCCTCCCGTGCGAGGCGAGCAAAGACATCACCCCGCTCGGCGTACCCGGAGAACTGATCGAACGAGGCGCAGGCCGGCGCGAGCAGCACAGTCTCACCGCTGACGGCCCGCTTGCGGGCCCGGGCGACCGCCTCGGCCAGCGTGCCACACATCTCGAGCGGCGCCGCGCCATCGAGGGCAGCGGCGATGACGGCGGCATCCCGTCCAATCAGGTAGACCCGCCGGCTGGCCCGCCGGACTTCCGGAGCCAGGGCGGAGAAGTCCTGCCCCTTGCCGAGGCCGCCTAGGATCAGGTGGACGGAGCCCGCCGGATAGCCGCCGAGCGCCGCACGGGCCGCACCAACGTTGGTCGCCTTGCTGTCGTCAACCCATCGGACCCCGCACGTCTCGACAACGGTGACGTGACGGTGGGGGAGCCCTTCAAAACGGCGCAAGGCGCCGGCGATCGCCTGGACATCCGCGCCGAGCGCGGCAGCGGCGAGCGTGGCAGCGAGCGCATTCGCGACGTTGTGGCGGCCACGCAGCTTGAGCTCGTCCTCCGAGAGCAGCTCCTGATCCCCGAGGCGCAGCGTCGTCCCATCGAGCCACGCGTCGGCGCGTTTCGTGACGGAGAACGTCACCGTGCGGCCGGGGACTCCGGCCCCCGCGATCCGAGGATCGTCGAGGTTCAAAACGGCGGTATCATCCGCGCTTTGCCGCGCGAAGAGCCGCAGCTTCGCCGCCCGGTATGCCTCGAGCCCCGGGTGGCGTTCCAGATGATCCTCGCTAAGGTTGAGGAAGACGGCGGCGTGTGGCGCCATCTGGTCGATCAGCTCGGCCTGAAAACTGGAGATTTCGAGTACCCAGGCGTCCCAGTCGTCTCTGAGCACGAGCTCGGACGCTGGGGTGCCGAGGTTGCCTCCGGCGGCAGCCTGGATCCCCGCGGCGTTGAGCATGGCGGCGATCAGCGTCGTCACCGTGCTCTTCCCGTTCGAGCCGGTAACGGCCGCCAGCGGTGCCTCCCGGCGGGAGCGCCAGGCGAATTCAACCTCGGGCAGCACGGCGATCCCCCGCCTCCGGGCTTCGATCAGCAGAGGGGCGTCCGCCGGCATTCCGGGGCTCACCACGACGAGATCGATGCGGTCCAGGCTCTCGAACGGGTGCCCCCCAAAGTAGGTGGCATCGATCCCATCGAGGCCGGAGATCACATCTGCCAGCTCCTCCTCTGGACGTTGATCGGTCAGGACCAGCCGGGCTCCTTCCCGCACGGCGAGCCGCGCAGCCGCCAGGCCGGAGGCGCCGAGCCCGGCGATCAGGATGCGGCGGGAAGCTGATCTTGCCACGGTCACCTCAGTTTCAGGGTCCCGAGCCCTGCCAGCGCAAAGAGCGCGGCGATAATCCAAAAACGCACGACGACCTGGGTCTCCGTCCAGCCGGCCAGCTCGAAGTGATGGTGAATCGGCGCCATCCGGAAGACACGCTTGCCGCGCAGCTTGTACGATCCGACCTGAATGATCACGGACAAAGCCTCGATGACGAAGAGGCCGCCGACGACGACGAGCAGGATCTCCTGCTTGGCGATGACGGCGACGATGCCGATCGCGCCGCCGAGGCCGAGCGAGCCGACGTCTCCCATGAACACCTGTGCGGGGTGGCAGTTGAACCACAAAAATCCCATCGCTGCTCCGACGACCGCTCCCGTGAACACGGCGACCTCGCCGGCGCCGGAGACGTAGACGATCCGGAGGTAGTCGGCGATCTTGATGTGGCCCGCCACGTAGACGAAGATCGTGTAAGTCGCCGCCGCGATGGCGATCGACCCAATCGCGAGACCGTCGAGTCCGTCGGTCAGGTTGACGGCGTTGGACGCCCCCATCAGGACGATCATGACGAAGACGAAGTAGAAGGCGCCGAGCGGAATCAGGACGTTCTTGAAAAACGGCAGCGCCAGCGCACCGGCGTACGGCGCACCACCCGAGGCGAGGCGGACCGCGATACCGGCGGCCAGACCGGCCAGTGCCTGGAGTACCAGTTTCTGCCAGGCCCGCAGGCCAAGACTGCGGTGGCGCGTCACCTTGATCCAGTCATCGGCGAAGCCAACACCGGCGAAGGCCGCCGTGGTCAGCAGCACGATCCAGACGTACGAATCCCGCAGGTCGGCCCACAGCAGCGTTGTCAGCGTAAAGATGCCGACGATAACGAGCCCACCCATCGTTGGCGTCCCAGCCTTGGCGTGGTGCCGCTCGGGGCCTTCCTTACGGATCGTCTGGCGGATGCGCAGACCGGCGAGCCAGCGGATGGCGGGCGGCCCGAGCACCAACGTGAGGAAGAAGGCGGTCGCAATGGCCAAGCCTGTGCGGAAGGTGATGTACCGGAAGACGTTGAACGGTGTCCACACCTCCTTGAGCCGGTAAAGCAGCTCGAACAGCATCAGGCGACCCCCTCCCGCATCAGCGCATCGACGGTCCGGTCGAGCCCGACTCCGCGCGATCCTTTGATGAGTACAACGTCCCCGGGTTCGAGGAGCCTCCGGAGGAGCACCGTCGCAGCCCCGGCGCCGGGAACGCGGTGAACCGCGCTCGCATCAAGCCCGGCGTCGCGTGCCGCCGAGGCCAGCGTCTGAGCATCCTCATTGCCGACGGCGATGAGGACGTCGCACGATCTGGCAGCTTGCCGGCCCGCCGTCTCGTGCGCGCTGGCCGCCAGCTCCCCGAGCTCATACATCTCCCCGAGCACGGCAACGCGCCGGCCCGAAGCGCGCGCCAGCAGCTCGAGCATCCGCCGGACGGCGAGCGGCGAGGCGTTGTAGCTGTCATCGACCAGCTCGATGCCGCCATCCAAACGGAGCAAGCGGCCCCGCCGCGGGGCGGCCTCGAACGATTGGGCCTGCTGGGCGATGGCGCCGGCATCCATCCCAAGCGCCCACGCGGCCGCGGCGGCTGCCACGAGGTTCTCCACCTGATGCAGCCCAGGCGGGCGGAACGTGACCGTGGCCCGTTCATCACCGGTCACCAGGTCGAAGCGGGTTCCGTCCAGGCCCAGGTCCTCGATCCGCTCGGCGTGCACCGGCGCATCGGGGCTCCCGTAGCGAATAACCCGGGCGGGGCAACGGCGGCCGAACGTCTCTTGGAACGGATCGTCCGCATTGAGGATCAGCGTGCCATTCTCCCGGATGTGGCCGAGGAGCTCGGCCTTGGCCTCGACGATGGCTCCCATGTCTTTGAAGAAGGCGGTGTGAGCCGGAGCCAGCCGAGTGTAGAGCGCTAGATCGGGCCGGACGATCCGGCCGAGGAGGTCGAGCTCACCGGGATGGCTCATCCCCATTTCAGCGACGAAAACCTCGACGGCGTCCGGCTGGCTGAGCAGCTCCGCGGGAAGCCCCAGCGTCGAGTTGCGGTTCCCGGCCGATGCGCCGGTCACGAAGGCGGCGGCCAGCAGCCCGGCCAGCAATTCTTTCGTCGTCGTCTTGCCAACCGAACCCGTGATCGCCGCGATCCGCCAGTCGCGGCGCTCCCGTTCGTCCACGGCGAGGTGGTGGTAGGCGGTCAGCGGGTCGGTGACGGCGATCAACGCCCGCCCCGGCGGGGGCGGTGCACACGCGGCGCCTTCCCGGATCAGAGCCGCGGAGGCGACCGTCAGCGCCTGGCCGACGAAGGTGTGGCCGTCGGCGTGCTCCCCGGGAAGCGCGATGAACAGGTCTCCCTCCTTGAGCCGGCGCGAATCGACGCTGGCGCCGGTGACGCGAACACCGGGCGATCCCGTCAGGCGGCCGCGCATCAGGCGGGCGATCTCCGATGCCGTCCGCCTCATGCCTGCCCCCCGGCGAGCTCGCGAATGACCCCGGCGTCGGAAAAGGGGACCCTGCGCCCGGCGATCTCCTGCTCGGTTTCGTGCCCCTTGCCGGCGACGAGCACGAGGGATCTCTCATCGGCGGCGCGCAACGCCCGGGCAATCGCCTCGCGCCGGTCGAGGACGATCACCGGATCTCCCCCGGCGGCTCGCACCCCGGCGGCCACGTCGGCGGCGATCGCGGCCGGATCCTCCGATCGCGGGTTGTCCGACGTAACGATCACGCCATCGGCCAGCCGTCCCACAGCCTCCCCCATCGGCCACCGCTTGCCGCGGTCCCGGTCGCCGCCGGCCCCGAAGACCACGATCAGCCGGCGATCGGTCACGCTCCGCAGAGCCGTCAGGACGGCGCGCAGCCCATCGGGCGTGTGCGCGAAGTCGACGTAGACCGGGAACGGGGTCCCAGCATTGATCGGTTCGAGCCGTCCTGGAAGTGGTGATGCCGCCTCCAGGGCATGACAGATCGCGTCGAGCGGCAGCTCAAGCGCCAGGCCCGCCGCGGCCGCTGCAAGCGCGTTCTTCAGGTTGTGCTCACCGATCAGCGGGAGCGTGACCGGGCGGCTCTCCGCGGGTGTGACGAGCTCGAACGAAGTTCCATCGAGCGTCAGCTTCGGGTTGACCGCACGCACGTCGCCGTGGCCGATGCCCCACGTGAGATCGCCGCGCTGCGGCTCCGCCGCCAGTCGGGATCCCCACGGATCGCCGGCCGGGACCACACGCTTCCCGCTGGGCTTCAACAGCTCGGAAAAGAGCCGGCTCTTGACTTCGAAGTAGTGCTCCATGTCGCCGTGGTAATCGAGGTGATCCCGGGAGAGGTTCGTGAAGACCGCGACGTCGAACGCCAGGCCGGCCACACGGTCGAGCGCGATCGCATGCGAGGAAACCTCCATCACCGCGGCCCGCCCGCCCTCTCTCACCAGGCCGGCGAGCATCGGTGCGAGATCGGTCGCCTCCGGCGTCGTCCTGGCCGCGTCGAGACGTTGTCTGGCGGTCCGGTATTCCAGGGTGCCGAACAACCCGGCCGTGCGCCCATCGGCCTCAAGCATCGCCCAGAGAAGGCCGGCCACAGTCGTCTTGCCGTTGGTCCCGGTAATCCCGGCCAGCTGCAGATGCCGTTGCGGGTCGCCCGCAAGCGCCCACGCCGCCAACGCCATGTGTGCGCGCGGGCGAGGGCTCGTGATCCACGCGGCGTCCACGCCGGGCTCCGGCTGACGATCGGTCAGCACGGCTGCTGCACCTCGTTCGAGCGCTTTGCCGAGGTACTCGAGGCCGTGCCGGTGCTCGCCGGGCATCGCCGCGAAAACCTGTCCGGGCACGATCCGGCGCGAATCGTGATAGATCCCGGTGACGGCCGTTTCCGGGTTGCCACGAAGCGAAGCGCCGGGAAGACGATCGAGCAGCGCGCCGGCCATCATGACGCAACCCCCCGGGACGTGGGCGGGATGCCGAGCACCTGCACGGCAGCCGCCGCAATCCCGTGAAACGCCGGTGCCGCGACCGAAGAGGCCCAGTAGTCTTTGACCGGATCCTCGATCGCCACGACGATCACCACCCGCGGGTGCGGCAACGGCAGGAAACCGGCAAACCACGAGACGTAGTGCTGATGATCAAAGGCCCCGTGGCTCGCCCGTTGAGCGGTGCCCGTCTTGCCGGCCACCCGGTATCCCGGGACCGCCGCCTCCTTCCCCGTCCCACGTGTCACGACGGTCTCGAGCATGGAACGGATCCGGGCGGCGAGCGCCTCATCCATCACCCGCCTCCTCCAGGCCGGGGCGAACGCCGCTGTCTCGTTCCCGCCACTGGCGCGCAACACCAGCTTCGGCTGGGGCAGCCAGCCACCATTGGCGATGGCTGCGTACGCAACGGCCATCTGCAGAGGGCTCGCCGTGACCTCCTGTCCGAGCGACAGGCTGGCCTCGCTCATCCGGGACCAGTGGTCCGGCGACGGAAGAATCCCAGGGGTTTCTCCAGGAAAACCGAGCCCTGTCCGGGATCCCAGGCCGTAGGCCGTCAGAGCCCGGAAGAGGAAGTGCGGCGCCAGCCGCTGGGCGACCATGATCATGCCGGCGTTCGAGGAATGACAGATGATACCGTCAAGCGTGTAGATCGCCGGCTCGGCATGATCCTGGATCCAATGCCCGGCTACCCGGATGCCGTGCTTGGTGCAATCGAAAGTTTCACCGGGCCGAACGGCTCCAGCTGCCAGCGCGGCAGCTGCAACCAGCGGTTTGACCGTCGATCCCGGTTCGTAGGCGTCTTCAACGGGATGCAGGCACCACGCCTCGTGTGGGCTGGCCCCTGGGTTTTCAGGATCGAAGGACGGCAGCGACGCCAGGGCAAGAACGCGCCCATCGTTGGGATCGAGGACGACCGCCGACGCGCTGCGAGCCCCAATCCGCGCAAGCACCGAGGCAAGCTCCGCTTCACAGGCGGCCTGGAGCCGGGCATCGAGCGTCAGCACGAGATCAAAACCGGGGCGGCCACGGCTGATCCTGCGGAGCCGGATCGTGCGCTGAACGGCATCCCGGACGGCCAGATACCGCGCCGGCGTCCCGGCGAGCAACGTATCGAAGCGGTGTTCGAGCCCAGCTCGCCCGACGGTCCGCAATGCCTCGCGGCCGACGAAACCGACGACCGGGGCGGCCAGAGAACCCATCGGATAGACCCGCACGGAATCGGGGATCAAGACCACAGCGTTCGGTGCCAGCGCACGAACCGTGCGCCCGGTCTGTCTCGTCACGTGGCGTGCGAGCCACACCGCGCGTCCGCCGGACGCCAGCCGCCGCTCGATCGTGGCGGCCTTGATCCCAAGCAGGGGAGCAGCAGCCTCCGCGAACACCTTCGGATAGCGCAGCGCCCGCGTATCGGCCTCAAGCGCGACTCGTTCAAGGCTGGCCGCAAGGATCGACCCATCGGCCGTTCTGATGTCCCCACGCAAACTCGGCACGGTCAGCGTGTGGTGCTGCTGGCGCTGGGCCATCCGTTCGAACGAGGCATGGTCGAGGACCATCACTTGAGCGATGCGCAGCCCGGCGACGAGCTCCGCGGCCACGAGCAGGCCGGCGGCGAGCAGGAACCGGCGGCGGCTCACCGGGCTGCCTCCCCATCTGGCAGGATGGTGATCTGTGCCGTGCCGGCCGGCTGGAGCCCGAGCGAACGAGCCTGCTCAGCAAGGTGTGCCGGACGCGTTTGCTCTTGGACCGCGATCTCGAGGGCGCGTTCACGGCGCGTCAACGCTTCGACTTCGGACCGCAGCTGAATAACGTGATAGTTGATCGACGTCGTCTGGAGGCGCGGCCACCCAATTAGAAAGAGCATCACCCCCACGAGAGCTGCTGTGATCAACATCGCAGCGAGCGCCCTGAGCCACCGGCGATCACGCTCCCGCCGGATCCAGACGTTTGCCGGCCGTGCAACGGGAAGCTCAATCATGTCCCGTCCTCCACGCGCTCGGCCGCCCGCAGCCGCGCCGACCGTGACCTCGAGTTGGCCCGCATCTCAGCTTCGGACGGCCGGATCGGCTTCGTGGTCAGCCGCCGCACCAGCGTGCGGGCGCCGCACCGGCACACCGGCAAGTCAGGCGGGCACGTGCACTGGCCCTCCAGCCGCCGCAAGGTGTGCTTGACGATCCGGTCCTCGAGCGAGTGGAAGCTGATGACCGCGAGCCGCCCCCCAGGCGCCAGCCGTTCGGCGGCCGGTTCGAGGAAGCGTTCGAGCTGTCCCAGCTCATCGTTGACGGCGATCCGGATCGCCTGAAACGTCCGTGTCGCCGGGTGAATCCGTCCCCGGCGGCCCGGCCCGAGCACGCTGAGGACCACCTCGACGAGATCACCGGTCCTCGTCAGCGGCCGGCGGCGCCGGCGTTCGGCGATCGCCCGCGCGATCGCCCGGGCCCGTCTCTCCTCGCCGTACTCCCACAGGATGCGCATCAGCTCATCCTCCCCAGCTTCGTTGACCAGATCGGCCGCCGTTCGCCCCGATGCGCCCATCCGCATGTCGAGCGGACCGTCGCTGAGAAAGGAGAAGCCGCGGCCAGGGGAATCGAGCTGGAGCGAGGAGCACCCGAGGTCCGCGAGAATGGCAGCCGGACGCCCGGCACCAAGCTCGTCGAGGACATCCGGCAGATCGGCGAAGGAACGGTTGACAAGACACACTCGATCGGACCATGGGGCAAGCCGCTCGCGCGCCAGCTCAAGGGCGCGCGGATCACGATCGAGACCGATGAGCCGGAGGCCCGGCGCTGCCGCCAGGATCGCCGACGCGTGGCCCCCCAGCCCCAGGGTTGCATCCACGAACACGCCTTCCCGGGTGGCGGCCAGCAGCTCGACCACCTGGTCTCGAAGCACGGGCACGTGGATCGTTGACATGACCAGCTCCCATCACAACTCCAGCTCGGCCAGCTCTTCCAGCTCCTCGTCGGTCAGCGAGGGTTGCTCGAGGAACGATGCGGCCCGGTCGCGCCGCGTGACAGCCAGATGATTGATCCGCCCAGACACCACGACTTCACCGCCGACATCGACCATCTCCCGCAGGAGAGCCGGGATCAGAATCCGCCCCTGATCGTCCATCTCGACCTGCTGGCCGTAGTTGACCCGTTCAATCAGCTTGAGCACCGCCGGCTTCATGCCCGGCTTGGCGAGCAAATGCTCCTCGACCCCTTCCCAGAC
The DNA here is from genome assembly GCA_015493585.1 of Acidobacteriota bacterium. Lineage (GTDB taxonomy): Bacteria > Acidobacteriota > Thermoanaerobaculia > Thermoanaerobaculales > Sulfomarinibacteraceae > JAADFN01. The sequence goes on from WGCW01000017.1 coordinate 8,923, forward strand.
CGGAAGGGGGTACACTCGCAGCTCGTGGGGGAAGAAAGAACAGACGTAGACCTCTCTGCCGAAGCCCTCGTCCAACTGCTCCCTCAGCTTGGCGGGGAGCTTGACACGCCCCTTGGCATCGATCGTTGCCGGGAAACCACCGCGAAACCGTTCCACCAAACCCTCCCGGACCGATGGGAAACGCGCCAACGGAAGGTGTTTTCCACATCAGGCCATTTTGAGCCACTTCTGACCACTCCATCTTGGCTGGGAGATTCCGCGTTGTCAAGCCCTTTAGGGCCTCTTTTTGCCCGGTTGTGTGACCGGAGCCACTGGCAGGGCCGTCACGCTGTCACATTGCAGGTGAGTCAGGATAGCTATGCTACGGGCAGCGCCGGCCGGTCTGGGCTTGGCTTGGCGCGCCCCGTGGGCTACAGTTTGCGCGATGGGGGTGGAGACATGAGCGCACAAATTGTTCCGGCCCAGGCCGGACCGTCGGGAGAAAAGATCCGTTCCGACCTCGTCGTGCGGTACGAGCCGGGCGCTGGCCCGCTCGAGCTTGAGCTGACCAGCAAGGTTGGCTACCTGTACGGAGCCGCCATCGAGGCGGCGGTGCACCGGGTCGCGGGAGCGTTGGGCGCCACGACGGGGACGCTCATGATCGAGGATTTTGGTGCGCTCGAATGGGTCATCCTCGCGCGGATGGAAACCTGCCTGAGGCGCGCAGGCTTCGAGGGCCCACCCGTCCTTCCCGAGCCCGCTCCCAATGCCGGTGCCGCCCGGGAGCGCGGCCGCCTGCGCCGCAGCCGCCTCTACGTTCCCGGCAACCAGCCGAAGCTGATGCTGTCGGCCGGGCTCTACGGCGCCGACGGGATCATCCTCGATCTCGAAGATTCCGTCCCGCCCTCCGAAAAGGATGCGGCCCGGATCCTCGTCCGGAACGCGCTCGTCGCGATGGATTTCGGCTCGTCCGAACGGATGGTGCGGATCAATCAGGGCGAGCCCGGCGCCGCTGATCTCGAGGCGATCGCCCCGCACAACGTCCACACGGTCTTGATCCCGAAGGTGGAGCGGCCCGGGCAAGTCGAAGACACGGCCGCCCGGCTGCGCGGTCTGACTACCGATCCACCCTTCCTGATGCCGATCCTGGAATCACCGCTCGGCATCAGAAACGCCTTCGAGATCGCCGCCGCCGATCCCTCGGTCGTCGCGTTGACGCTGGGGCTTGAGGATCTCTCCGCCGAATTGGGAGCTCCACGAACCGCCGAGGCGTGGGAGAGCTTCCTCGCACGGCAGACGACCGTCTACGCCGCGCGCGCGGCCGGCGTCCAGCCGATCGCCTCGGTTTTTTCCGACGTCCGCGATGAGGCGGGTTTGGAGGCGTACGTCCGGCGGGAGCGTAGCCTGGGCTTTGACGGCATCGGCTGCATCCATCCGCGCCAGATCCCCGTCGTGCATCGCGCCATGGCACCGTCGGAGGCGGAGCTTGCCAAGGCGCAGCGCATCGTCGCCGCCGCCCGCGAGGCGCGGGAGCGCGGGCTCGGCACCGTGGCCGTCGGCTCGAAGATGGTCGACCCACCGGTTGTCGCACAGGCCGAACGCACCGTCCGCCTGGCGATCGCCGCCGGGATGCCCACTCCGGACGACGTGACACGCCAGGCGTAGGCACGCGGGAGCGAGGGATTCCTCAACTGGGATGCCCGGCAGCACCGGGAGCTGATCCTCCGCCGGGAGCTGGTGTAACCCGAGTGCGGAAGCCACAATGGATCGGCGTTTCGCGTAGTGCCGCTCCGCACTGCACGCGATGGACGAACAGGCATCCGGGTGCCGTCTCTCCGGTTTCTCGAAGTGGCAGGATGTCAGCGGGTTACGTAACCTTCTCCCGGATGATCCAAGTGCTGTTCTTTGAGAGGAGGTGAGATCCTTCGCCTTCGGCTCAGGATGACGGGAGGAGGCGTCATTCTGAGCACCCACATGCCCCGGAGGTGGCACCGGGACGGTGGACTAACAGGAATTTGGGTACGGTTTCTGCGCTTTCTCGAAATGTTGCGTTGTCAGTAGGTTACGCTACTTGCTTCCACGTAATGCGCCTGCTGTTAGTTGAGAGGAGGCAATGCCTTCCCCTCCACTGTCATTCTGAGGAGGCGAAGCCGACGAAGAATCTGGGCGGGGGAATGACCGCGGGGAAAGGCAACCGCGGAGGGCGCAGA
>WGCW01000018.1 GCA_015493585.1 Acidobacteriota bacterium
ATGCAGAGGTTCATGATGATCTGCTCGATCTGATTTGGATCGGCCATGATCCACCCAAGATCCCGGGCGGGGATCGTGTCGATCGAGATGTTCTCGGGAATCAGCCGCCGGACCGCCGGGACGAACTGCTCGAAGAGCTGGTTCAAGTTGACCGGCTTCGGCTCGATGACCTGACGTCTCGCAAACGCCAGAAGCCGCCGGGTCATTGTCGCGGCACGTTCCGTCATCTCTTCGATCAGTCGAAGTCCTTCCTCGACGTCCGGATCGAATCCTCCTCTCCCCTCAATCCGTTCGATGGCGCCCCGGATCGCCATCAGAAGGTTGTTGAAGTCGTGGGCGATGCCACCGGCGAGCTGCCCAATCGCCTCTAGCTTCCGCGCGCCCCGGAGCTGGGTCTCGACAATCCTATGCTGCATGGCGACGCCGAGCGTGTCGGCCGCAAGCTGCAGGGCAGCGAGCTCGATCTGCGTCCAATCCTGTTCCTGTTCGCGATCCTCGAAGAGCAGGAACCCCCACCATCCCCCATTGACCAGGATTGGAAAGACCGCCACCGAACGAATGCCCAACTTGACCAACAGACGGCGTTCTGAGCGCGGCAGTGTGCTCACAGGTCCGTGGATCGTCTCTCCGGAGCTCATCAGCTCTTCCCACCGGCCAAAGCCGATCTTTTGTGGCCTCAGATCTTCCTTGAGCACGCGCGCGACGCGCTCTGGAGCGGGTATTCCTCCGGCCATCCAGCTCACTCTGTGCCGGGAGATCAGCTCACCGTCATCGGCAGTCCGGTTTGTGAACACGTGCACTCCACTGACACCCGTCGCACGTCCAAACCCTTCCAGCACGTCTTCAATGACATCTTCCGGATTGTCGCTCTCGAGAAACCGTCTCCCCGCATCGCTGATCGCTTCAAGGATCGAGCTCCGGCGTGCCAGCGTTTGCTCGACATCCTTCCGTTTCGTTTGATCCTCCACAATGGCAATTCCGCCGCTCACCCGGCCCTCCGCGTCCCGGGTTGGCGCTGTCCGCAGCACACCCCAGACGGTCCGCTGCCCGGTCGTCGGCCGGTACCACCCCTCATACCGGCCGTTCTTCCCCTCGATGGCAGCCACCAGCGCCGGAAGGATCCGTGTGTCGCGCAGCCGGCGCATGGAGAGACCGACGATCCGTTCGGGTGTGCTGCCGAGCATCGCCGCCATCGCCTCGTTGCATGCGGTAAAGACGAGACTCGTGTCGTAGTGAAAGATGCCAACCGGGGCCTGCTCAAAGAGCTGCCGGTACCGTGCCTCCCGTTCCCGGAGCGCCCGCGACGATTCCACCCGTTCGAGCGATCGAGCAACCTCACCTGCCACGAAGGACAAGAGATCAAGGTCATCTTTGGTATACCGGACCGTCTCATCGTACGACTGGACGGCAAGTACGCCAACAACCTCCCCTCCACGGCGCAGAGGAACACCCATCCAGTCGATTGCCTGGGCCCCGACGACCTCCACCTCGCCGGCGTTGACGAGCTCCTCAAAGACATCCGGGGTTGCCAGGAGCGGCCTTCCGGTCCGCAAGACGTGTGCCGTAAGCGTCTTGCCGGGTGGTATCGGGCCGGGGTTTTCAACCTTCTCGTCGGTTAGGTACGGAAACCGGAGGAGGCCATCATCACGGCCGATGAGCGCAACAAAAAAGTTGCGAACATCCATAACGCTCCCGAGCGCCCGGTGGATAACAGGATAGAGCTCATCCGGATCGGAGACCTGCTCGGCGGCCTTCGCGACCGTGTACAACGCGTGGCGTGCCAAATCCATACGCCGCTGCTCGGTGATATCAATGCCGGTCGCGATGACAAGCTCGACTTCATCCTTCGTGCCGATGAGGCTCGCGTTGCGCCAGGCGATCAACCTCTCCCGCCCATTCCGGTCAATCCAATGGTTTTCAAACTCCTCCTGCACGCTCCCACCTTTGAGCTGTTTGAAAACCGATGTCACGGAGTGCCGTTCGCGCTCGGGAACGAATGTCTCCCACGGTTTCTTCCCCTTCACCTCGGCTTCGGAGTACCCGGTCAGCCGCTCGCACGCGGCGTTGAACCTGAGGATCCGGCCTTCCGGATCGACCACAACGACGAGGGCGTTCATCGTCGAGAGCACCGTCGAGAGGAACCGCTCCTCCCGGCTCAAACGCCGCCGCAGCGCGCGCACGCTGACCCACGCCAGTGCCAGAACGCCAAGCGCGGCGAGAGCGATCAACACATCAGAGCCAACCTTCATGCTATGCTCCCTTCACCGCTGTCAGGACAACACTCCGGCCTTGACTGGCCGATTTGCCACGAGCCCGCTCAAGCAATGCGAGCCATAACCCATAGGAGTACCCGAAGGCACCCCAACCCTCGCAGTCTTGAGCTCTTGAGGCTTTCACAACCGGCTCTCACCTGAGGTCTCACATGACCCCAGATCGATATCAGGGACTGCGCCTTTGCCGCCGCTGATTGTACTCCAGAACAGGTGTAGAATGCCTCCCATCTTGTGCCTTGGGGGTTCCTGATGGCTGAGAAAAAGCTCAAACTTCCAGAAAATGCCTACCGTGAGCTCAAGCCCGGAGAAACATATGAGCCAGTGATTCCATCGGACGCGAGCGTCCTCGAGGTGACGATCCGGTCGATCGGCATGGGGATCCTGATGGGAATCATCTTCTCCGCGGCGGCGGCCTATATCGCCCTGAAACTCGGCCAGGGGATCGAATCCGCCATTCCGATCTCGATCCTCGCCATCGGCGCCTCCGCGCTCATGGCCCGGAAGTCGACGTTGCTTGAAAACGTCAACATCCTGGCGATCGGGGCAACCTCAGGCATCCTCGTCGGCGGATCGGTCTTCACGATGCCTGCGATCTATGTGCTGCACCTTGATTCGCTGTCGTCGTTCTTTCAGATCTTCATCGTGCCGTTCCTCGGCGCCGTCCTCGGCGTCCTCTTCCTGATCCCGTTCCGGCGCTACTTCGTCGCCGACATGCACGGGAAGCTCCCCTTCCCAGAGGCAACGGCAACCACCGAGATTCTGATGACCGGTGAGAGAGGCGGTCAGCAGGCCAAGGTCCTGGTCTCGGCCATGGGTCTCGGGTTCTTGTTCGATCTGGTCGCGTTGACCTTCGGCGCGTGGCGGGATGTATTCACAACCGCGTTGATCAAGCCCCTGGGCTTCCTGACAAACAAGGTCAAGGCCGTCTTTGCCCTCAATACCTCAGCCGCCGTGCTCGGCCTCGGCTACATCATCGGCGTGCGGTACGCCTCGATCATCTGCGCGGGCTCGTTCCTCGCCTACTTCGTCCTGATTCCGCTCGTCGCCTGGCTTGGAGCGCACATCCCCGGGCCTCTGAGCGCAGGTCTTCCTCCGATTTCGGCGATGTCCGCCGAGCAGATCTTTGATCATTACGTCCGCTACATCGGCATCGGCGGCATCTTCATGGCTGGTATCCTCTCGATCCTCAAGATGCTGCCGGTCATGGGTCAGGCGCTCGTCAAGGCATTCACGGAGATCCGGAGGATCTTCTCGGGAGGCTTGAAACAGAACGAGGTCTCCAGGGTTGACGCCGACATCCCGATGGGGCTCGTCGGTGTTCTGCTCCTCGCCACCGTCATCGCAATCTGGGCCTACTTCCGCTTCTCCGTGCTGGTCAACATGCATGGTGCCGGGAAGCTCGCTGTGATGGCGCTCCTGTTGACGCTCGTGATTTCCTTCCTCTTTGCGGCAGTTTCCGCCTGGGCCGTTGCCATGATTTCTGTGACACCGATTTCCGGGATGACGCTGACGACCCTGATCGTCGCTGCGCTGCTCCTGGCGCAGATGGGGTTGACCGGCAAGGAAGGGATGCTCGCTGCCCTCCTGATCGGCGGCGTCGTCTGTACTGCCCTGTCAATGACAGGTTCGCTCGTCACCCAGTTCAAAATCGGTTACTGGCTTGGCGCCACCCCACGCCGCATCGAGTGGGCCAACATCTTCGGAGCCGCTGTGGCATCCGTGACGGTGACCGCCATGATCATGCTCTTCGCCAAGGTGTACGGCTACGTTCCCACCGCGGCGCACCCGAACCCGATGCCAGCACCCCAGGCTAACGCAATGGCTGCCGTCATCCAGAGCGTGATGAGCGCTGCCCACGCTCCGTGGCTCCTGTACGGTGTCGGGGCCGCGATCGCGATCATTGTCGAGATGCTGGGTATTTCGTCGCTCGCCCTTGCCCTGGGCATGTACCTCCCCATCCAGCTCAACACCCCGATCCTCTTCGGCGCACTCGTCGCCGAGTATGTCCGGCGGAAGTCCCCAGATGACGCAACCCGTAAGGCCCGCCAGAACCGTGGAACGTTGATCGCGTCGGGCCTCATCGCCGGCGGGGCGCTGGCGGGCGTCGCAGATGGCGTCATCCGCATGATCGTAGACTGGCGGCACGGAACGATCCCAAGCCTCAACAACGTGCGCGGCCTTGGCAACTGGCTCGGCCTCGCCATGTTCTGCGTGCTGGCCGTCTACGTTATCTGGGATGCCTCCCGCGCCAACCCTGAAGAAGGTGCAGGTCCTGAAATTTCGATGTGAGGGCGTTCCGCTGTCGCGAAGGCCAAGGAGATTCGAGCGATCCGAAGGCGCCAGGTTCGGCCTCACCCCAAGGAATGACCGAAATCGCAGGTTTATCCCCGGAAAGCTGGCGAAACAGCGAAGCCACACGGAGCCCCCCCGCGACCGGCCCGCTGGCAGGCCGTCTCTGCCCCCGTGTCCCTCCGTGCTGCTCTTTCCTCTCCGTACGCTCCGATCTCCGCGGTGAGGTTCTTCCGATGGCCCTTCACGAGATGGGGACAGTGTTGAACAGGCGACGTGCCTGCGGCTTCGGTATCTCTCCCCCACCCACCCAAGAGGCTTCTCGCTGAGAACGCTGGGACCGCGGAGGAGATGTTCGTGCGTGAGCGATCGTGACGGTCTTGGGTGGCGCCACGTGCAATCCGTA
>WGCW01000019.1 GCA_015493585.1 Acidobacteriota bacterium
CCCCCGTCACGAGCTTGAATCGCTGCCCCGGATACATCACCCGCGCCCGCGCCTCAAGCTCATCCCGGCTCACCTCAGCTGGCTCGTCAAACCGAACCACCATGTGGTAGTGATTGCCCATCACCGAAAAAGCCGCCACCTCGCAAAAGTAGATCGAACTGTAGTGGCGAATCGTGTCAACCAATCGCCGCGTCGTCGCCCGCTCAGAGAGGGGAAACTCCCCACGGTGACCGGCAATCCGGCTGTGAATGTGGTACCACGCCGCTACCCCCGAAACCTTCCAACGCGCAACTCTGGCCATGTGCAACTCCCCTGCGTGAACTGAGAAACAGGGTAGCGGGGGCAGTGAGCAATGTCAAGTAATCAACAGTGTCCCCAACTTCTGGGTGGTGAGTAAACACCAATTCCGTTATAGGTCGTCGACCGAAGCCGGGGTCACGCAAGGACGACGGTGGCCCTACCGCTGGGCAAGCGTCGCACGAAGCGTGATTGTTTGTTGACCTCGTCTCACGGTGATCGCTACGTGATCGCCCGGCTTGCGTGACTTGAGAGCTTTCGAGAGCGCGCGCAGATCGCCAATCGCGACACCGTCCATGCCGGTGATGATGTCACCGGTTTTCAGGCCGGCTCGCTGCGCTGGCGAGCCCGGGAGGACGGCCTGGACGCGTACCCCGGGACCCTGGTACGCAAAATCCGGCATGGTACCCAGGCTAACGCGGCGTACTCGTGCCTGGAGTCTCGGTTTGACGGCACGCTTCTCTGCGGCGGAGATTGTGACGGTCAGTGGTTTGACCCGGTCGGCCAGATAGGTAATCGCCTCGTGTGCGGCCTCAGCAACCACGACCATCCCAGCGGCATCGATTTTGTCAGGTGTGTCGGAGGGACGGTGGTAGTCGGGCGTCGGGCCGCTGAAGAGCTGCACAGCTGGGACGCCGAGTTCAAGGAATGCTCCCTGATCCGAGGCATCGAGCGGTTCAGAAACAATCTTTACCGGTGCGCCGGTTGTGTAGCCGATGCCCATCCAGATGAACGGCCATTCGCGGGCCGAATCAGTGTTGAGCACGTAGAGCTTTCCCTCGCGGAGCCGCCCAACGGTATCGAGGTTGATATCGGCAAACGGCAAGTGGTCCGGGGCCATCGAGGCGGCCAGGTGCCGTGATCCCAGTAACCCGGCTTCTTCACCCGTGACAACGGCGAAGAGGATCGGACGCTTGTGGGGCGGCTCGGCGGCTATGACGCGCGCCAGCTCGAGGAGGACCGCATCACCTGAGGCGTTGTCGTCGGCCCCAGGGTGGATTTTACCCTCGTTGCCCGCTCGGACGTCCGGCCAACCGTGACCGAGGTGATCGATGTGAGCAGTCACGATCACCGGATGATTGGCCAACGCGGGATCGGTACCGGGCTTCAAAGCAAGCAGGTTGGTCAGTTTCATGAGGTGGGGATGTTGCCCGCCCCTCCACGTCCAGGTCTGTCGAAATCCGTGGTCGCCGGCGGGTTTGAGACCGGTGGCGGCGAGCTTCTTCTCGACGTACGCGGTAGCTGCGGCGAGCCCCGGCGTTCCCAGTCCACGGCCCTCGAGCTTGGGGGAGGCGAGAAAATCAACGGTCGCTTTCATCGCCTTGGCGCTGAACTCCGGCGGAAGTTCGGCGAGTGGGGAGCGTCTTGGCAGATGAAGCGCCGGCAGTGCACCACCCCCGAGATTCCGGACCATCGGTGAGTTGAGTGGCTTCCACATCCCCTTGGCCACGTTGGTGGGTGCGCTGCCGTGGAAGACGAGGTACGAGTACTTCGTATAGTGGGGGAGCTTGCGAGCAAGTCCAGGGATCGCCGTCAGCGGGGCGGCAGTCATCAGTGCAACGGCATCAGCCGGCCGCTTCGCGCGGGCGACGAGTACGACCGACGCCGCCGCCATTCGATAGGTCTTCCCCTCAAGGTGAAGCCCGTCGGAGCTCTCGGTGACACCTTGGGCGCCCAATCGTCCGATGACGGTGCCAGCGAACCGGTTGCTGCGTCCCAGGACCCAGACGGATCCGCTTGGGAGGTGCTTGAGTCGCCGGTCCATGATCAGACGTGGCGTAGCCGGTTTGGCCCACGCTGTGGCGAGCTTTCTCCACGCGTCGATCTCCGAGGTGGGAGCTGCAGAGGGGAGAACGAACGTCACATGTTGAGCACCGAAGAGTGTCGAAAGGGCGGGAGGAACCTCCATGGGATCGAGCCGCCGCATGACATCGAACGCGGGGTCAACGTCGAGGCGCAGCGGCCTTGCGGCACATGTGACGATCGTCGAGCAGCGGCGCGCGTCACAGGGCACAACCTTCCAGACGGGCGTGCCTCCCGCGGCCGTCGTAACGGCAAGCGGGACGTTCACCGGGAAGGGGCTGGCCTTCTGGGTTTGTTTGAGCGTAACGCGCACGCGCCAGGGGGCACCAGCCTTTGCTGGGGTGACGGTTGACACCGCACCAATCTCAATCTGCGGCGCGCCGGTCCGGGTGGTCCATGTTGTGAAGAACCTGCGCCAGTCCTTTCCGGACGCCTTGGAGAACGAGTCCGCCAGATCGGAGAACCGTGCACGGGTGAAACGGTGTCTGGTGTAGAAATCTCGAAGCGCTGCCAGAAATGCCCGGTCGCCGATCGCTCTGCGGACCATGTGAAAGAGCATCAGGCTCTTTCCATAGCCGACGGCCTCAGATGCGGCAGAAAAGCGGTTGTGGAACTGCGTCAGCGGAAAGTCCTTGCCGCCCTTGACGAAGTCCGAGAACTTTTTCAGCACCGCGCGGCGGTAGAGCACCCCGCGCCCCTTCTGTTCGGCGAAAAGGTGATCAGCCATGTACGCGGTGAGCCCCTCGCACCAGTTGCCACCTTGAAAGTCGACGTAGGCCGAGTTGCCCCACCAGTTATGGAGCAGCTCATGCGGGTACGATGAGGTCAAGATCCACGGGAAACGCAGGATCCTGGAGCCGAGGAGTGTGAACCCAGGCATCCCGTAGCCGGTTTCCCAGAAATTCTCGACGAGCGCGAAAGAGGGGTATGGGTATGGGGGCAAAATCCCTTGGTCCATCTTCAAATAGCGAATCGTCGCCTTGAGATACCGTCCGGCGAGGCCAGGATCGGCCTCACGCAGAAACGCGTAGAGCTTGGTCTTTCCGGCGTGATCGTCGTACTCATGCCATGGTCCGGCGACGAGGTAGACCTCTTCTTGTGGTGACTGGCAACTCCACACGGTGGACCGGGTTCCGTCTGGTTTTATTACATGCTGTGTTCGTCTCCCCTGACTGACGACGTCCCAGGGTGGGGTCAGCCCATCGGCCTCGAGGTCGAAGGTGACCAGTCCATCGCCAAACGTCGGCACCCAGAACGAGGTGCCGGCAAGAAAGACGCCTTGCGGTCCGATGAGGCCAGGAGTTTCCGAGAAGCTCCGCTGGTACTCTCTCCCCGACGTGGCCAGTGGGTGATAGATGACGCCACCATACCGGATTTCGACCGGCTGCTTTGCTCCGGCCGCCGGGACGAGGCGGTAGGCCGCAAGCGGAACGTCTCCTGCGGTTTCCGTCGTGGCATTGATGCCGAGGAAATCCGCGGGTACAGGACCCTTCACGTACTCAAGCGTCCATCCTTTGGTGTGGACGGTTGGATTGAGCCCGGCGTGCAGCACAAACCGGTAGGCGCCACCGGCGTCGGCTGTGACGCCTTGGAGACTGATCCGGTCGATGACTGCGATCGAGTGACCTGCGGGGTTCAACGTGACCTGCAAGGCGTGGTGGGGGAGACCCGTGGCGCCGGCGGGGATGGCAATGGCGAAACTGGCACTCAGAAACAGGTTCAGGACGCGGTGCAACATATTGGCCTCCGGATGGATTCTACTCCAACCCAAACGGGGCCACCGGTGGTTTCGGCGCTTGACCCAGCCTTCATTGACCATGGAACGGCACGAGCTTCGGCTTGGACCGCGGAGGGCGCGTCGGGCTCCCGCTGAGACGGCGTGCACGAGTTGGCGATCCCAGGAACGCGATGGGCCCCCGCCCAGATTCTTCGTCGGCTTCGCCTCCTCAGAATGACAATGGGGGGGAAGGCCTTCGCGTCCTCAGAATGACAATGGGGGAAGAGGCTGCGCCTCCTCTCAACTAACAGCAATTGGATCACGTGGAAGCAAGTAGCGTAACCTGCTGACAACGCAAAACTTCGAGCAGCCACAGAAACCATGCCCGAATTGCTGTTAGTCCACCGTCCCGGTGTCGCGCAACGGGGCATGTGGGTGCTCAGAATGACATATCCCCAACATGTCATCCTGAGCCGAGGGCGAAGGATCTGGGGGGGCCGCTGCGAGGCGTCCTGCCGGGAAGGCTAAGCACGTTGGGGAACGGGAGTCAGTGGCGACTGCTCCTACGCAGACGTGGGGCAGGCCATGGGTCCGCGGATCTTCCTCTCGCCTCCATCCCAGCTCCTCTGAGCTGCTCGGTCAGGCTCACGACTGCGGATGCTCGGGCAGCTTCCCACATTCCGGCGAGGATGCGGGATAATACCCGTATGAAAATGACGCCCATGCTGCGGCAGTATCTGGAGCTCAAGGAAGAGGCGGGGGACGCACTGCTGCTGTACCGGATGGGCGATTTCTATGAGTTGTTCTTCGAGGATGCGCAGAAGGCCGCGCCCGTTCTCCAGATCGCGTTGACCCACCGCCGGCACAACAGTGACGTCGAAGCCCCGATGTGCGGCGTACCCTATCACGCCCTCGATGGCTACCTCGGAAAGTTGTTGCAGCACGGATTCCGGGTTGCCATTGCGGAGCAAGTGGAGGATCCCGCAACGGCAAAGGGGCTCGTGCGGCGCGAGATCATCCGGATGCACACGCCGGGCACGATTTCCGACACCGGTCTCTTGGAAGGCACCGAGCACTGCTACCTGGCAGCGATCGGCGGGGATCCGGATCGTCCCGCGATCGCCTGGATTGAGGTGAGCACCGGGACGTTCGAGGGCATGGCATGTCCGGATGTGGCAACGCTGACCGAGCACCTGGCACGCCTGCGGCCAAGGGAGCTCCTCGTTGCGGAGGGCAGGGACGAGTGGCGGCAGGCGTGGCCTGCGGAGCTCCCCCTCCCAACGGTCACGCCGGTTGCTCCCGGCGAGCTTTCCCCCACCGCCGGTGAGCAGCGTCTCAAGCGCGTGCTCGGTGTCGCATCGCTGCGCGGCTTCGACCTGATACCGGGCGAGCCGCTGCTCGGAGCTGCCGGCGCATTGCTGGCGTACGTCGAAATGACGCAGCACGGCTCCCTCAGCCATCTTTCGGCATTCGTCCGCCGTTCCGCAACCGACGGGCTGATCCTGGACCGGGCCACCCTGCGTAATCTCGAGGTCGAACGCTCGACCGACGGCTCCAAGCGTGGAAGCCTGATCGCCACACTCGACCACACGCTGACCAGAATGGGAGCCCGGCGGCTCCATGACTGGATCGTGCGGCCCAGCGTCGATATGGACACGATCCAGTCCCGCCATCGCGCCGTTGCCGAGCTCGTCGAGGATCCTGCACTCCTCGGGCAGGTTCGTCTCTCACTCGAAAGTCTCCCCGACCTCGAGCGGCTCGCCGGCCGCGCCGGGCTCGGTCTGATCACCCCGAGGGAGCTCGAAGCGCTGCGGGCGGGGCTCGATCGTCTGCCGGGGGTCAGGGCAGCCCTCGAACCTGCAGCGTGCCCTCTGCTGCGCCGGATCGCCGATGCGCTCGATCCTCTCGAGGACCTCAATGCCTTGCTCCACCAGCGAATCTCTGACGAGCCTCCATCGATCGTGGGCACAGGCGTGATCCGGGATGGATGGGACAGCGAGCTCGATGAGCAACGCCGTCTGGCCCGTGGCGGCAAGGAACTGTTGGCTGGCATCGAGCTCGCCGAGCGCGAGCGAACGGGGATCGCCTCGCTGAAGGTTCGCTACAACAAGGTTTTCGGATACTACATCGAGGTCAGCAAGAGCAACCTTGACCGCGTTCCCGACGAGTACGAGCGGCGGCAAACGCTGACGAACGCCGAACGGTTCATTACACCCGAGCTCAAGGAGCTGGAATCCCGGATTTTGAGCGCCGAGGAACGCGCGACGAGCCGGGAACGGGAGCTCTACCAGGAAACGGTCGAGCTACTCAAGAAAGAAGCGTCCCGTATCGCAGCAACGGCCTCCGCCGTGGCCGACGCCGATGTGCTGACTGCTTTCGCCGATCGCGCCGTCAGGCGCGACTACTGCCGGCCACTGATGGAGGAGAGCCGGAGGATCGTCATCCGTGACGGCCGCCATCCGGTCCTCGAAGAGCTGCAGCGGGACCCGCCGTTCATCCCAAACGACGTGATCATCGATCCCGATGAACACGGCATCATCCTCCTGACCGGCCCAAACATGGGCGGCAAGTCCACCTACCTGCGGCAGGCAGCGCTGATCGTCTTGATGGCGCATGCCGGCTCGTTCGTGCCGGCCACAGAAGCAACGATCGGCCTGACCGACCGGATCTTTACGCGAGTCGGAGCCTCGGACATGCTGGCACGGGGTGAGTCAACGTTCATGGTCGAGATGACGGAGACGGCGAACATCCTCCGCTACGCGACCCCACACTCCCTCGTGATCCTCGACGAGGTTGGCCGGGGAACGGCGACATTCGATGGCCTTTCCTTGGCCTGGGCGATCGTCGAGTACCTCCACGACCGGCCGGAGCATGCTGCGCGCGTCCTGTTTGCCACGCACTATCACGAGCTGACTGATCTCGGCCGGCAGCTCCCCCGGGTCACCAATCGCTCGATGGCCGTCAAGGAGTGGCAGGGATCGATTCTGTTTCTCCACCGCGTCGTCGATGGCCCCTCCGACCGTTCGTACGGGATCCACGTGGCGCGGCTCGCGGGGGTTCCCCCGGACGTCTGTGCCCGGGCGGAGGAGATCCTCGAGAACCTCGAACGCAACGAGCTGACGTTCCTCGGTGAGAGCCGGCCCGCGGGCCCGCATGCGGCTCCGGCGGAACGGATCGGGCAACTCGATCTTTTCCCCTCCCCCGCTGAGGAGATCTCACGCGAGCTGGAACGCCTGGACGTCAATCAGATCACGCCTCTGGATGCCCTGGATCTCCTGGCGCGTCTGAAGGAGAAGTTGAACCATGCAGGCGAATGAGCTGCCTCTGATCGTTGGTATTCCGGGGCCGTCCTTGACCCCCGCCGAAATGGCCGTTCTCCAACGGGTCCGGCCCTCCGGAATCATCCTGTTCAGCAGAAACATCGAATCCGCCGATCAGGTCCGAGCACTGATCCATCAGATTCAGGATCTCGACCCGGAGCCGTTCGTATCGATCGACCTGGAGGGCGGAGATGTCAACCGGCTGCAATCTCTGTGGGGCGTGCTCCCCTCCCCGGCTTCCGCCGCGGCTCGTGGACCCGGCGCCGTGCGGGCGCTCGGGGAAGCGGCCGGCGCAGCATGCCGGGCGCTCGGCATCCACCTCGATCTCGCACCGGTTGTCGATCTGGAAACTAATCATGGATTGCTCGCGCGCCAGGAACGCTGTCTGGATGCTGAACCGGAACGGGTTGTCGAGCTCGCGAACGCATTTGCCGACGGACTGGAAGCGTGGCAGGTCTCCGGATGCCTCAAACACTTCCCTGGCCTTGGCCCCGTCCCGGTCGACACCCATCAAACGTTGCCACAGCTCGATCTTGAAGCCGAAGAAATCCACCGGCATATGAAGCCGTTTGAGCAGCTCGCCGAACGCATTCCGATCGTCATGGTCGCGCACGCCGTCACACCGGCGCTCGGTGATGGAACCAAACCCGCCTCGCTCGATCGTGGGGTCATTGAGACCGCAGCAAACCTCGGCGGCACGCCTGTGATTGTCTCGGATGACCTTGAGATGGGCGCCGTCGCCGGCATGGGGAACCTCGCCGAGCTGACCATGGCCGCCCTCGAGGCGCGCAATCACGGTGTCATCATCTCGCGTTCCTTTGACCAGTTGCCACAGATCGCCGCCCGCCTCAGCGAACGGGCCGAGGCCGATCAGCGATTCGCAGGCCGCCTCGAACGCGCCACGACACGCATGGGCACGTTACGGCGCCAGCTTCTCCGGAAGCTCGCGGCCGTTCCCGAGCCGAACGATGAGACCGTCTCCCAGCTCTGGGAGACAGCCCGGCTCAAGGCGGAGGGCTGATGGGTTCCGCGCCACGACCGGCCGTTGTCCTGCTCTCCGGTGGCCTCGATTCCTCAACCGTTCTCGCCATTGCCTCAGCCTCTGGCTTTGCGTGCCACTGCCTGACCGTCGACTACGGCCAGCGCCATCGCGTCGAGCTCGACGCCGCCCACCGGGTCGCCGATGCTCTGGGGGCTGCGAGCCATCGGATCGTTTCCCTCGACCTGCGGGCGATCGGCGGTTCCGCGCTGACGGGCGACATCGACGTGCCCAAGGACCAGGATCCGGCCGCTGGACCCATCCCCATCACGTACGTCCCCGCGCGAAACACCGTGCTCCTTGCCCTGCTCCTTGGGCTGGCCGAAGTCATCGGTGCGAGCGATCTCTTCATCGGCGCGAACGCAATCGATTACTCAGGATATCCCGATTGCCGTCCCGAATTCCTGCGTGCCTTCGAAGAGCTCGCCGTCTTGGCGACACGCGCCGGCGCCGAGCAGGGGGTGCGCTTCCACGTGCGTGCCCCGCTCCTCCACATGACCAAGGCCGAGATCATTCGGCTGGGTACCGACCTCGGCGTCGACTACGGCCTGACGCACTCCTGCTACGATCCCACGCCGGACGGGCTTGCCTGCGGGCGGTGTGACTCGTGCATCCTTCGCAAGCGGGGCTTCGAGGAAGCCGGCATTCCGGACCCCACGCAGTACGCCCCGAAAGCACCCTGACTGAGACACTCAGAAGAGGGCGAAGGCGAAGCGAACGGCAACGCCAAGAACCGTGGCGATGACCACCGTCATGGCGCTGATCCACGTCGTATCCTTCCAGCCGACTTCCCTCAGCATGACGGCGATCGTCGCGACGCACGGAATGTAGAACACCACGAAGACCGTGAATGTCATCATCTGAGCGGGTGAGAGAGCCGCGGCGATGTTCGTTGTGCCGATCGCCTGAATCAGCATGAGAACCGTCAGCTCCTTTCTCAGGATGCCGAAGATCAGAGTGACGCCGACCACCGCCGGCAACCCAAGCACGATCACGGTCAGCGGAGAGAGGAGCTCGTTGACAACGCCCGAGCCGTGAGCCCACTCGAGAACCCCCAGCACCGCCGAGGACCCAATCAGGAGCGGCCACGCGATGACGATAAATTCCCTTAGCGACAGCCATGTCTTCGCCAACAGGGTTTTGGCTGCCGGCAACCGCAGATCTGGGATCTCGAGAATCAACCCCGGGGCACGCCCCTTCATCCGGCTTGAAAGGAGGGTTCCCAACCCGCCGACCACGACGAGGTTGAGGATGTAGACCAAAAAGGCCCAGCCGGCGCCCATGTACGCCCCGACGACGGCATAGATGATCGTCGTACGTGCGGAGCACGGGATCAGTACGGTCAACGCGGTCGTGATCCGGCGGTCCCTCGGGGATTCGAGGATTCGCGTGGCCATGACCGCCGGCACGGAGCAGCCGTATCCAAGCATCAGTGGGACCACCGATTTGCCATGAAGCCCCATCCGGTGCATCAGGTTGTCGAGGATGTAGGCCATCCTTGGAAGGTAGCCCGTGTCCTCCAGGATCGCCAACCCGAGGAGAAACGGAATCAGGTACGGAAGCACGATGGCGACCCCACCCGACACGCCCATGACGACGCCCTTCGCAACTGTTCCGGCCAACGTTGCCGGCGGTAGCACCGAGGCGACCCATGCCCCAAGGCCGTCAAACATGGCGACGAGCGGATCTTCGATGTGCTTTCCAAGGCCAAAGACCGCGTAGAAGAACGAGAACAGGATCAGGGCCATCAACGGCCCCCCGGTGACCGGATGGAGCAACACCCGATCGGCCATTTCCCGCCAGCCCACCCGGCCGCGATGGAAGACCGCAACCCGGTCCTCGATCTCGTGGGCGACAGCATGACGGCTCCCGCTGACAACCTGGTCAGCCGTCCATCCGTGCGCTTTTTCGAGCCCGGCAGCGGCTTGCTCCACGATCACCTCGATACCCGGGACCCGGGTCCTCAGCCGCTCGATGACCTCGGGATCTCCTTCGATCGCTTTGATTGCAAAAAAACGCGCCGGGACCGGCTCAGCTTTCCACGCCGGCTCGAGCTTCCGCTCGACCTGCGCAACGGCCCGCTCAACCTCGTTGTCATAGACCGGCGATGCCGGAACGATCTGTGACAGCCCAGCCCGCAAGGCCTCCCGGAACAAGACCTTCAGCCCTTGACCCCGGCGCCCGATCGTCGGAACCACGGGAACCCCGAGCGAGGCAGCCAGCGCCCTGTCGTCGATGTCGATCCCCTTCCGGCGGGCCTCATCGAGCATATTGAGCGCGACGACCATCGGCTTGCCTAGGTCCATCAACTGGAGGGTCAGCTCGAGCGAGCGGCCAAGCCGCGTTGCGTCGACGACGTTCACGATGACGTCGGGGTCATTTTCCAGCAAGTAGGTCAGGGCTTCGCGTTCGGCAGCATCTGTCGAGGTCAGCGAGTAGATTCCAGGCAGATCTACGATGTTGACCTCACGACCGAGGACCATGGCCCGGCTCAGCGTGTATGAAACTGATGAGCCCGGAAAATTCGCCGTTCCAGCGCGGTATCCGGCGACAGCGTTAAAGATCGTGCTCTTGCCAGAGTTTGGCTGGCCGGCCAGGACGATGCGCATTCCCTCCATCGAGCTTACCCGAGATCCGTGGAAAGCCGCCCCGTCACGAACTCCCCTCCCAGTCGCGCGCGTCTATTGCACGCCTCGCGCGGCCCGTTCATCCTGTCCACCATCATCGGTAACCCCGGCCTGAACCCGGACCGCCGGTCCTCGCCGCCTCCGCCCCTTCGGTCACCGTCACCTTCCGGGCGACACCACGCCCAAGCGCCACCCGCGTCCCGTGAATCTCGACAAGCACTGGGCCATGGAACGGCGCACGTTCGACCACGCGAATCGTATCTCCCACATGAATGCCCAACGTGTTCAGGTGGTTCCGGACCCCGGCGCCACCCACGATCTCCACGACCGTGGCCCGGCGTCCGATTTCAATTCTCTCTAGCGTCGTCATCCACGCACCTTTCATGCAGAGATTTCCACACCACGCACGGAGGGAGGATAGATGATCTCTTAACGATTTTGAACCCCTATCTCAAAACAGCGGCTTATACCACCCCATTCCAGTGCCCCAAATGACCAGTACCATAAACCAGAACACGCCGGAGCACCATGAAGCCTCAGACAAAGGTTGTTGCGCTGTGCCCCGTCGGCCGGAGGCAGCCTTGGAGCGCGGACTTCAGTCCGCATCTTTTTGTACTAGAACGCGTTGAGCGCACGATGCGGACTGAAGTCCGCGCTCGCTCGGGCGCTCTCCCCGCGACCGGTTGCCTTGGCGTTGGGGTGAACGTGCTTCGATTGTGGCCGTATCCGCTGGAATCACACGGGTTCCGCACAGCGCAACAACCTCAGACAGGAGCCTGAGAAGCTCGCGAAGGTGAAGAAGTTGGAAGCGCTGCGGGGGATCGGCTTGGACAGTGCGTGGCTGGTCGAGATGGAGCATCTGGGCTGGAGGAGGTTCTCCAACTGGAGGGAGGTGGGCGGGTCAGTCTGTCTTGGGGGGACGCCCTACGACAGTGGCGAGATGGAGCGGGAACAGGGGATCAGCAAGGCTGGCAACGCACTGCTGAGGCGAAGACTGATCGAGCTCGCCTGGCTGTGGCTGCGATACCAGCCGAGGAGCGACATCACGATCTGGTAGCGAAAGCGGTTCGGCGCTGCCGGCAGGCGCTCCCGGAAACGAGGGGTGGTAGCGGTTGCACGCAAGCTTCTCATCCAGCTCTGGCACTACGTGGAACACGACGTGACGCCGCCGGGCGCCATCGTCTCCAACTCGTAGTTTTGGACGACGTACCGGATGGAGATCCAAGCAGATGGCGGTCGGTTGGATGGAGCAGCTCGAAGGGGACGCGGGTCAGGTCTCGACCTGCACCGGCTTACAGATGGAGCGCTCCTCCCCGGCCCTTCTTCCGCTCCGATGCGGATGCAGCACTTGGTTTCCGGCTCGATGAGCCGCGAACGGATAGGAGTTTGCTCGAGCGTGATTGTCCGAGCCTCCTCGGGCCGTACACCCGCCACCGCCCATCCAAGGTGATCCCCCGATGGTGAACACGCCCCCCTTGGGCGAGAAAGGAGAACACGTGAGAGCACGAGGCCACACACGCTGATGCTTCGCTGGTGGTGGGGCACGGGCATCACCGTCACCAACATGACCGTGCGCCGACCCCAACCACGAGAAAACCGCGAAAGAAAGGGGTTGACAAACATGCCCTCATAGGAGTGTCCCCTATGCTTGGACTGATACCTCAGAGGGGCGCTTACCTCCAATAAGAGGGGCACCACCGCTGCTTCTCGAACTACGCTGTTCCTCCTTTGCTATCCGCGCCTTCTGGTTGATGAGAGCAAGAAATCGATCAGGCGTTCCAGGACCGTTGGACCGCCCTCGGCGAGGACGGAGTGCGCGGCCTGAGGGATCAGGTCAAACGCAGCGGATGGGATCAGGTCAGCAATGGCCGCGGTGTCTTCGCGCGCGACGATCGGATCACGCTCACCGGCGAGGACGAGGGTGGGTGCGGTCACGGTGGGTAGTTCGGGGCGGAGATCCCATCCCTGGCGGAGGTGGTCGAGTTGGGCATAGAGGCCTGGGATATCCGCTTCATCAGGTCCGTACAACGTCGCCACGACCCGCACAAGCTCGGGATGGGCCTCGTGAAATGGTGGAGCGAAAGCGAGCGCCGTCAACGCAGAGCCAAAGTCGCGCGGCGGGAGGCTGTGGGCAAGGGTGTGCAGGAGATCGAGCATCTGCCGCCCATGAACGGAAAGGTGGGCGGCGCAGGAAGCAACGGCAAGCCGCGCGATGCGGTCGTCATGACGAATTGCGGTTTCGAGACAGATCGCTCCCCCCATACTGGCACCAAAGAGCGATGCTACCGGGAAGCCAAGGTGGTCAAGCACGGTGATAATGTCGTCAGCCGCGCGGGCAAGCGTGAAGAGCGACCCGTGCCTCGAACCACCCACGCCGCGGTTGTCGGGACAGATGACGGTGAAGTGCCGCCCGAGCAGGATCGGGAGCTCACCCCAAATCCGCGCCGTCGATCCCAAGCCAGCTACGAGCACGAGAGGTGGACCCGCTCCTGTGAGCGTCACACCGATCGGACCGTTGGTTCCCTCGATGACCATCTGCTTCATCATTTTGCCTCCATCCTGTAGTCCCCGTACCGATCGTTCGTTCGCTGGCGTGCCGGGATCCGCGGCTTCACATGATCCTCCGGTGAGCGATTCTCTCAGGCGATCTGCACACGCCCACGCTACCTCCTGCGGAGGTAGCGCCTGACGGCTCAGCGGGCCTGCGGCCCGGGCGTCGATTCCGATCTCGTGGGCTCTTTGTACGTGCGCCGATGCTCGCTCCGGGTATGCCTCCGCTCGTCGCACGCACCAGAGCTTCAGAATCCGGCACATCTCATCCGCCAGAATCCCTCACCTTAGGACTATGATGATAGAGGAGAGGTGGACAATGGAGAAGACAAAACTTGACAGCTTGACCAGAGCGGTAAACGACTTGGCTCGAATCCACCCTTCCGGTAAGCTCGTCTGCGTGGCGTGTGCACACCGCTGCAAGCTGGCCGAGGGGGCGCACGGCATCTGCCGGGTGCGGTTCCGTGAGGATGGGAGCCTTCACGTTCCGTGGGGATACACGGCCGGCGCGGCGGTCGATCCGATCGAAAAGAAGCCGTTCTTCCATGTTCTGCCAGGCTCCGGGGCGCTGTCGTTTGGAATGCTCGGCTGCGACATGCGGTGTGAGTTTTGCCAGAACTGGTTCACCTCGCAGACGTTTCGTGATCCGCGTGCGGCGACCCACGCCCACCCTGTCGAGGCTGATGAGCTCGTTGAAGCGGCTGTCAGCAGCGGGAGTGCATCTGTTGTCTCGACCTACAACGAGCCGCTGATTACCTCGGAATGGGCCCGGTCGATATTTGAAAAGGCGCGAGCCCGGGGGCTCCGGACCGGGTATGTGTCGAATGGCCATGCGACGCCCGAGGTGCTCGCGTACCTCGCTCCGGTCCTCGACATGTACAAGGTTGATCTCAAGGCGTTTCGAAAGACAACGTACAGGCGGCTCGGGGGCCGTTTGTTCGCCGTGTTGGAAACCATTCGTGCCCTGCACAGGATGGGCATTTGGACGGAAGTCGTCACGTTGATCGTACCTGGACTCAACGATGATCCGGTCGAGCTTAAGGAGATGGCTGCGTTCATCGCATCCGTTTCTCCAGACATTCCCTGGCATGTGACAGCCTTTCACCCGGATTACCGGATGACCGGTCGTGGCCCAACCCCAGCACGTACGTTGGCCACTGCGCGGGACATCGGATTTCAGGCCGGGCTTCACTTCGTCTACGCGGGGAACCTTCCTGGAAGCGTGCCGCACGGCGAAGATACGCTCTGTCCAGCGTGCGGGACTGTGCTCGTCAGACGCCGCGGATTTGCTGTCCTTGAGAACCGGATCGGGTCTGACGGCCGTTGCCCAGCGTGCGGGCACACAACTCCCGGTCTCTGGACGTGAAAGACCGTTGCGGACCTCCCCGCCCCGGAATGGCTGGTGGGGCGGGGAAGCTCAGATCAGTCCTGTTTCCTCGCGGTCGAGAGCTTGAGCGGGCAGTACAGCGGACACCAACTGATGGCCGCTGTGCCGAGGGGAATCAATCCAATGAGCCCCCACCAGCTGTGATAACCCCATCCCACCCCGAGGATGGCCAGGCCGATGACAACGCGAATGATCCGGTCAGTTGAGCCGAGATTTTTCTGCATGTGTTTCCTTCCGCGCCAGTGCTTGTCCGGGCGCCAATGTTGCGGTCAGGACTTGCGCATGGGCCAGGCCGTACACCTGGGCGTTCTGGTCGTAAATCGCCATGGCGACGGTGTATTGGCCCGTCACCGGAACCGTGAACGTCATCGAATACGAAAACGGCACCTTCGATTGCCCGATCTTGGAGAGCAGGTTGGTTGGTACCGTGACGGTTTGATGCTCACGCTTGAAGCTCGTGATGGTGCCGTTGGCGTTGTAGACGGCCATCAAGACATCGGCGTCGGCCACGCTGGTCTTTTCGTCTTTCGGCAGGAAGGTCAGCATCCGCACCGGTGTCAACACGGTGGCCTTGACGTTGATCTTGCCCGCCTTCGGGTGCGCGGACACGCGGACGGTCGTCGGAAGGCCGCCACCGGTCTTCGGGAAGGTAGCCGGCGACTCCATCTGGGAGATGACGAGACTTTCAGGCCCGAGGTCATAAAAACCGGTACGGTAACGCAGCTTCAGGCCGCGCCGGTTGACCTTGACGGTGATCTTGTGGAACTTGTCGTCATGCCCATGATTGGCGCGGTACGCCAACGAGTAGTAGGTTTTGAGCTCATGATCGACGATCTTGAGGGCGGGCGCTGTCGCATTCATGTTGAAGTACTCCCCGCCGGTCGCGTCGGTGAGCATGCGGCCAAGCCCTTCGAGATCGGACTGTATAAATGTCGTTGACGCGCCAGGACCGGTCGACGAGCTGGCACTGACGTCCGTCAGTTGCGTCTGCAAACCCTCTGCGTTGGAGACGTAAATCCTGAACCCCGCGGTGTTCGCCGAACGCTCGATCTCACGCCACAGATCGTGTGCGAGACTGACATAGG
>WGCW01000020.1 GCA_015493585.1 Acidobacteriota bacterium
ACTCTCTCAACCGCCGACCCGCCCTGAGGCGCGAAGCGGCCGCGCCTGGCGGGCTGTGGGTTTGTGGAAAACGGGGCCCCTCCCCCGTTTCCCACAGCCCCCACAGCCTCGACGACGACGATCATCCTTCTTGAGACTGTCATCCTTTCCTCCTCCCTATGCCTGGCACCCCCAGACACAACATTTTTGATACCACCCCTCAATCCGGTGATGGCGGGTCTTGCGGAGGATCCGGCCAGGTACCGCTGGAGCGGTCATCGTGATGTTCTCGGGCTGAGGAAGAAACCGATCGTCGACGTAGACGAGGTGCTGCGGTTGTTCGGACCGGCGCGCCGGTCCGCGCGCCGGGCGTACACGCGTGCGTTGAGAGGGGCGAGGGAAGCGGAGTGGATCGGGGAGGAGCCGGGGCGGCTTCCCTGGTGGCGCATGGGAAGGCCGCGGCGGGAGGATGGGCAAGATCCTGACGCCGCCGGACGGGAGCGGCGGGAGGAAGCGGCGCTGCGGAGATTGCGCGAGCGGCCGACGTTAGATGCGGAGGAGCTGATCGCCCGGGTGGCTCCGGAGCTGGGTTTCGATGCGGAGGAGCTGGCAAGCCGAAGCAAGGGGCCGGAGCTGTCCAGGGCGCGGGAGCTGTTGGCGGTCCTTGCGGTGGAACGGTACGGGATTCTGGTCAAGGACCTGGCGGCAGCTCTCCGCAAACACCCGGTGACGGTCACCGGCTGGGTGATGCGGGGTATCCGACGCCGCGCCGGGAACGTCGAGATGGCAGCGAAGCTGGAAGCGTTGGATTTGAAGCTATGCGGGGGATCGGGAGAAAAAGACTAGATCCATGTACCTGGCACGCATCTCGCATCTTTCGAATGTAGTATGGTGAATCGACCGGGAAAGGCTACCGTTCACCATGGAAAGCAACGTCCGCAAAACCGACGCCTCTGCCCCTTGGTTCCTTCGGGTCGAGAGGCCTACACTGTGGTTCGCGGCTCTGGGCGCCGTCCTGCTGGCTGGGCTCGGCAAGGAACCATGGTACGACGAAGCCTATACCATCCTCTGCTACGTTATCCCAGGCCCGAGGTTCGCACTCTCGCATTATGGAGTCCCGAACAATCACATGCTGTTCTCGGTGATCGCGGGCTTGTTCCCTCCAGGCCCGGCCATCCAGTATCGAATGCTTTCGGTCTTCTTCTCCTTAGGAACATTGCTGGCCGTTTTCAAGACGGTCGTGGCATTGAAACCACGAGCCGACAGATCACTCGTGGCCACCATGGTGACATCCCTTGCTCTCGGACTTCCCGCCTTCCTCTCTCTGGCGACACAGATCCGCGGATACGCCCTTTCGATGTTCTTGACCGCTTGGGGTCTCTTCCTGCTCCTCGTGCCGGAACGTGGGCGACGGTTAGCCCATTCCGTTCTCTACGCGTTGATCATGGCCGCCTTGCTCGCGGTCATACCGGCGAACGGCTTGATCTGGGGAGCCTTCCTTGTCGGGGACCTGGTCATGACCTTGGGACAGAGAGACGCTTCTTCCTGGAGAAAAACGCTGGCAAGACGAGTCTGGCCCCACATTTTGGCTCTCGGAGGATTAGCTCTTTTCCTGCCGGTCTTTCCTAGTTTAATGGGGAATCTCACCAGGGGATGGGGACAGGACATTTCCTGGAATTTCATGGTGCGGGTCGCCGCGGGACTCGCCCCTGGGGGTTTCGTGATCGCAGCCGCCTGTGTGTGTAGCAGTCGGAACTGCCCCTGGAGGAAGTTCCCGGCTCGGGCCGCGTTGTTCTTCGGAGGATTCGGCGTCGCTCTGGCAGCCGGACTCCTCACACTCCGACTGAGCGGAAGTGGTTTCTTCGTGAGAAACCTCTCGCCTGCGTTGCCCGTCTTCATGACCGCAATGGTCCTATTGCTGGCCAGTTGCGAGAGTCGTCGATGCGTGGCATCTGTCGTCCTGGCGTGTGGATTGGGAGGGATGTTGCTCTGGGGAGGATCCGTTGGTTGGCTCCTTCAGGAATATCGACCCGAACTGGCGCACGTCCCCTTCATACCCTACTTCGAGTCGAGAACTTTCGACCCATTCGAAACCGTCGCCCTGCTTGGTTCCGTAGGCGAGCACACCGTCCTCATCGCAGCGAACGGCGACGAAAAAGTCCGCGACAGCTTTGCCCTCTACTACGCGGCTCTCCGACAGGGTTACGAAAACCGGTTCACCCTGCTCTCGGCGGTTCGGTCAGACGGCCGCGGCCTCCGTTTCGCCGGGACTCCAGTTCTCCTGGTCAGTCCCCTCCCATCAGACCTCTCGGTGATGTGCCGAAGCCTCGGGGTTGCGATCAGCTCGGCGCAGCCGGTCAAGACGAAAGGCTATTACAAAGCCTGGCTCATCCCACGACTGCCCACCCAGCCGATTGGGGCGGTCCGATAGACCCCCGTCACGATGACGGGAGAGTGCCGGCTTTCCAGTTCGAGACTAAAGGTGTCAGTCAAGGTAAAGGTGCCAGGTCCGGTGATTGATGTCATTCTTGACGATGAAGTCTGACAGGATGCCGGGAGCGGTGTAGGACGTCCCCAATCGGGTTGCGCGTGGGGAGCATCTCTTCCGGGATGAGGGCGAGGACTATCGGCGGTTCTGCGCGGGATTGATCCACCACGAATGACGACTGCTTTCGCGGAGGAGCTCACAACCACATCGTCGAAGATGCCGAAGGAGCTCACGGCGTTTCATCCGGCGATGGTTTCCTCGATGAATTGCCCTCCGGCTGCCTGGCGGGCTTCCTGACGATTGAGCTCGATGGCCTCGGCGAGGGCGATCCGGAGACTTTCCAGCAGCTCCTCTTTCGAGCGTTCCTGACAGTTGACTCCGGGAACCTCTTCGATCCAGCCGACCCACCAATCTCCGTCCTGCTTGACGACAGCGGTGTACTTGCTATCCATGGTCACTCCTCTCCGGTTGCACCAATCGGCCGGGCGTTTGCCGGGTTGCATCCTTTATC
>WGCW01000021.1 GCA_015493585.1 Acidobacteriota bacterium
GGCTCGAGCTGAAACCGGTGACCAGCGGCGAGAACGTCGTGGTGTATGAACCGTACGACGAGGGCGTCTTCTACCGGCCCTCGCCGGTCGAGGCGGCGGTCACCTGCCCGGTGCAAACCTACCTCGATTTGCGCGCGTCAGCAGCCCGTGGGGAGGAGGCGGCTCGCGCCATCTTTGAAAGGTGGTTGAAGGGAGCGTTTGCTTATGAGCCCTGAACAAGGTCATCGCGCTGAGGATTACGATCCTCGCCACGTGGTTGCCGCCGAAAACGTGCTTGTGGAGTTGGGGCAGATCCTCGCGCCGTACATCGACGCCGTGGTGGTGGTGGGTGGATGGATCCCACGCCTGCTGTTTCCGGAGGCTCGGCCACCTCACATCGGGAGCACCGACATCGACCTCCTGCTCGATCCGCCCAAGCTGACGGGGCTCAGGTACGCGAAACTCCTCGAGCTCCTGGAGTCCAACGGTTACCGGAAAACCGATCGACCTTTCAAGTTTCAACGGGAAGTTCCTCTCGGCGGCGATCAGGTCGTGACGGTCGAGGTCGACTTTCTCGTGCCCCACGGTGTCCGGCGTGGCAAACATGGGCGTTTCGTGGAGGGGTTTCGCGCTATCGAAGCGGATGGCGCGTTGTTGGCGTTATCTTTAAGGGACATTCGGACTCTCGACGGTGTCATGCCTTCGGGTATCCACAACAAGGTCCGGATTTCCCATTCCGACCGTCGAGTCGTTTGTCGTCATGAAGGCTCATGCCCTTGGCGGCAGGCTCAAGGAGAAAGATGCCTACGACATTGTGTTTTGCTTGCGCCACTATCCTGGAGGAAGCGTTGCCGTGGCTGGAGCGCTGAGGCCACACCTCGGCGAGCCGGAAGTCCAGCAAGCACTGAAAATTCTCGCCGAGAAATTCAGATCGCCGGAAGATTTCGGGCCAGGTAGCGTGGCCCGCTTCGAGGACCCCGGGGATCCGGCCGAAAGGGAGTTCGTCGCTCGCGACGCCTACGAGCGCGTTCAGGCCCTGCTGGAAGCGTTGCATCCTGAGGATACGGAACGGGGAGGGCGATGACCACACAACCTCACCAGATCGTTCAGAAGCTGGAAACATGCCAGTCACGCCGTTCCGCCGTTGTGGCAGGAAACCGCAGCGGTCACGCCGTTTTCAATGATCTGGACCGGCGACGGCTGGGAGCGCTGCCGGCAGCGGTTGTCCACCCTGTCATCCCGACCGAGCCTCCCCCTGTCATCCCGGCCGAGCATTCCCCCTGTCATCCCGACCGAGCGAAGCGAGGGGAGGGATCTCCCGCGGTCGCTGTAACGTGCTGCCTGCGCCCAAGAGATCCCTCCATTCCGCGTCCCTGCGGGCCGCTCCGGTCGGGATGACGGAGCATCGGTGCCGGGCTTCCACATTTCTGCGAGAGGCCAGCCTTTGGCCCGCCCAGGTCCAGGCCATCACTAACCTCGAGCGCTGTATGGAGGTTCACGCCGCGCATGCAGGGCCCATCAGCGCCTCTGGGCGACTTTTCCCGAGGATGTCCGCCCGAGGATCACACCCTCGACGACGGGACGAACGTGGTTCCGCCGGAATCACACACATGTGGAAACCGGGCAGGGACGTGAAGGGCGACACAGTGACGCGGGTCAGCGGAGGCGCTCTCGAAGGCGGTCGTAGACCTCCCGGCGGTGACCGACCGCGACAACGAGAACCTCTACCCGATCTTCAAGGATGCGGTAGACGATTCGCCAGTCCCCGGTTCTCCATGACCGCAGCCCGCGGAGTGTGAGCTGCAGCGGCTTGCCGCGGAGAGGGTCCTCCATGAGCACTTCGATGGCAGCCCGAACGCGGACACGGATTTGAGGATCGAGCCGATGAATCGCCCGGGCTGCCGACCGGGTGTAGCTAGCCCGCATTTCTCACGAAATTCCTGCTGCGCGCGGGGATATGCCTGTCATTGCGGCCCTTCTCCCGGCGACGTCGCCTGCGACGTGCCTCGAGCACGCCTCGGCGACCTCTTGGTCGAAAACCCACACTGACAAGCATCTCCGTGCCCTCGCGACGAAAGTTCGTGAGAACTGCGGGCTAACCCTCCACGTCACGCCACAGCTCCTCGTGATGGACAATGTCGCCCCGTTCCGCCTCCTCGAGGCCGCGCTGGACGGCGGCGGCCATCTCCGGATCGGCCAGGATCTCCAGCGTTTCCTGCAGGCCCTCATACTCGTCCACGGAGATGAGCACGCCGGCCGGCCGGCCGGAACGGGTGATGACGACCCGTTCTCCAAGACGGTCCACCTCGGCGAGTAACCGAGCCAGGTTGGTCTTGGCATCCGACAGAGTCACGGTGGGCATCACATCCTCCGAACCAGAATGTGGACTATATTTCTGGTCATGTCAAGACCGTCAGGTAGAGCCACATCGGCTCCCACCGAAGCCGATGGCGATCCGGCGCACGCTTGGGTTTGGACCCGGAGTCGCACACGTCATAGCAGGTCCCCCTCGAAAAACACCCTCCTCGGCATCGGCCCCCTCCTCGAAGACATCACATCACTAGATCCATGTACCTGGCACGATTTCCTAGCCATTCGTTGTTGCTCTATGGTCCTCCCAACTCCCCTGAACGCAGCGCTCGGAGACCCCGGAGCCGTCGCTGCTCCTCGCGCTCGGCGAGCACACGCTGATAGGCTTCGGCCAACGGATTGAGGGAACGCTCCCGCTCGAAGCCGCGCAACGGCTGCGCGCGGCACAGGGATTCGATGGAGAACACTTGCAGCTCCACCGTTCGGTCCCCGGCGCGGGGCCGGCGCTCGCCAGCGGAGCGGACGGCGCCGATCTCGCCCCCTACGCGCTTCACGGCTTGGCCGGCAGCCGGGGCGCTCGCTTGGAGCTCGCGGTCGAGGTAGAGGGCCCGGTCGAACTCTTGCTCTAGGGTGCGCACCAGGTCACCGAGACGCAGGTCGGGGTGGCGAACGGCGATCTCCTCGAGCACCGCGGTGTGCACTGTCTCCGCCTTGCGCAGCCGGTAGGGAACACCGGTAAGCGTGAAGATCCGGATCGCGAGTCTCCGGGTACCCCGTTGCGATGGCACCAGGCGCTCGAGGTTTCTGGCACGCGACACCCACAGGTACACGGGATTGAGGTACCCTTCTTCGTCTTGCTGGTACACCTGCACGATGTCCAGCCGATGGACACGCCGGCGCGTGTACGGCTGGGCCCCGCGCCCGATCCCGCCCGCGGGGGCATTGATCACGAAAGCACCGCCCTCCAGCCCCGCCACGGGGAACAGTAACTCTGTGAGCACGGGGATGCGGCGCTCCTGCCAGTTCGCGACCAACTCGGTCCGGAATACGGTGAACCGCCGCAACTCCTGCGCCCGGACCCGCGTCCGTCCCCAGTCGGTGAGCTCGTCACACAGCACCATCAAGAACGACAGCGGGTCTTCGTCTTGGGAGACCTTCTCCCGGTGCAGGCTGTGCTGGCAGATGGCCCGCAACGATGGTGCGTACACGTCGAGCAGACCGCCCTCCCGCTCTGCCGGGCGCACCGCCTCCCTGAGGTGGTCGCGGAGGATGACCGCGGAGTGCACGCCGCGGTCCAGCCCCACCCTACGCTCGGCGAGATGCCGGGTGAGGTCGGTGATGGAGCTTTCCAGTGACTCGATCTCCCCCTGAAATGCATGCTCGATGGAGACCAGGAACTGCTCGTGGGACCGGGACCCTTGTTCGCGGATCATCTCCGGTACCCGCGCGATCAACGAGAACAGGTACCCGACGTCATGGAACACCGCAGCAATGAAAAACTGCTTGCGAAGCACGTCCAGCCGGTAGCGGCCCCGGGAGCGACCTCCGTCCGGCGACGGCGCGAGCAGGCGCCACAGATACCCGCTGCGCCGCCCGCCGCGGGCCGTGAGCAGGAAGTCCCCCAGCATCGCCAGGTCCACGAGATGATACAGGTGATCACGGTAGTAATCCGAGACCGCATGCAGCAACAGCTCGGACTCGATCACCCGGTTGAGGTAGCGCGCGATCTCCACCTCGCGCTCCACGTGCAGCACGGAGTGCCCGAAGACGTCCATGAGATGAATCAGCGATTGCGCGTACGCCTCGGCCCCCACCGGCTGTTGCAGCCAGGGGGGAAGCGCCGCCGCCAGGTCTCCGGCGTCGGCCTGCGCATCCTCTTCGCTGCCGGTGGGGGGGCGTGAACGGGGCGGCACGATCGTGTACCGCTCGGGGTACCGCTCGTGCTGGATGAGCTGCCACAGCAGGAAGACGATGGCCCGCGCCAGGTGGCGCAGGAGCTCGCGCTGGCCGGCGGGGGTGGGCACCTCCCGCCGCAGCGCCTCCCACCGGGCCGGCCGTGCCCCCTTCTCCTCGGGTGCGACGCCGGGGCCCAGGTGGCGCAGCAGCCGGTGCACCAGGTACAGGTTGGTCCACAGCGGGTCCACGTGCAGGGTGAGAGGGGCGTCGGATTCCAGCCGGGCCACCGAGTCCAGGGGGTGGTTGCTCCGCTGGGGCTTCTTGAGGGCTTTGAGCAGGTTGTGACGGGCCTTTTCCCCTTCCTCGCGATTCACCCCCTCCGGAGTGCTCCACTGCTTGTGGAGCAGAAGCCAACGGAACGCGAGCTCGCGCGTCTCGGGCCACAGCACCTCCAGGATAACGGCCAGGCGGCTCGGCTTTTGGAACGTCTCGCGCGTGATCTCGAGCAGTTCGAGGTCAAGGAGCCGGTGGAGCACCAGCCAGCGGCTGAATACCACCTGCAGCCGGCGCAGTTCGAACTCTTCATGGGACTTACCGCGCTGGCTCTTAGTCTCAACTCTTTTCAGCAGCTCCTCGGGCGACCAGAATGGCCAGTCGGCGAGCGACGCAGTCCTGGCCGTGCTCGAACCGAACTGGCGGGCAGCCGCGGCCGCCAGCCTCGCCTGGATGGCCTCGAGCGGCGGAGGTTGCTGGGCTCCAGGCTGTTTGGGAAAGTGCCAACCCAGCTCCGCAAGGCACCTCCGGAACTCGGCGGTGCGCAGCGCCAGACTCAGCGCCTCCGAGGAACCCACCCAGTGCGCCAGCAGCAGCTCGGCGAGCGCGTCGAGCCAGGGGCGTGCCCCGTGGGAGAGACGGTCGCCCAGCGCAGGCGGCATCGTCGCTCGGATGGCCTCCGGCAGCTTCTCCCACTGCGTTTCGGTGAGAAGGACCGCGCGCAGGTGGAGGAGGCGGGCGTACGTGGCCACCACCCGTGACGCCCTGGACCCGAGCCGCGGAGACCCATTCCCAGCGGCGGCAAAGCCTCGCATATCCTCAAGGAACGCCTCCTCCGCCCCCGCACCGAACGTCTCGCCGAGGTACGCGTCGAGCTGGACTGTGAGCAGCTCCAAAACCCCCGAGAACGACCGAGGCGCCAGGAGGAGGTAGTCCGCCAGGTGGTCCGTCACCAGCTCGAGGTTGTGCTCGAACTTGTCCCGAGAGTACTGGCTCTCGAGAGGCAGCACGGCGAGGGAACGTTGCCCAGCCGCCGCCGCAGCATCCACTGCTGCTGCGAGGATACCAGCGAGAACGCTTTGCTGCTCGCTTCGGGTCGCGCCGGGGAATGTCAACCACAGCGAGACCGCGTGCGGCTCATCTGGGGGCGACCACAAGGCCCCGACCACCGTCCGCAGCGCCTCTTCCCCTTTCCGCTGAGACACGATGCACAGCGACCGCCCCGCAGCCGGTGCTGCGACGTCCATCGCCCAGGTGAGGAGCTCGTCCGGGCGGTCGGCCGGCCTGCGAAACGCGCGCGGAAGCGGAGCATAACGAATCGGCGCGCTGCTTTCTCGCCCGGATGGCTGGGGTGTGGAAATTGAGGAAGGCGTCGCTTCCTCGGGAACATTGACCGCCAGCCACGCTCCCCACACTCCCTCAGGCCACACCTCGCCTGCCCACGTGGCCACGGCGTCCAGAACGTCGTTCAGCGTCTTGGTCTCCCCCTCGCGAAGCGCTTGCGCGAGCAGCGCCACGTCCTGGCCGAATACGTCGAGCCTCCGGCTCATCGGGCCCCTCCGCGCAGCTTCCCGGCGAGCTCCCGAGCCGCGTCCAGCACTTGGTCCGACCACACCGGCTTCAGCAAGCTGCGGCAGTCCACCTCCTCGAACCATTGTTGTACCGGGCCGTAGTTGACGCCCGTGAGCACCAGCACCTGACCGAGCTTTCCCTCCTCTCGGAGCCGCTCCACGAGGAGGAACCCGGCGTAGTCGGCGATCACCGGATTCTCGTTCCGGAGCCGTTTCTGGATCGCCAGGTATCGCTCCGGCATGTCTGAGGTGGTGACGTCCAGGTCCGCTACCACCAGCCACGAGCGGCCGGTTTCCTCCTGCCTCTCGATCCACTCGTCGAGCTCGCTCAGTTTCTCGAAGACGCGGTCCGCGGCCTCGAAGCCGCTGGCCTCAGCGAGCCTCTTCCGCCAGCGCTCGCCGATCTCCGTCTCATCCTCGAGCACTGCCACCGCCACGGTTTCATCGCCCATTCCGGCTCCCTCCCTAGGTCCCAAGCGGCAGGCTCACCGTCACCTCAACCCGGTGCAACGCTCCGCCGGTCTCCTTCTCTCTGTTCTCCCGGCGCTCGAGCGGCCGGCTGGAGGCGCGCCACTCGGCCCCCAGCTCGCGGCAGCAGGCGTCCACCACCGCGAGCCCGATCCCGTACCCCTTCCGGTCGGCAACACCACGGGTCATCGGGCGCGCGAGGTCGCGGCCGCCCGCGAAGGACCGGCCCACGTCGCCCACGGTGACCCGCGCCACCCCCCGACCCGGCCGCACC
>WGCW01000022.1 GCA_015493585.1 Acidobacteriota bacterium
CCTCATAGCATCACCTCCACGTGGTGTGGGGCAGCGAGCGCATGTCCGTAAACGGTTGGGCATCACCATGATGCAATCTGGTATCCGGCGACTCGCTGCCCGTTTTTCTTGCGCCGGGGGGCATATCATTCTCAAGCTAGACCACCGCCCATCGGCTCGGCCAGCAGACAGTACCAAGGGCCACCCCAACACATAACCCATCATACGGACAGTGGAGGGATGGCTTTGCCTCCGCAGATTGACAGGGGAGAGATGGCTGCGCCTCCGCCCCTGGCGCTTCTGCGTTTCATTCCTCGTCCCACCGGTCTGGCAAAGAAGCGGCGCACAGCGCAACATCCCCGGAGCGAGATCAGCATGGAGCGTGCCTCGAGCAGCCCGGCCAACGGGACGTGCGTCAGTAATCGCTCGTCATGATGAAGACGGGCGCCCCAATAAAGCGGTTGTACTGTGGCCTCAGACGCTCCGTGTTGTAAAACTTGGCGACATCGACAACCTTCTTATGGCTCGTGACAACCTCAATCGGAACGTTGTCGTACCGGCCATTCCGAACGGACACGAGGCGCCCGGAAATCCCATCGAGCACCAGATCCATGGCGAGGTTGCCGTACGCCATCGGCACAATCGAATCGACGGCATCCGGATCCCCACACCGGACCAGGTATCCGAGCCGCTGACTGATCGTGTTGACCCGGCGCCCATTGTTAAACTTTGGAGAGAGATGCTTCAGGCCCCGTGCCACCAGGTCGCCGATACCACCGAGTTTCTTATGGCCGTACTGGTCGGTCTCCTTCTCCTGGTACACCATCTCATCCATTCCCTCAAACCTTGCGCCTTCCGAGACCAGCACAACGCTGTACCGGCTCGGATTGCGCTGCCGGTCCTCGCTGAGCAGCTCCACCAGGTGCTCGAAGTTGAAGACGTGCTCGGGGATCACGCAGCGATTGGCCGCGCCAGCCATCGTTGGCAAGAGCGCCGTGAATCCGGCGTACCGTCCGAATACCTCGATGACCAGGAAACGTTCGTGACTGCCGGCGCTCGTCCGGAGAGCATGGGTCATCTCGATCGTCCGGGTGACACAGGTCGAGAATCCGATGCAGTAATCGGTTCCTGGTACGTCGTTATCCATCGTTTTTGGAATCGCCACCACCGGAACGCCCTTTTCGTGCAGATGGACGGCGTAGGACAGTGTGTCGTCCCCACCGATTGGGATCAGCGTGTCGATGCCAAGCCATTCGAGGTTCGCAAGGACTTCCGGAGTGAGATCGACGACATCTTCCGCCGCCGAGCTGCGCAGGTGTTCTGGCAGATTCGCCTTGGGAACGGCATTCGGACGAGTCCGCGACGTGTGCAGGAACGTTCCGCCCGTCCTGCCAACCTTGTTGACGACCTGCTCGGTCAGCTCCATGACCTGGGAAGGCGATGGTTTCTTGAGATCACGATTGATCTCGATCAAACCTGCCCAACCCCTCCGGATGCCCAAGACGCGGTAGCCTTCACTGAGCGCCCGGATCGTGATCGCCCGGATCACCGGGTTGAGGCCCGGCACGTCGCCTCCACCCGTCAAAATACCAATCGTTCCTTTGAGGCGCTTCACATGGGCCACAATCCTCACCCCCTCTGCTTTCAAAGCTTCAAACGCTCCCAGCCTGCATTTCATTTCGGGCAGCGGCCCGGCCTCTTCATGGACGCTACAACGACTCCGCAGCCTGTTTGAGCGCTCGGGAAATGACGATCTTCTGAACCTCCGAGGTCCCCTCGTACACGGTCGTTACCCGCGCATCACGATACATGCGTTCGATCGCGTACTCCTTCGAGTACCCGTACCCGCCATGAATCTGGATCGCCGATGCGACGACGCGGTTGCACATCTCGGACGCGAACAGCTTCGCGCGGGCCGATTCCCGTGAGTGCCTCCGTGGCGTCATCGCTGCCCTGGCCGCTTCCTGGAGGAGTGCCCGGGCCGCTGCAATCTCCGTGTCCATCTCGGCGAGCCGGAATCCGATCGCCTGATGATCGTAGAGCGGCCGGCCAAACTGGCGCCGGTCACGTGCGTACCGAAGCGCCTCTTCAAGGGCACCCCGTGCGATTCCAACGGCCTGTGCGGCGATGCCAAGCCGTGAATGATCGAGTGTGGCCAACGCAATCGAGAACCCCTGACCCTCCCGGCCAAGCAGCGCAGATTTTGGCACCCGTACATTGTCGAGCGTCACCATGCCGGTCTTGGATGATCTCAGGCCCATCTTCTCCTCCGGCTTGTCGAAGATGACGCCTTCCTGGTCCGCATCGAGGATGAATGCCGAGATTCCGTGCGCCCCAAGCGAAGGATCTTTTGTCGCCATGCACACGAAGGTCTTCGCGACGCCCGCATTCGTGATCCATGCTTTTGTCCCGTTGAGGATGAAAGCGTCGCCCACGTCGCGATAACGCGTCTTCAAGCTTGCCGCATCGGAACCGGCCTCCGGTTCGGTCAACATGAATCCTCCGAGTTCCTCACCGCTCGCGATGGGACGAAGGTACCGTTCCTGCTGTTCACGGGTTCCAAAGTGCAGGAGCGGCCACCCGCACACTGAGTTCGTTACAGAGATCGTCACGGCGATCGAGGCGTCCACTTTGGCAATTTCCTCGATGATCATCAAGTAGGTCATCAGGTCCATGCCGGCGCCGCCCAGCTCCTCGGGGACAAAGATTCCGAATAGGCCGAGCTCGCCCATCTCGTGAAGAATTCCGGATGGGAACTCAGCCGACTGGTCCCGCTTCGCCGCGCCGGGCGCTATCTTCTTCTTGCAAAAAGAGACCACGAGGTCCCGAACCTGCTCGTACTGCTCACCAACCGATGTTTCCATCACCACGCTTTCCCTTTCTTCTTCCTTCGTATTCAGCCGTCGACCCGCCTGGACCTGCTACGACCGGAATCGTGGATCCCGGTGCTCAAGGAACGCCCGGGCCCCCTCCTCCGGTTCACCCAAGCCAAAGAGGAGGCGAAAGGCCGCGAGCTCGAGCTCCAGGGCGCCCACCCCGGAGGCGCTGGAACGCAAAAGATCCCTGGCGGCCGTCAACGCCGCCCGCGAGTTCCCGCCGATACCTGGAAAGCTCTCTTCCTCGCGAAGAACCGCATGCACAAGGCCGCGTTTGAGCGCAACCGGCGCGGTGACGGCGCCACTTTCCAGCAATGCCGCCGCCAGTGCCCCGCGCCCGGCGCGGCCGGCTGCCCACAGGACCCCGGCCGATGGCAGCTCCCCGCCCGAGGGCAAGAGCAGCCTGACGCCCTGACGAGCAATGACGAGGTCACAGCACAGGGCAACTTCCAGCGCGGGCGGCCCCACGTCTCCCCGGATATCCGCCATCGTCACGGCACGCACTCTGGTCCACGGTTCAAGAACACGCCACGCCGGCGAACTTCCGGACGAAGACGGGCCAAAGACGACAGTCATGGCACCCGGGGTTGCTGCACCCTCGCACAGGCGCTGGAGTTGAGCTTCGACAGGCTCGCCGGGATTCCAGGTTTCAACCTTCACGGGCGCAGTGTATCGCGGACCGTCCACCACGCAGAACCCCTCTTCTCGGCGCTCCCGGCAATCAGGAAACACACCAAAACGATATCTGTTCATTTATCTCTTGCAATCATGGATGCTTACATGTATACTTTCCACATGAAGAGTGAGATCTTGTTCAGCCTCGAACGGGGACAGACACGGATCGAGGCTGTTCTGGGCGACATGACCGAAGAGGAAGTCGACGTTATCGTCAATGCCGCAAACAGCCGTCTTCTGCATGGTGGTGGTCTAGCCGGGGCGCTCGTTCGACGCGGTGGTCAGAGTATCCAAACCGAGTCAAATCGTATCGCCCCTATCCCCGTTGGAGGGGCTGGCGTTACATCGGCTGGAACGCTTCCCGCCCGGTGGATCGTGCATGCCGTAGGGCCACGATGGGGCGAGGGTGATGAAGAACAGAAGCTCCGCTCGGCGATTCGCGCCTCGCTGACGCGGGCTGATGAGCTGGGAGCAGCCGCGATCGCGTTGCCTGCAATTTCCACCGGAATCTTTGGATATCCAAAACAAGCCGGGGTCCGGACGATCGTTGATGAGCTCTTGCGTTGGCTCGACGACAATCCAGATACGGCGTTACGGCTGGTCCATTTGACAGCCTTCGATGAACCCACGGCGGCGCTCTTCGCACAAGAGCTTCAGAATCAGTCAGTTCAATGAAGATCTGCGAAAGACGCACTCATGTGCTATAATCCGCCGTCGATGTGCACAGGAGGGAGGGAAAGATCACCAAATGGCTGATCTTTACCAATATCGCGAACAAGCCGAAGAACCACTCGATTGCCTTTACATCCTGCATTGCTCCGGTGGAAATCCGCTTGCCGGGCTCGAGTTTTCCGCCAAGGAAAAACGCCAGCTCCGCCAGAAGATGAAGGCGCTGTCTCCAAAGGGCAACGAAGGGGAAATTATCTCTGGAGAGTGCCCGCTCGAGATCGCTCACCGGGTGACGTTCGTTGGCCTGGGAGAGGAGAAACAGCTCACCCATGCCAAGCTGCGCGAAGGGTTACGAAGGGTCATCAAACAGGCGGCCAAGAATCGTGAATACCAGATTGCCCTTGGCGTGGCGACCCGTATCCATGGCCTTTCCGAGGTGGAATCCCGCCTCTTTGCGCTCCTGGAAGCGGCTCTTGCAGACTACACGTTCGATCAGTTCAAATCGAAAAAGAACGAGTTCGATAAGATCGACGGGCTCCATATCGTACCCCTGGCGGGCGAAACGGAAGAGGACCTCGACCAGAGGCTGGAACAGGTTCGGCTTCTCGCCAACGCCGTTCGCCTTGCGCGTGACCTCGGAAACCGCCCCGGCAATGATCTGACTCCTACGGCGTTCGCTGCGACAGCTCGTGAGCTGTGCGAAGAGGAAGCCAAGCTCCGGGTGACGATCCTCGGCCCGAAGGAGCTGACGAAGGAAAAAATGGGCGGCATTCTTGCTGTCAGCCAGGGATCGGCCGAAGAGCCACGAATGATCGTCATCGAACATCGTCCGAAGAAACCGAAGAGATCCATCGTGCTGGTCGGCAAAGGTGTCACCTTCGATGCCGGGGGTATCTCACTGAAGCCGGCTCGCGACATGGGTTGGATGAAGTACGACATGTGCGGCGCCGCCATCGTGCTCGCCGTGATGTGTACCGTGGCGCAGCTCGAGCTTCCCTTCAAGGTCGTCGGGCTGATCCCGGCGGTGGAGAATCTTCCGTCCGGTGCGGCCCTCAAACCGGGGGACATCATTACCATGGCCAACGGGAAAACGGTCGAGGTGGACAATACCGATGCCGAGGGACGGCTCATCCTGGCTGATGCGTTGACCTATGCCGGGAAGTTTAATCCCGACGTGGTGATCGATTACGCAACCCTTACAGGCGCCTGTGTTGTGGCCCTCGGGCACGAAGCCGCCGGCATCATGGGCAATGATACAGCCCTGCTCAACACCTTGACCAAGCTCGGAAATACAACGGGTGAACGGGTCTGGCCACTCCCGCTGTACGAGGAGTACTTCGACTCGATCAAGAGCTCCTGGGCAGACATGAAAAATGCAGGATCGCGGTGGGGCGGCCCCGTCACCGCGGGTACTTTCCTCA
Source organism: Acidobacteriota bacterium (assembly GCA_015493585.1). GTDB lineage: Bacteria > Acidobacteriota > Thermoanaerobaculia > Thermoanaerobaculales > Sulfomarinibacteraceae > JAADFN01. Next base: position 5,621 of record WGCW01000022.1, read on the forward strand.
AGCAGTTCGTTCCGGAAAAGGTCTCGTGGGCACACCTCGACATTGCCGGCACGGCCTATGCGGAGCACCCGCACAGTGGCCTTCCCGTGGGAGCAACCGGTTTTGGCGTTGTACTCACCCTGAGCTACCTCGACCACCTCGTCAAGAAGCTGTAAGCCGCACGGCACACCGTTCGAGCCAGGCGCTGCATTTCTCCCATACCAGGGTACGGTTCATCCTACTGGCATCGTTCTGCATTCTTGTGGCAGGCCGTGTTAGGCTATTTCGTAGGAGGTTGACGTGCGACTCAAACGTGTGCTCCACGTCTTTCGAAACACACCGATTGGCCGGGAAACCCTTCTTGGTGCCCTCCATCTGTGCTCCATGACGGGGATGCAGCTCTACCTGTACCGCCCCCACACCCCACGCTTTACGCTCCAGTTTGAAGACGAGCTGATCGAGATCCCCCTTGACCCATCCTTCGTCCGCGATCAGAGAACGGCGCTGCGCCATGCCGAGGAGCTGGCCGCACAAAAACGCACCGTCATTCATTGGGTCGACACCCACCATCAGCTTGCCTCCACGATGCCCGTGATCCGGGATGATTTTGACCTCATAACGTCCCCTCACAGCATCGGAGGACCGGGACAGGATGGGAGCGCAGCTTTCGTCGGAAGTGGCGTCCGGCGGCTCATCCGAACAGCCCACCACCCGGTGGCGGTTCTCCCGGCGCCGCTCGTCGAGTGGGAGCAAATCACGGTCTTCTTCGCCGGTTCTTCTCACGCCGTGTGCGCCCTCGCCTGGGCCCGGGCGCTCTCCAAGGCTGCAGGAGTCCCATATCAGGTCTTGACCCACGACGAGGGCAAGGCTGTCGCCAACGCTTCCAAGGCCCTCGAGGCCAACGGATGGTTGAAAGAGGTGCAACCCCACTGGCGCATCCTTCCGAAGGGATCCTTCGAGAATAACCTCTGGGAAGTTCCTCGAACAAGCCTCGTCGTCGCCGGCGCCTTCGGCTCGAGTGGCGTCAAGGCACGCCTCTTTGGATCACGGACCGAGCTTCTCTTGTCGTCGCTCGTTAACCCGTTCTTCCTCGTTGGTCCGAACGCCCGCCGTCCGTAATCTGCTTCGATTCGAAGGGTAAGGTCCTTCGCCCTCGGCTCAGGATGACAGGAAGAGGCGTCATTCTGAGGAGGCGAAGTCCTTCCCCTCCCCTGTCATTCTGAGGAGGCGAAGCCGACGAAGAATCTGGGCGGGGGAATACGTCTGAGAATACCGCTCCCAGGTCCATGATGCGGTCCGCGAGGAGAGCGATCGGCGCATCGAGACGGCGACGCATCAAAATGGCCCCCGCACCAGCGGGGGCCCTCCTCCTCCCTCAACCCCTATCGTTCATGCCCCATCGGGGGGAGAGAAACGGCCATTTTCATATCACGCTTCGAGCGATTCCGCAACAAACTCGATGACGTCATGCGTACGGGCGTCCTCGTCGCCGAGCTCCTGCTGGGCATTGGAGATCATGACATGGCAGAAGGGACACGCAACGCATGCCTCGTCGGTTCCCGTCTCCTTGAGCTGCGTGTACCGCACCTGGTTGATCCGCTCTCCGAGCTTTTCTTCCAGCCACATGCGCCCGCCGCCGGCGCCGCAGCACATCGACTTCTCATGGTTGAGCTTCGGCTCCCGCATCTTCACGCCCGGGATGGCCGTCAACAGGAACCGCGGCGCGTCAAATTCACCGTTGGTCCGCCCGAGGTAGCAGGGATCGTGGTAGGCGACATCGGCCTCGACCGGCTTGGTCAGCTTGATCCGCCCTGATCGCACGAGATCTGCAACAAGTTGCGTGCCGTGAACCACTTCATAGTTGCCACCAAAGTCCGGATACTCGTGCGCGAGCGTATTGAAGCAGTGCGGACAGTTGGTCACGATCTTCTTGACACCGTACCCGTTCATCGTCTCCACGTTTTGCTGCGCCAGGACCTGGTAAAGGTACTCATTCCCGAGCCTCCGCGCGGAATCACCTGAGCACATCTCTTCGGGACCGAGAATGGCAAACTTGATCCCCGCAGCCTTGAGAATCTTGACCAGCGACTGAGAGACCTTCTTGCCAGCGTCATCGTAGCTGCCCGCACACCCGACCCAGAACAGGTATTCAAAATCGCCGCCGGCCTCTGCCGCCAACGGCACATCGAGCCCCTCGGCCCAGTCGGCACGGGTCTCAGCCGCAAGCTGCCACGGGTTTCCGTTGACTTCCATCCCACGGAAGGCAATCTGCGCTTCCTCGGGGAACTCAGCCTTCTCGAGCACGAGGTTTTGCCGCATTTCAACGATCTTGTCGACGTACGAGATGCCGAGCGGACACGCCTCCTCACACCAGCGGCAGGTCGTACACGCCCACACAATATCGGGATCGACGACGGCGGGCACAAGCTCCTTCTCCGACGGATGTCCCTTGCCGCCGGGATCTCCAAGGAGCTCGGACTGCTCGTGATACAGCTCATTCCGGACGGCCTTCGTCAACATGACCGGCTGCAACGGCTTGTGCGTCAACGTCGTCGGACAGAACTCCCGGCACCGTCCGCACTCGGTACAGGTGTACAGATCAAGCATCTGCTTCCAATTGAGATCGGTCACCGTCGCAATGCCGAACCTCGTGTCCTCATCGATGTTCTCCAGGTCCATCGAGGGGAGCTTGCCTGGTGCATCGAGGTTCGCAAAGAAGACGTTGAACAGCGCGGTGTACACGTGAAAGTGCTTGCCATACGGCAGCTCGTTCGCGAAAACGTACAGCGTCGTCAGGTGAATCCACCACAACGTGGCGTACCACGTATGGAGGGCGCTGTGCGAGAGCCCTTTGAACAGCCCACTGATCAAGGTGCTGACGGGAAGCCACGCCTCGGACATGCCCGCCGCGATCCGCGCGCCTTCCGAACAGAGGTCAGTCACCATCAAAATGCCGATCAGCACAATCACGAGCCATGCACCAAACGACTGAATGATCCTGAACGGTTTCTGGATGGCGCGCCGGTAGGTCGCGAAGCCAAGCCCGATCAGCACGAGCACCTCGAAAATATCCTTCGTAAAGAGGTACAGATGTCCGACGGGGGTATTGAGAAACGGCAGCTCCCACCCGTTCGCCAGACCCTCAATCACCATCGAGGTTGTTCTCAGGCTGAGCACGAGGAAGCCGTAGAAGATCATCACGTGATAAAAACCGGCGTACGGGTCCTTGAACATCTTCTTTTGACCGACCGCGTAGACCATCATGTGCTTGAACCGCTCCCAAGGGCGATCGAAACGGTTGACCGGGCGCGCCAGCCGCAGCAGCTGGAACCGGCGGCTCAGCGAGTAGATCACACCCCCCACGCCGAGAATCGTCAGCAGCCAAAACCAAACCCAGCCCGGAATTCCAAGAAACGTCCCAGCAGTTGCGAACAGCATGGCTCCTCCTCGCTCCATCATGCAACCTCAGGTGAGCAATTCTGGCGGATGAGACGTGCCAAGATCTTGATGCTCTTTTGCTTGCAACGAGCCGAGGCATGTGCACGTGTCCAGAGCGCAAGGGGTTGGTACAGATCGCCGCTGAGCATCGCTCACCTGAGATTTGAGAAAAAAAACGTGAAACTGCATCACGTGGCGCAGTATACCAGAAACTGAATGATCATTCATTCAGTCCCTTTCGCCACTCGATCCACACCGGCTGGCAGCTGCCGGCAAGCTTCGCGAGCAACGACGATGTCGGCACTCCTGGATGATCCGGGCTGACGAGCTTCCAGTCCTTACCGGGCCTACATTCTTCCTTCAATTCGTACACGAACGGCTCGATCCGGATCCTTCTGTATGTCACCGAATGGCTGACGGCCGGCCCCGGCCCAATCTGGTGAACATCGCACGGCAGAAGCGAGCGTGCCCTTTCGCCGTCGTCATCCCGGCCCGTCCCGTCGAGCTCAAACCAGGGCGGAAGCCACATCCCTTGCAGAATCGGCGCTGCGTCAACGCGCGTGACGAGAATGCGTCCATCCGCCGAGAACGCGCAGGCAGTGACCCATCGCATCCGTACCGGCTTGCGAACCGCCCGTGGAGCAGGAAAATCCGTTTGGCGTTCCAGGCGCCGTGCCCGGCAGCCCGATTGCAACGGGCACCGCGAGCAGTCCGGCTGTGCAGGACGGCACACCGTTGCCCCGAGCTCGATCAGCCCCTCGTTGATCAGTCCCGGAGGGGTCATGTCCATCAGACCGAGAATCCATTCGGTGAAGCGGGCATCGGCGCCTTGTCCCGTCTGGGCCGAGGCGAGGAACCGGGCAGCGACCCGCCGGACATTCCCGTCCAACGTCACCTCCCGCCGTCCAAAGGCAAACGAGGCAACCGCCGCCGCTGTGTACGGGCCAATTCCGGGAAGCTTGCGGAGCTCATCAACCGAGTTCGGAATCACGCCGCCCATCTCAACAACCCGCCGTGCAAGCCGGTGCAACAGTCGGGCCCGGCGGTAGTACCCCAGGCCCGACCACTGTTCGAGAACATCGTTCTCCTCCGCGTCTGCCAGGTCCATGATCGTTGGAAAACGTGCCACGAAATCGAGAAACTTGGGAACGACCCGCTCTACCTGCGTTTGCTGCAACATCAGCTCGCTGACGAGCACGTGGTACGGATCCCGCGGCTCCCGCCGCCACGGCAGATCCCGGGCATGCTCCAAAAACCATTTCGCCAGAGCCTCTCCTTCACGCATCCTCAGCATTATGCACGTTCCGGTCTTCTTGCACCGGCACGGTTGAGCCTGCACTCCGCGAGGGCTCTCACCGCTCTTGCCTGCCGTCCCCCCACCGCTCCTCCGCAGGCCCAAAAACCTCAACCCCCTCACGCAGCCACAATCACTACCTTGCTACACTCACCATCATGCTGGGCTCCAACCCCTATGGCACGCGGAATGAGGAATCCGCACTGCAACCGGGGCGGCCGCTTCGATATCGCCGGCCATCGGACGTCGTACTCTTCCTCGAAGCTCTTGCCCTTTCTCGCGCGGCGCAACAGGTGAAGACCGTATCCCTCAACCGCCTCATCCCACAGATGGCATCGATGAGGCTCCCCCTGAGGACCCGGGAGCCAATTGCTGCGGCCCGGGCCGCACAACGCGCCGGGGCACGTGCGGCCCACCGTCCCGGCTGGCTGGACACCTGTCTGACACGTACGCTCGTCGCAGCTGCACTGCTGAAAACCAGGGAACCGCTCACCGTTCACCTGGGGTTCCGTCCCGGGAACGGCAGCTTGGTTGTAGACGGACATGCGTGGCTGGTTGCAGGCGAGACCCGTCTCGACTTGACCACTCCCCTACAGCGCGCTGGAGCTCCCTACCAGAGTGTTGTACAAATCCCGTGGCCGCCTGAACAAACAACGCCATGATTGATATGCCAATCCTGGCCGCCCGCCTCGTTTCGGGCCAGCCTCGGCGATCGGCATGCTGAAGCCACCCTGCGGCTCTTTCTCCCCGCTGCACGAGCGACACCACCTCTGCCGACCACTCACCAGAAAAAGTACGTCTCTCCACCGTCCAACCCCGCCGAGCTCAGCCGCACGAACTACGCAACAACCTCTCGTACCCACTGGTCTGGAGTAGATCCATACGTGGTGCTAGACTCAATTTTGGCTAGATGTAAGCTAGGGTAGTTAAAAGGAGCAGACATGAATTCGAGGACGGTCTTGAAGCCCAAAGGTGAGTACGCTGTTCGTGAGATCGGTGGTGAGACGATCCTGGTACCCGTAAGGAGCGGCGTGGCCGAGCTGGACTCGGTGTTCACGCTCAACGAGGTTGGATCGGTGATCTGGGCTGGGATCAATCAACGCAAGAGTTTTCGGGAGATCCTGGATACCGTTGTTGTGCGATTTGACGTGCTGGAAGAGGCTGCTCTCCCGGACACGGAGGATTTCTTGGCAGCCCTGCAGGAACGTGGTTTGATCGAAATCGTCGAGGGCTGACGGTGCCTACTTCCGTCGGGGATGAGACCTACACCGACTTTAGTAGCCGGGTGCACGGCGCCGTCACACCTTCGAACCGGCGGCCCATCTCCGGTACGATCGAAATCACCCGGCGCTGTAATTTCTCTTGTGTCCATTGTTACAACAACCTCCCTGCACGTGATCCGGTCGCCCTGGACCGGGAGCTCACCATGGAGGAGCACATACGGATCCTTGACGAGATCGCAAGGGCGGGCGCCCTGTGGCTGCTTTACACCGGGGGGGAGGTGTTCCTCCGGTCTGATTTCATGGAGATCTACCGGTACGCAAAGCGCAAGGGTTTTCTGATAACGATCTTTACCAACGGTTCTACCATCAACGAGGCCATTGCCAACGAGTTGGCCGACTGGCGGCCTTTTGCCATCGAAATCACCCTGTATGGGAGCACGCCAGCAACCTACGACCGGCTCACGAGAAGGGCGGGGGCGTACGCGCGGGTCCAACGGGCTATTGAGCTACTCCTGGAGAGAGGATTGCCCCTGCGGCTCAAGACCGTGGTCCTCAAGGAAAATCGGGAGGAGCTCTGGAAGATGAAGGAGCTCGCACAGGATCTGGGCGTGGAATTCAAGTTCGACGCCATGATCAATCCGCGGCTGGACGGCTCTTTGACACCTCTTGCGACGCGGCTCAAACCTGTGGAAGTGGTGGAGCTCGACTTGAAGGATCAAAAACGAGTCGATGCTTGGGGGACGTTCTGCCAGCACTTCAATGGCCCTCCACAGCCCAAGGGGAGAGAAGATCGCCTGTACCACTGCGGAGGAGCGGTCAATTCTTTCTCCATCAATCCTTATGGCGGTCTTGGCCTCTGCAGCTTCTCCAACGCGCCGGAGGAACTTTACGATCTGCGACACGGTTCTTTCGAGGAGGGGTGGGAACAGTTCCTCGGGTCAGTGGTGGAACGCAGAATCACCCGGGAGACGAAGTGCACGCATTGTCACATCAAGGCGCTCTGCGGGATGTGCCCAGCGTATGGGCAGCTCGAAATGGGAGACCCGGAGGAACCGGTTGATTTCCTCTGCCACGTGGCCCACCTGAGGGCCGGTATCCTCGGTCTGGAGATCCACCCGCATGGCGATTGTGAGTACTGTGCCGGCGGTGAAAGGGCTGATCAGATATCCTTGGAGCTCGACCAACTGCGCCATGCCCTTGAAAAACCCATCCTTCAAACCGGTTGACACCCCATTCGCTGAGCAGTTGTTCAGAGCGGCGACTTGGCCCATAGCCTGAGGGACTAGATATTCCTGTCGATAGGGTGTGTGCTTTTTGTCGAGAAATTGAGCGTGGAGGTTCAGGAAAGAGACTAGAGAAAGCGGCATAGGCCAAGTTATTGGGCGTGAACTCATAGGCGGCCATGGTTTGGAAAGGCCGCAGCGGATGTGCTGGAACGCAAGGGGCATAAGGCTTTGGGAGGTGAGTTGATGAGCAACGAGGATCGTCGAGGTGGAAAAGTGGGAAAGAGAATCTACAGGAAGCCAGTCATTCGTGAGGTCAAGTTACGGCCGGAAGAGGCGGTGCTGGGGAACTGTAAGGTCTCAGGCGCGACAGGTCCGCTCCAGAGCAGTTGCGCCTCTCCGTCAGCTTGTTCCTCATTGGCTTCGTGAGTTGCACGGTTCGCATGAGGCTCGCTGTGAATGGTGCAGCTCTCGCCGCCGCCCCAACAGGGATGATTGATACGTACTCATTCCAAGTAGGAGGGGTCGGGATCCGGGTGCGAACGAGCGGGATATCGTTTCGGCACGATGAGAGGCGCGACGTGTTCGCTGGACCTGTTGGCAGGCCGGAAATTGACCTTCGACTCCGCATGCAGGTTCTTGATCAATCACCGGCAGGACGTCTCGTGTTCGATTCTGGCATGGTCTGGAGCCTCTTCGAGCGTGGCAGGGAGTACGTTTTTAGGTTTGCCTCTCCGATGGTCGGGCCCCTCCCGTACAAAGAGCTGCGCATCTCCAAGGACTACCGGCGCGGCGAGGTCATCCTTCACGAGCCTTACCACAGGGGTCGTTCGGTTGATCCCCTGGAGTATCCGCTTGACGAGCTTCTGGTTGTCAACAGGCTTGGACAGGGCCTCGGTTGTGAGCTTCATGCCTGCGGAATCGTTGACGAGGATGGCCGTGGCTGGATCTTCTGCGGCCATTCGGGAGCTGGCAAGAGCACCCTCGCCCGGCTGTGGACGGAAAGAGGCGTTACCGTCTTGAGCGATGACCGGATCATCCTGAGGGCAACAGACGGTTCGATCCGCATGTTTGGCACACCGTGGCACGGCGAGGCTGGCTTTGCCGTGGCGACCAGCGCTCCTCTTGCGGGAATCCTGGTTCTCGAACACGCTCCTGTCAACCGGATCAAACCCCTTGGGAAGCTGGACATTATTTCAGAGCTCATGGCGCGAGCGTTCTTGCCATTCTACGACACGGTGGCGCTCGACACGGCGCTCGACACGCTGACCGCCGTAGCCAGTGTGGTTCCATCTGGCAGGTTCGGCTTCGTCCCGGACGAGACGGCAGTCGCGCATGTGCAGCAATGGATGGGGAGTGTGCACCGTGCATGACGTCGTTTCCTCTCTGCGGTTTGAGCCGGTGTGTACCGCCATGCTACGGGAAGGACGAACGATCCGGTTTCAGGCGCCCGGAACGAGCATGCTGCCGACGATTCACGACGGCGACACGCTCATCGTAGAAGCCGTCGACGTGAGACAGGTACGGCGAGGCGATGTCGTACTGGTGGCCGGTCCATCTTTTATTCACGCGCACCGTGTGAGGCGCGTTCCGGCGGCCGGCGAGGATTTTCTGATCCTTCGCGGGGATGCTCTGGCCGCGAACGATTGTCCCATTCCCCGGAGAAACGTCTTGGGCCGTGTGGTGCGCGTCAGGCATAACGGAAAGTACCATCGTGTCAGTGGCATGGTGATCGCATGCAAGAGGCCAGTTTTCCGCTTGGGCAGATCATGCCGACGGGTCATCGCACGTGGGATCAGGGCTGTGTACAGGCTCGCGCTCGTAATGAGGCTGTCCCCGTCATCGCGGGTTTCGCAAGGCAGAAGACCGGGTGGCGGGCAGACAAAACCACCCCTCAGGGGGGCAGGACAGGTTCTGGAGGTGTAGTTATGCATCAGCGTCATACTTTGACAGCGTCGGCTTTGAAGGTCTTCCGGCTCGGAGGTGTCACAGGGGTGATCCTCCTCATGATGGCGCTGGTTGCACTCCCCCGGCAGGCGTTGGCGGACAGCACAGATATCCAGTTCGACACGACAGCCAACACCTCTTCTGCAACCCCGGTGCATTCTCTCTCGGGGTCATTTACCGTCGGTAACAATCTCAATCGGTATTTCGTGGTTGGGATTTCCTTGAGTGCGGACACCACGTCAGACGTTCTGCCCGTGGTCTCAAAAGTTGCGTGGACTGTCGGATCGACCACCCAAACCTTCGGTTTCAAACAGGGACAAAACTCTACGACTGGGAGCGACGACACTGCTCGAGCGGAGATTTGGGAGCTGGTAGCCCCAACGGCTGGCACAGGTACGCTTAGCGTCACACTCGATACGAAGGCAATCACGAACGAGACAGCCGACAGCTCTCCAACGGGCTCGACATCGGTGTCGAACGAGAGTCTGGCCACGGGGGATGGAAGCACGACGACATTTTCAGGCAACCTCGCCAATACACCTATCGTTCGTCAGACTTTGACCATTACGGCTGGCTCCGTGACGGCGACGGACGATGGGAGCGGCAACCTGTCGGGAACTGGAGTCACTTCCGGTTCCATCAATTACGATACGGGCGCCTGGTCAATCACGTACGATACAGCGCCGGCTAACGGCACAGCGATCACCGCCGGCTATGACTACGGGAAATGGAAGTTCTCGGGAACCTTGCAGAATACGCCGGTCGATCCCTGCACCGTGACCTTCTCGGCAACAGTTGGCGGCGCGACAAAGACGGCCAGTGACAACGGCTCCGGAAGCATCACGGGTGACAGTGGAAATATTACTGGAACCATCGATTATTCAACGGGCGCGTGGACGCTTGAATACCAAACTCCCCCGGACAGTGGCACCAATATCACGGCTGATTACGAGCGTCAAAACCAAGCCGAGATTGTGGCGGGCGCCCTCAGCCTCTACAACGTGAACCAAGCGACCCCGAGCCCAACGGGAACAGCATCGGGGGGAGAGAGCACAACCCCATATGTCAATATCGACAGTGACACGCGTCATGCGGTCTTTGCGGTCATAACGACCACAGGTCCAGCTGGTACGGCGACCGCACGCAGCAACATTACTGAACGGTGGAATCACACGAACGGCACGGGGAATACGGACACGATCGGCGCAGGGGGCACCGCACCTGGAGTCGAATCCCCGTCGTCAACACTCATGGCATGGGATTTGACAAATAGCCGCAAGTGGGCTGCCGCAGGGATCGACATCCAGCCTCCCAGCACCCCAACGCTGGCTCGGTTTGCGCGGGCTCGCGCATTCTCGACGGACCATGGAACGCTCGTCCAGTGGCGTACCGCGTACGAAGTCCGGAACCTGGGGTTTCAGGTATACCGGGAGGACGCGTCCGGAAACCGGGTGCTCCTGAACCGGTCGCTGATCGCCGGCTCAGCGCTTTTCGCGGGACCGTCGACAGTTCTCAGCGCGGGCCGGTCATACACCTTCTGGGACCCCGGGACGAGGAACTTTGCGCCTTCTGTCTACTGGCTCCGCGCGATCGATCTTGATGGGAGCGCGACCTGGTATGGCCCGTTCCTCGCCGAGCCGGCTGACGGTCACATTCCGCTCGGGGGCCCCGGGAAGGCGCTCCGGCAAGACCGTACGATGGTCTTCAGCCCATCGTTGACGGCTCTGGGTCGCGCGGCGTCGACTACGAAGGGGATGCACCGGGTGCAACGGACGGCCGGCCGGGTAAGCCACCGCGTCCTGGCAGCAAGCCACCAGTGGTGCATCGCGGCAGCTCCGGGGATCAAGCTCCTGGTCGATCACGAGGGACTGTACCGGGTGACCCGGGCGCAGTTGGCCCAGGTGGGCTTCGATCCGGGTCCGGATCCGGTGGATCTCGAGCTCGTTTGCGATGGCCACGAGCACGCGATGCGTCTCACGGGAATGGCCGATGGCACGTTTGACATGAATGATGCCATCGAGTTCTACGGTGTTGGTGTGGATACGCCATACACCGGCAGGAACGTGTACTGGTTGACGGACGGTCCGGCGCCGGGCGCAAGGATTGAGGCCATTCCTGGCGCGTCGACAAATCTCAAGCCGGTGACGACGTTTCCGGCTGTCGTCGAGCGCCGCGACCGTACGACCTATGTTGCAGCCGTGACAAACAACGGAAACCGCGGAAACTTCTATGGCGCCGTCGTGGCAGGGGATCCTGTTCATCAAACGTTGGACGTCGACGCGCTGCCGGGTGAGAATGTTACAAGCACACACACCTCGCAACTCGAGCTGGTGCTTCAAGGAATCACCAAGGGGGATCACGAAGTCTCAGTATCGTTCAACGGGCATCCCCTGGATTCGATGAGCTTCAATGGTTTTGGGCATCCCATCAAGAAATACGAGATTCCTGAGAGCTGGCTGGTCGCAGGTACCAATACGGTAACGCTCCAGTCTACGGGAGGAGACACCGATGTCAGCATGGTCGACTGGATCCGTTTGGCGTGGGACCGGCCGTGTGTGGCACGCAACGATGCCTTAAGCATGACGGCGCCGGGTGGCGCCCAGGTTCATATTTCCGGTTTCTCGAAGCCAGGGATCCATCTGTTCGACGTCACGAATCCACGCGATCCCGTCGAAATCAAAGGCACCGTCACACGAGAGGGCTCGGGCTGGAGCATCGAGGCAGACGTGGATGGCGAGACCGGCGGTGCGCCTCGGAGCCTGTACGCTGTTGCGAGCACTGGGGTCGCCACGCCGGCCGCAATCGAGCTCAATACGCCGACCTCGTGGAACCGGGCGCAGAACCATGCCGACATGGTCATCATCACGAATCCCATCCTTCGGAATGCAGCCGACCGTCTTGCGGCGTACCGCACCCAGCATGGGCTCGAGACTGTCGTTGTGGATGTGACGGACATCTACGACGAGTTCAACTTCGGAGTCAAGGATCCCGCGGCGATTCGCGCCTTCCTCACGCGCGCCGAGAAAGCCTGGAGCATCCCGCCGAAGTATGTGCTGCTGATGGGTGATGCGAGCATTGATCCAAGGAACTACCTTGGTTTCGGGGACCGTGACCTGGTACCAACGAAGATGGTGGCCACGAACTTCCTCAAGACAGCCGATGACGACTGGTTCGCCGATATCAATGGCGACGGATTTGCAGATCTGGCCATCGGGCGCCTTCCCGCCGATTCTCTCGACGATGCAGAGACGATGGTCGGCAAGATCATCGGCTATGAGCAAAACGATCAGACGTGGCCGTGGAGCGAGCGGCTGACTCTCGTGGCCGATGCAACGAGCCCGAGCTATACGTTCAGCAAGATCACGACGGCACTTGACGGTCTCATCCCCGCAGGAATTCAGAAAGACACGATCAGCATCGGCCAGGCCGGTCGTGCTGCCGCCAAGCGGCAGATCATCGATGCGTTCAACGCGGGACGCCTGGTTATCAATTATGACGGCCACGGCTCCGAGGCGGTGTGGTCGTCTTCGAACGTATTCGACGACGACGATGCCCGTGCGTTGACCAATGCCGAACGGCTCCCACTCGTTGTCGCGATGAACTGTTTGAACGGTCTTTTCGAGGACGTCTACCAGTCCAGCCTGGCCGAGGCGCTGCTTCAGGCCCCGAAGGGCGGCGCGGTCGCGGTATGGGCGTCTTCCGCTCTGACCGATCCGACGGGTCAGGACCTGATGAACCGGGCATTCTTCAAGAAACTATTCGATGGGTCGCACCCGGCGATCGGCGACGCAGTCCGGGCCGCCAAGAAGGGCATCACGGATCAAGACATCAGGAACACGTGGATCCTGTTTGGTGACCCCAGCATGCACCTCAAGTAGAAACCGGCCGCGAACGTCATCCCTTCTCCTGCCTCCCCGGAAAACCGGGGAGGCTATTTTCGTGGATCGTATGACCGTGACGTGCGCCGTCTCGTAGATCACGATGATGCGAGCCATCCCAATCCTGGGCCGCATCCTTTCCAGTGCTGTTTGAAGCCAAGCTGTTCGTGATTTCATCGTGCCGGTTGTGATCTCACGCCGTTTCCAGTCCCGGATGTAACCCACCTTGAGCCGGGTGCCGGCCACTTGAGCACCCTACGGATCACACCGTTAGGGGGCAGCGTGTCAAAACCGCGTGTATCCGTCAAGCTTCTTACCTCGAATCTGCCATTCCAGCGCAGCCCAAACGACACACACATCCTCTTCGATGGCCAGCGTCACGGAGCGCTTGACAGAATCAAACAGGTGTTTAGAATGGATAATTGAAATGGAAATTGGAGACGCTTCCATGACATTTGACCCACAGGAGCGCGCTGAGCCGGGCGACGGGACTCGAAACAAGCTCCTCGATGCCGCCGAACGGCTCTTCGCCGAAAAAGGATTCGAACAGACATCCGTCCGGGAAATCACAACGGAGGCTGGAGCCAACATCGCTGCCGTCAACTACCATTTCGGCGGCAAGGACAATCTCTACCGGGAAATCTTTCACCGGCGATTGGCGCACCTGCGCGAGCAACGAACCTCAAAGATTGAAGCCCTTCAACACGAAGGAGGTTCGAGGCCAACGCTCGAAGACATCGTTTCGGCCTTTACCTCCGCATTCCTCGAACCGCTGATGGACCACAGCGAGGGCCGCATCCTGATCGAGCTCATCGCGCGCGAGATGTTGAGCCCGCACCTGCCTCGGACGATGTTCTTCGAAGAGATGATCGACCCCGTTCGCGAAAGCCTCAGCCGGGCTCTCCAATCTGCCGTCCCGGGCCTCACGGATGCTGAGGCGGCGCGTTGCGTCCACTCCATCATCGGTCAGCTCGTGCACGTCATCCACCACTCCCGGCTTGCCACGGAAGCGGGGCGCCAACCCCGGGAGGAGCTCGATCTCCATGTGATGGCCGATCACGTGATCCGATTTTCCGTGGGCGGCATCCAGGCCATCGCCGGATCATCCAAAGTATGAACAGGCGATCGCCCCTCGCGTTGGCTCTCGGGCTGATCATGCTCCTTTCCGCCGCGTGTACACTTGGCCCCAATCCAACCGTGCCGCCGAAAACGGCGGCTGACGCGGCAAAGACCTATACCGAAGCTCGGGGCGCCACGTCTCCAGCAACGCCCCCCGAAACCTGGTGGCGGACCTTCGCCGATCCGGTCACAGTGACGCTTATCGAAACCGCGCTCGCCAATAACACCGACGTCCGTGCGGCCGCCGCGCGCGTTCTCAAAGCCGAGGCAACTCTGGCCACGGCGAAAGGCGCCCGATGGCCGGCCGTTGATGCCTCGTTTACAGCCAACCGCAACAAGTTTTCGTTTGTCCTCCCCCAAGTCGGCCGCGTCGGGATCTACTCGACCACCTTCTCCGGCCAGCTCAGCATCAGCTACCAGGTTGATCTCTTCGGACGCCTCGCCAGGGCGAAGCAAGCCGCCTGGGCCAACCTGTTGGCAGCCGAAGCCGACCGGCAGACCGTCATCAACTCCCTGATCGCGCAGGTCATCCGGACCCGTACTTTGATCGCATCTCTTGACCGTCAGCTCACCCTCGATCGTGACCTGGAGCAGAGCTGGAAAAACACCCTTTCGCTGACCGCTCAGCGGTACCGGCTTGGAACGGCCGATGCCGCGCAGCTCTACCTGGTTCGCGGGAATTCCGCCGCCGCGCACGCCGCCGTGCTCCGGCTCGAGCAGCAACGCGCCACGGCACGTCACGCCCTCGACATCCTCACCGGACGACGCCCTGGCAGCAGC
>WGCW01000023.1 GCA_015493585.1 Acidobacteriota bacterium
GGATGACAGGGGAAGGGATAGTCTTGCCTGCGGCACATCGCTCAGGATGACAGGGGAAGGGATAGTTTTGCCTGCGGCACATCGCTCAGGATGACAGGGGAAGGGATAGTCTTGCCTGCGGCACATCGCTCAGGATGACAGGGGAAGGGATGGCTTTGCCTTCGGCGCACCACTCAGGATGACAGGGGAAGGGATCATCCTGAGCCACTCCTTCCCCCTCGTGTCATCCTGAGCCGCTCCATCCTCCCTTTGTCATCCTGAGCCCATTACTCCCTCCCAATGTCATCCTGAGCCGGAGGCGAAGGATCTGGGCGGGGGGGCCAGCACCACACATCTCAAACCAAGCCCTGAAAACCGCCACGACCACAGAGACACCACAATCTTTCTCAGGGCGCCCGCCTGGCGCAAGCAGGATCGTCGCGAGGGCGCCGAGAGGCCCGTCAGCGTCGCGTTCTGAGCCGAGCGGTTGGTGAGGCGTGCTTGAGGCACTCCGCAACCAGCCGCGACGCGAAGAACGTGGCGATGGCCGGCCGCTCGCCGGCCGTAGCAGATCATGCTTTCGCCAGGCGGGCCATCACTTTCTTGAGATCTTCCCATACTGCGCGCTTGCCACGGGCGTTCCGCAGGAGGTAGGCGGGGTGGTACGTCGCCAGGAGCGGGATGTCACGGTAGGTCAGCCACCGGCCCCGGAGAGCTCCGATCGGCTTGGTGGTTCCCGTCAACCGGTTCGCGGCCGGCTTGCCGAGCGCCACAAGAACACGGGGACGGATCAGCTCGATCTGGCGGTCGAGAAACGGGGCGCATGCGGCCTTCTCGGGTTCCTTCGGATCCCGGTTTCCAGGGGGGCGGCACTTGACGACGTTGGCGATGTAAACGTCTTCCCGCCGGAGCCCCATCGCCGCGATCATGGCATCGAGCAGCTTCCCCGCCTGGCCGACGAATGGGCGGCCGATCCGGTCCTCGTCGGCTCCGGGCGCCTCACCGACGAACATCAACTCCGCGTGCGGGTCGCCCTCGCCGAAGACGATGTGATGCCTCTTCTCGGCGAGGTCACAACGCGTGCATCCTTCGAGAAACGCCTCGAGTTCCTCCAGCGTCTGACAGCTCGCAGGGCCGCTGCGCCGTCCGGCCGGCGCCTGAGCAGCCGGGGCCGGGGCGGAAGGTGGATCGTGCCACCCGAGGTCATCGAGCCAGCGGACGAGGTCCCTCCGGCCGACCGTCATCGCGTCGATCTCGAGGCCAGGAGCTCACCGCTCAGCGTTAGCAGGATCTCCCTGGCGATCTCGTCCTTCCCGGCACGTGGCACGTGGTGATCGATCCCGCCGGCGCTGAGGATCCACACCTCGTTGTCGGACGCGTCCATGCCGGTTCCGGGGCTCGCAATGTTGTTGAGGATGACCGCGTCAGCCCCCTTCGACCGCATCTTGGCCAGTGCGCGCTCGCGGTTTGGGCCATTCTCGGCTGCGAAGACGACGAGGTAGGGCCGCGGTGCCCGTGCGCCAAGCCCGGCCGCCAGATCGGGGACGGGCTCGAGCTCGATCGCCAGGTGCCCCTCCCGCCTGTCCAGCTTGCCCTCCACGGCAGCTGCTGGCCTGAAGTCCGCCACGGCCGCGACCAGAAAGGCCGCGTCGGCGCCGGGCGCGAGCTGGGCCAGCGCCTCCTCCATCTCCCGGGCGGTTTCGACCGCGTGCGGCCGCACCCCGAGCGGGAGCGGAACGCTCAGAGGCCCGTGGAGCAGATCGACCGATGCGCCAAGGTCGGCGGCTGCCTGAGCGAGGGCGGTGCCCATCTTGCCGGAGGAACGGTTGGTCAGCACCCGCACCGCATCGACCGGCTCGCGGGTCGGCCCCGCCGTTACGAGGAGGTGCACTCCACCGAGCGCTCCCCGCGGCGGCAGCATACCGAGCGCCCGGTGCACGATCTCCTCGACCGGCGCGAGCCGCCCCTCGCCGGCATCACCGCAGGCCAGCTCACCGCTGTCCGGAGTGACGACCGTGGCGCCACGGGCGGTCAGCGTGTCGAGCGCTTCCCGCACGGCGGGTTGCCACCACATCACGGTGTTCATGGCTGGAGCAATGAGCACGCGGCTCCGGTGGGCCAGATGATAGGTGCTCAGGGCGTCGTCGGCGATCCCGGCCGCCATCTTGGCGATGATGTCCGCAGTGGCCGGCGCAACGAGCAGGAGATCGGCCCAGTGGGAAAGCTCAACGTGATCGACACCCGGCATGGTCGGCGTCTCCCACTGGCTGACCTGGACGGGAAACCCGGAGAGAACGGCAAAGGTTCGAGGATTGACGAACTCGGTGGCGTGACGGGTCATGACGACGCGAACCTCGCAGCCCCGCTTTTCGAGCAGACGCAGGATCTCGACGGCTTTGTAGGCGGCGATGCCCCCGCTCACGCCGAGGACGACACGCCCGCGCATCGGGCTCAGCTCTCGTCCGGGAGGTCCCCGGCAGCCTCCTCGTCCGGTTCGCCGGCGGGCTCATCCGCCAGCCCGGCATCCTCCCCGGGCTCCTCTGAAGCGGCGTCCTCGCCTTCGAGCGAGATCCCAGCGAGCCCGAGAAGCTTGGACAGGCGGGCGACCTCTTCGTCCTTCTCGCCAGGCTCTTCGAGCTCGGGCTCTTTCGCTGGCGCGGTCGGCAGGACATCCGGAATCGGTTGAGCCGTCGCTTCGGCCGTTTCGGCGCCAACCTCGGAGCGGTACTGCTCGACGAGCGCATGACGCTGGGCCTCGATCTCTTCCGGCGTCAGGATGTGCCACGAGATCAGGCCCTTGTCGACCTCCTCCTTGGCAATCATCGTCGGTTTGGTATGACGGGTCTCAATCCGGGGCTTCGCCCCCATCATCAGTTGCTCGGCCCGCTGGGACACAACGATGATGTAACGGAAGACCGAATCAAACTCCTCGGGATACATCTTCATACACTGAAATCCTTTTCCAGGGATTCTTGAAACGCGCCCCGGATTTTCTCGAGATGTGACCTCATCCGCCACAACCGCTGGTGCTCGGCGACACAGACGCCAAACATCGCGTCGACGGCCCGTTCGAGCCGGTCGTTGATGATAGCATAATCGAACTCTCCCGCGACACCCAGCTCACGCAGCGCCCACTTGAGCCGCCGGGCAATCGCCTCTGGCGGATCCTGGCGCCGCTGCATCAGCCGTCGCTTGAGCTCGGGGTAGGACGGCGGATAGATGAAGATCTTGACCGCCTCGGGAATCGATGTCTTGACCTGCTGGGCCCCCTGAACGTCGATGTCGAGGAATACATCGATCCCCTGATCGAGCCGTCCTTCGACCTCGCGCCGTGCGGTTCCGTAGAGGTGACCCGCATACTCCGCCCATTCGAGAAACTCGCCGCGGTGAACCATCGCCTCGAACGTCTCGCGGGAGACGAAGTGGTAGTCCTGACCATCGGCCTCGCCCGGCCGGGGCGTCCGGGTCGTGTGGGAAACGGAGAAGTACGTCTCCTGGCCCCACGCCGCCAGCCGCGTGCGCGTCTCACGGATCAGCGTCGTTTTCCCTCCACCGGACGGCGATGAGACGATGTAGAGGATGCCACGCATCTAACGCACCTGCCGGAACTTTTCGAGGTCTTCCCGGGCGCCCAGCACAACCAGGACATCAGAATCCTTCAAGACCTGCTGCGCATCGGGGAGAAGGTTCAACGTGTCGGTCAAGGCATCGCGGATGGCGACGACTTGGACCTGGTACCGGTTCCGCACCCGAAGATCCATCAACGTCTTCCCGATGAACGAGGCGGGCACCGCCACCTCCATGACGGAATACCCCTGCCCAAGGGCGACGTAGTCGAGAAGGTTCGGGTGAACGAGCCGGTCGGCCAAGCGGACTGCCATGTCCCGTTCCGGGTAGATGACCTCGTCCGTCCCGATCGCTTCGAGAATCCTGCCATGATCGACAGAAATCGCCCGGGCGACGACTTTGACCCCGATCTCCTTGAGGTAGAAGGCCGCCAGCGTGGAGGATTCGAGCTGCTCCCCCACCGAGACGATCGCGACATCGACATCTTTCAGGCCCAGCGCACGGAGCCGCAGCTTGTCCCGGACATCGACAACCACCGCCTGCGTGGCGTCCTCCCGCATCGCCTGCACCCGCTCCGGATCGATGTCGATCGCCAGAACCTCATGGCCGGCCTGGTACAGGTGACGGGCCAATGTCGAGCCAAACCTCCCGAGGCCGATGACGGCAAAGCGGCTCATCCTCAACGCTCCCGAGGGTTCTCCAGCTGGGCGCGCGCCGCGGCCAGCCGTGCGATCGGAATCCTGAACGGGGAACAGGAGACGTAATCGAGCCCAGTCTTATGGCAGAAGGCGATCGAAGCCGGATCACCGCCGTGCTCGCCGCAGATGCCAACCTGGATGCCGGGGCGTGTTTTCCGCCCACGCTCGGTGCCCATGGCAACCAGCTGGCCGACGCCCTCCGTGTCGAGGCTGGCGAACGGATCGGCGGCGAGGAACCCGCGATCGACGTACTCCGGCAGGAACCTCCCCGCATCGTCGCGGGACAATCCGAACGTCGTCTGCGTCAGGTCGTTCGTCCCGAACGAGAAGAACTCGGCAGCTTCGGCGATCTGGTCCGCCATCAGCGCCGCCCGGGGCAGCTCGATCATCGTGCCCACCTTGTAATCGACTTCAATCCCCTCGGCCTTGAACACGTCGGCGGCGACCTCCCGCACGACGGCCGCCTGATCCTCCAGCTCAGCCTTGAGCGAGACCAGAGGGATCATGATCTCGGGCTCGACGGAAATCCCCTCCTTCTTGACCTTGCACGCTGCCGTCAGGATGGCGCGCGTCTGCATGCGGGTGATCTCGGGGTACACGACGCCCAGGCGGCAGCCGCGATGACCGAGCATCGGGTTGAACTCTTTGAGCTCCTCGACCTTCGCGAGGATCTTCTCGACGGGCACACCCATCTCCGCCGCAACCGTCTGCGCCTCTTCCTCGGAGTGTGGCAGGAACTCGTGCAACGGTGGATCCAGCGTCCGGATGATCACGGGCTTGCCGTCCATCACCCGGAACAGCCCTGCGAAATCTTCCTCCTGCATCGGTTCGAGCTTGGCCAATGCCCGTTCACGTTCCTCGATGTTCTCGGCCAGAATCATCTCGCGCACGGCGACGATCCGCTCACCGCCAAAGAACATGTGCTCGGTCCGGCACAGGCCGATCCCCTCCGCGCCGAAGGCAACGGCGTTCGACGCCTGATCGGGCTGATCGGCGTTGGCGCGCACGCCGAGCGCACGCGCTTCGTCCGCCCAACGGAGCAGCTTCTCGTAGTACGGATAGGTCGTTGAGGCCTCCGGATCGAGGCTCTTCTCGATCAGCACCTGAATGACCTCGGAGGGACGGGTGGCGACCTGACCGGCAATGACCTCGCCGGTGAAACCGTCGAGCGAGACCCAATCCCCCTCCCGGATCACCGTGCCACCGGCCGTCGCCGTCCTCGCGACGTAGTCGATGGCGAGGTCCTCACATCCGGCGACGCAGGTCTTCCCCATCTGACGGGCGACCAGCGCCGCGTGAGACGTCATGCCGCCACGGGCCGTCAGGATCCCGTTGGCCGCCGCCATCCCCTTGATGTCCTCCGGGCTCGTCTCCAACCGGATGAGGATGATGGGCTCGCCGGCATGGGCCTTCTCGACCGCGTCGGGCGCGTTGAAGACCACCCGGCCAGTCGCTGCACCGGGTCCCGCGGGCAACCCCTTGGCCACAACGCGCTTCTCGGCCTTGGCACGGGCCAGCTCCTCCGGATCGAAGATCGGCCGCAGGAGCTGGTTGAGCTGCTCCGGTTCGACGCGGCGCAGTGCCTCGGCCGGCTCGATCCGCCCCTCATCGACCATGTCGACCGCGATCCGGATCGCCGCGAGACCGGTGCGCTTCGCGGTACGGGTTTGCAGCATCCACAGCTTGCCGCGTTCGACGGTGAACTCGATGTCCTGCATATCACGGAAATGATCCTCCAGGATCTTCCGGACCTCGAGGAGCTGATCCCACACGTGCGGGAAGACGTCCTTGATCTTCTCGATCGGCAACGGCGTCCGGATCCCAGCGACGACATCCTCGCCCTGGGCGTTGACCAGGAACTCGCCGTAGAACCGGTTCTCACCTGTCGCCGGGTTCCGGGTGAAGGCGACCCCGGTCCCGGAGTCGTCGCCCATGTTACCGTAAACCATGGCAACGACGTTGACCGCCGTGCCCCAATCGTCGGGAATGCCGTTGATCTCGCGGTAGGCGATGGCACGCTCGTTGTCCCACGAGCCGAAGACTGCCGCGATGGCGCCCCAGAGCTGATCCTCCGGATCTTCCGGAAAGTCGCCGCCAGTCCGTTCGCGGATCACCGCTTTGAACCGCGTGACCAGCTCGGCCAAGGCGCCGGCGTCCAGATCGGTATCGTACGCCGCACCCCGCTCCTCCTTGAGGCGGTCGAGCTCGGCCTCGAACGGGTTGACGTCATCCTTGCCCTCGGCCCGAACGCCGAGCACGACGTCGCCGTACATGGCGACAAAACGGCGGTAGCAATCGTAGGCGAACCGGGGATTCGAGGTCTGGGAGATCAGCCCCTGGATCGTCGTGTCGTTGAGCCCGAGGTTGAGGACCGTGTCCATCATGCCCGGCATCGAGACCCGGGCTCCCGACCGGACCGAGACCAGCAACGGGTTGGACGCATCACCGAAGGTCTTGCCCGTCAACTCCTCGATGCGCCGCAGCGCCGCCGATACTTCGTCCTTCAGACCCTCCGGGTACGTCCCGCCGTGCGTATCGAAGTACGTGCAGACATCGGTCGTGATCGTAAACCCGGGCGGCACCGGCAACCCGAGCCCCGCCATCTCGGCAAGCCCGGCGCCCTTGCCACCGAGCAGGTCCTTCATCGAAACGTTGCCCTCGGCGGAGCCACCGCCAAAGAAGTAGACGTTCTTCGTTGCCGTCATGATTCGCCTCCTTCAACTTGAAGCTTCGAAAGATCGGCCAGAGTCAGAAAGTCCCGGCCCAACATCTTGAGAAGGCCGATCCGGTTCGCCCGGATCCGCTGATCCTCGGCCATCACCAGGACATCGATAAAGAACTGATCGAGGATGCCGGCGAGCCGTCCCATGTGCGCGAACGCCTCGTCGACCCGGTGAGCCGCCAGGCTCATCTCGAGCTCGCTCTGAAACTGCACGGCGGCTTCGTAGAGTTGCTTCTCAGCCGGCTCGATCAGGAGCCCGGGATCGACCCCCGCGTCCGGCTGTCCCTCGGTGATGTTGCGCACCCGCTTGAACGCCAGGGTCAGCGCACGGAACTCCGGCTGGCTCCGCACCGCCTCGAGCGCATGCGCCCGGGCTTCCAGCGCCGGAAGTGCGCTCCACGCCGCATGCATCACGGCGTCCGCCGTGTCCGGCGACACGTGAGCCAGCTCGACGAGGTACCGCCGCACCCGGTCCGTGATGAACGGCATCACCTGAGCCACGACCGGTTCGAGATCCCCACCGGCCGTCTCAACGGCGAGCTCGCACGCCCGGCGGACGAACGCGGCGATGTCGACGTTCCACCCAGCGGCAGCGATGATCCGGACCAGCCCTTGGGCCGCCCGCCTCAATCCGAACGGGTCCTTCGAACCCGTTGGCACCTCGCCGGCGGCGAAGAGGCTCGCCACGGAGTCCATCCGGTCGGCGGCGCCGATCAGCCGTCCCAGGTCCGAAGCTGGAACCGGTCCTTCGAACCCTTGAGGCTGATAGTGGTCCCGGGCGGCCGTCCAGACCTCCTCCGGCTCTCCATCGAGCCGCAGGTAGTGACCGCCCATGATCCCCTGCAGCTCGGGAAACTCTCCAACCATGTGCGTCACGAGATCCGCCTTGACCAGCCGCGCCACACGCTCCACCTCGCCGGGCGACATCGTGATCCCCGCCGCTTCGGCCAGCCACCGGCCGAGAAGCCCCGTGCGCTCCGCCTTGGCGGCGAGCGAGCCGAGCTTGCGGTGAAATTCCAGCCGCTCGAGCCGCGGGACCAGATCTTCCAGCGGGCACGTGCGATCCTCCTTGAAGAAGAAGGCGGCATCGGACAGCCGTGCGCCGATCACCCACTCGTTGCCCTGCCGGATCAGGCCTTCCGGATCGTCCGCCCGGTCGACGACCGCGAGGAAGTACGGCGCCAGCTCACCGTCCTCACGCTCGAGAATCAGGCACTTCTGGTGATGCCGTAATGTCGTGATGACGACCTCGGGAGGAAGCTCGAGGTGTGCCCGATCGATCTCGCCCCGGATCAGGCCCGGATACTCGACGAGCTCGACGTGCTCGGCGACGAGATCCTCGTCGGGATGGACGCGGCACCCGGCCTCGGCGGCCAGCCGTCCCGCCAGCGCCTCCAGGCTGTGCCGGCGTTTCTCCGGATCGATGAAGACCTGCCGTTCCTCCAGAGCGCGGATGTACGCCGCAGGCTCCGTGATCTCGATGATGCCCGGCGCGTGCACCCGGTGCCCCACCGTGCGGAAATCCGCCTTGACGTCGAACACCGTCATCGGAACGATCTCCCCGTCGAGCATCGCCACGACACCGTGGACTGGTCTGACGAAGACGTGTGTGCCCAGCCCCCAGCGCATCATCTTGGGAAAGTGCAACCCGCTGAGAATGGAGGGAATCGCCTCCGCGAGAATCTCGGCCGTCGGACGGCCTTCGAGCCGGACGGTTGCGGCGACGTACTCACCCTTGGGCGTCTCGACCCGTTCGAGTTGCTCCAGAGGAACCCCGGCCTTCTTGGCGAACCCTTCTGCCGCCTTGGTTGGAGCGCCGTCCGCGCCGAACGCAATCCGCGCCGGCGGCCCCGTCAGTACCTCAGTGCGGTCCGCTTGCCGCTTGGGCAACCCGCTCACCAGCGCCACGAGACGGCGATTCGTCGAAAAGGTCCGCACCTCGATCCCGTCAAAGCTCGCCTGGGCGAGGGCCTGGCCAAGCTTCTCGCCGAGCTGCCGCCGGGCGCCGGGCAGCGCGTTGGCCGGAATCTCCTCCGTCCTGATTTCGAGCAGGAAGTCAGCCATGGGCCACCCCCTCGAGGGCGTTCCCGAGCGGGTGCCCCATCTCCCCCCGCTGCAACACGTAGGCCTTGGCGACCCGAACCGCGTTCCGCCGGATCCGGCCGATCAGGCCGACACGCTCCGTCACGGAGATAGCGCCCCGTGCATCCATCAGGTTGAAGAGGTGTGACGTCTTCAGCGTCGCTTCCAGCGCCGGCACGATCAACGGCGGGTCGTGCTCGAGGCAGCGTCCGGCCTCCCGTTCCCAGTCTTCAAAATGCCGCCGCAACATGCTGACATCGGCGACTTCAAACCCATAGACCGAAGCTTCCCACTCCTCCTTGAGCCGCACATCGCCGTACCGCCGTCCCCCGCCCCACACGACGTCGTAGATCGAGTCGCGCCGCTGGAGAAACATCGCGATCCTTTCCAAACCGTAGGTCAGCTCGGCCGAAATCGGTGCGAGCTCGACCCCCCCGGCCTGCTGAAAATACGTGAATTGCGTGATCTCCATCCCATCGAGCAGCACCTGCCAGCCAACCCCCCACGCGCCGAGCGTCGGCGATTCCCAGTTGTCCTCTTCGAAGCGGATGTCGTGAACCGCCGGATCGATCCCAAGCGCCTTGAGCGATTGCAGGTACAGATCCTGCACATCGTCCGGAGAAGGCTTCAGGATGACCTGAAGCTGGAGATGCTTGCCAAGCCGGAACGGATTCTCCCCGTACCGCGCATCCGCGGGCCTGCGCGAGGGTTGTACGTACGCCACCCGGTACGGTTCCGGACCGAGCACCCTGAGGAACGTCTCCGGATGCATCGTGCCCGCACCGACCTCGAGGTCATACGGCTTCTGAATGACGCATCCAACCTCCGCCCAATACTGTTGCAATGAAAGAATCAACGTCTGCAGATCCAACGAAGCCTCCTTCCAGACGGAACCGAAGAATACCACGTACGATCCCCCCCTTGCCGGGCACGGTGGAGCCAGCACCGCCCGGCTGCCTTTCCCCACCCACTGCCGGCGTCTCACACAAGGTACACAGCAAAGGAGGAGACAGAAATGTTCGTTTCCCCCGCCCAGATTCTTCGTCGGCTTCGCCTCCTCAGAATGACGCCCCCTTGTGTTAACCCAAATCGAGGGCGCAGGCTCCCGCCATCCCGGAACGCCCCCACAATGTCATCCTGAGCCGTCATACCCTCCCGCTGTCATCCTGAGTGGCGTGCCGGAGGCACGCTGCGAAGGATCTGGGAGGGGGGCTCGGATGCAGGCCATGCCCTGTCGCCTCTGTGGCCAAGACGCGCTCGCGAACCTCGCCAAAAGCCCTGAGTTGGGGACGGTGTTGAATAGCCGACCCACGCGTAGAACGCGGCGTACGAGGGCGAAAACAGGTTCGTTCTCTCTGCGCTCTCTGCGTTCTCTGCGGTTAGGTTCCCTCTGTGGTCGCTCCCCCCCGCCCAGATTCTTCGTCGGCTTCGCCTCCTCAGAATGACACTGGAAGAAAAGCCTTCGCATCCTCAGAATGACGCCTCCTTGTGTTATCCCAAGTCGAGGGCGCAGGCTCCCGCCATCTCGGAACGCCCTCCACAATGTCATCCAGTCACGAGTGGGGACGAGGGCCGGATCAACCACCTTCCCCCATCCCGGAACGCCCCCACAATGTCATCCTGAGCGGCGTGCCAAAGGCGCGCCACGAAGGATCTGGGCGGGGGGGCTCGAGTGCACCGGCCATCTCTTGTCGCCTCTCTCACCCAGGAAGATGCGCGCGTCCATCGCGTTCACGACGAGCGCGTGGGCCGGCTCGCACCGGCGCTCCGTACAACTCCCCGCCTGGACGCGGGCCATACCGTCCCCGCAGTCACCCAGGCAGCGTTCTCGTCACAATCGACAACGCGCCCCGGGATGGGCTCGGACGCTCCGTGCACGCACTGCTCGCTGTGGTCACAGCGCCCAGTCAAACTGTCCAGAACCCCCGGGTCACGCCGCTGGCGAACGTCGCACGCGAGCTCCCGTATACTTGGCCAATGCCCAAGGTTGGATGCTGTGCACTCGTCCTCGTATCCGGCATGGATCAGGGCTCGCCGTTTTCCGGCGCGTCCACCGTCCTTTCGCGCATATCACCATTGGCGGATCCGAGGCTAGAACGATGTTTTACACTCTCACGGAAGCGCCGGCAGTGACGTTCGAACTGCCTCACTTCCTTGGCGGAATGCTCCGAAATGCCAGCTGGCTGACGGCCGGAGAGATTGCAGTCAAGGGTGGGGTTCTGTTGGCTGGCGTCATCATTGCTCGCGGCATGGGCGCCGGCCCTCTTGGCCTCTTCACCGTTTCCTACGGGGTCGCCGTCCTCATCACCCAGCTCCTCGCAGCAGGGCAGGTTGAAGTCCTCATCCGGGAGGTTGCCCGTGAGCCAAAGGCAGCCCGGACCTGGTTCCGCAACTCCTCTGTGTGGCAACTCAAGGCCGGTATACCCGTCGCCGGTGCCGTTGGGCTTGGCATGATCGTATTCGCCACGTCGACGCTCCGCTGGACACTGCTCGGGTTTCTCCTGTACGCGTTGCTGAGGTCGCGGCTTATCACGGCAGGTGCCGTGTTCAAAGGGCTGGAACGCATGGACATCGAAGTGAAGGCAAGGGTCATCGAGCTCGCCTCCGCCCTTGTGGGCCTCGCCCTCATTGCGTGGTTTGAGCTTCCAGCATGGCTTATGGGGCTGGCATTCAACCTGGGTGCGACCTTGGGCCTTGGGTGGATCATGGCGCGCCTGCCGCATGACGGCGCATCGCGACCGGACACCATCACACCTCCTCCAGACTTCAGGAAAGAAGGGCTCATCTTCGTTGGCCTGGCAGGCATGTTCCAGCTCCTGATCCGGGGCGACACGCTCGTTATGGCAACGCTTGGCCTTCAAGCTGCCGTGATTGGCCGGTACGGTGCAGCGCTCATGCCGGTGCTGGCAGCCATTGCCCTTCCTCAACTGCTTGCAGTGGCCATCTATCCCATCCTTTCCCGGTCGGCCGAGGCCAGCGAATCGCCACAGCGATGGATCCTGTTCTGCCTTGGACTTGGCCTCGCAAGTGGCCTTGGAACCGCTACGATCCTCGACATCTTTGGTCCCCTCATGATCCGGCTGCTCTACGGCACGCGCTACCTCGCCGCTTCGCCGCTGCTCGTGCGTGCCGCATGGCTCCTGCCAGGTGCGTGCAGCTCAATGATGATCGGAGTCGTCCTGGCGGCATGGCGGCAGCAACACCTCGGGCTCGCCGCCCTTGCTTCCGTAACTGTTCCCGCTCTGCTCCTTGATATACTCATCATCCCGGTGTTTGGGTTGATGGGTGCCGTCAACGTCGCCGTTGTAGCCCATAGCATGATCGCAATCATCTCGGCCGTCCTCGCATGGACGGTGAAACGGCAGGTCAACGCGTGAGCGAATCGCCAAGTGCAGCCATCATCGTGGTCCATTTTGGAGATCCGGCACCGACGTTAGCGTGCCTCAGCTCAATCGTGGCGGATCCCTCGATCGTCAACCGCACAGTGGTCGTAGCCGACAACAGCGGGAATTTCCGTGTGCCTCCCTCCGGTGTCACCGTCATCCCATATGCTGGCAATCTGGGGTTCGGTGCGGCCGTCAATCGTGGGGTTACATATCTCGAAGATCACCCTTTCGATTTTTATGTTGTTTTGAATAACGATATTCAGGTTCGGCCTGGTTTTCTTCAAGCGGCAGCGAACGCATTCCGCAGCAGCGGTCCCAAGACCGCAATCGCCGCCGGGCCGCTGTATTGCGATCCCGGGTTGGACCAAATCTGGTACGCGGGTGGAGGGATCAACTTCCTGACGGGAACCGTGAGGCAGAGCAAGTCCTCCAAAGATGCACACATAGGCCGCTTTGTCGGGTTCGTCCCGGGCGCCGCCTTTGCGATCAGGCCTTCGGCATGGAACGATGTTGGCGGCTTTGATCCAGCGTACTTTCTCTACAGTGAGGATGTTGACCTGTGTCTCCGGCTTCGCCAACGAGGATGGCGGTTCGCCTTTGAGCCGGAGATGCAAGCCATCCATACGCTCGGTCAAGCGACCGGCTCACAGGTACTCTCACCCACGTACCTCTATTACATGACGCGAAACCGCCTCCGGCCGTTTCAACCCACCGCCTACCGCGTTTACCTCGCGATCCTGCACTCCTGCTACGTCCTCACACGGGCGGCGTTTGTTGCTCTCCGAAATGGCCAGTACGGGCGCGCACAAGCCCGGGCGCTTCTGTCCGGACACAGCCAGGCACTGGCACATCTATTTGGGAAAACCCGGCCACAACCGGTTGAAGGAGTTCCACGATGAAACCATTCGTCATCACGCTGGCTCTCACACTCTCGCTCAGTGGCACACTTGCCGCACAGCCACAACATGAGGCCGTTTCAAAGCCTCAACCATCGTCTCAGAGGCACCGCACACCAAAGGGCACCTCGCCCACATCAGAGGTGCTCGCGACGTACTCGCTCGGCACCATCACGACCCACGATCTCGATCGCGTCGCAGGCATCGAGCTCGCCCGGGCGAGAATGCAGGTATATCAGCTCGAAACAAAGCTCATCAAACAGATCGTCTCCGAGCGGCTCCTCCGGTTCGAGGCTTTGAAGGAGGGTAAGACCAGGGATCAGCTGTATGCAGAACGGGTGACAGATCGCATCGTTGAACCCCCAAAAAAGCGGGTCGATGAGCTTCTCCAGAAGTATGGATCTCGCCTGAAAGGAACCCCGAAAGAAAAACGCAGGGAGATCATTCAGGCGCTCAAGCAGCAACAGGTCCGCCTGCTTGAGGATCAACTGCAGGCAACGTTATTGCACAACGCGAAGTTGAAGATTAAGATCGAGCCGCCGCGGTTTCCAGTTGCCATTGATCAAGACGATCCAACGATGGGACCCGCGAACGCACCGGTGACAATCGTCGAGTTCACCGATTTTCAGTGTCCGTACTGCGCAAGGGCGGCCAAAACAATTCGCACGCTGCTCAAACAGCATCGGACCACCGTCCGGCTTGTGTTCAAGGCGGCCCCCTCTCCATCCCACCCCCAGGGTGTTCCCGCTGCCGAAGCCGCTTTCTGCGCCGGAGCACAAGGTCATTTCTGGGCATTCTACGACTGGGCCTTCGCCCACCAAGACCAGCTCAACAAGGCTGCCTTCCTTAAGGAGGCGACCGTTCTGGGCCTCAAGAAGGATGCCTTCCAGGCTTGTCTGACCGGCCACACCATGCTCCAAAAAGTTCGCGCTGGACAACGGCTTGCCCGGGAGATCGGCATCACGGGGACGCCAACGTTCTTCGTCAATGGCCGGATGCTGGCAGGCGCGCAACCAGCCTCCACCTTTGAATCTCTCATCAACGCGGAGCTTACATCTCGCCCGCACGAGGGAAGCCCACGTCTCAATGTCCATGCGCCAGAGGCTGCTCACACCCGGGCGAAACAAACGGGAGATCAAGCCCACTGATGCACCATCGTGACGGAACGTTCACTGTGCTCTGGATGAGAACGCCAGCAACAGTTCGCGAGCGCTCTGGATACCTGAGCGACGATGCCAACCCGGGTAGCCCGGTCCGCTCAAGAGCATGTGCACCACTGTTCCCCGCTCCACGGCGATCCGCGGCACCGCCACACCCGGCATGCCGCGCTGGGTCCGGCCCACATGGGGGCCTGCATGCTTGAGCTCCTGACCGTGATCATTGCAGCACCATGGCTCTGGGATGCAGGCGTACGCCTCAGACTTGCCAGAGCGGCTCGCCGCTGGGCTCCACCACCGCCGGTGCAAGAATCCGCTCTCAGCTGGCTCGTCCTGGTGCCCGCACGCGCTGAGGGCGAGGCTGTAGCGGCCACGCTCGAATCTGCTCGTGCTGCAATCGGCAACTCATCAGTCCAGATTGTGCTCCTTCTCGACGGCGACGATCCAGACTCAGAACGCGTTGCGTCCCGCCTCGGGATCGCCACGCTGACTAAGCATCCGGCTGGCCCAACGAAGGGAGCCATGCTCGGCTGGGCGGCCGGCCACCTTTCAGACCGCCTCGAGCAGGCTGACGCCGTTTTGATTCTCGATGTCGGGTCGGTCATTCCTCCCCGTTTTTTTGCCCATTTCCAGTGGCCCGCTCACGCTGACGCCGTCCAGACTTTCTTGACTGGAGAGGGAACCGGCGTTGCCCGGGCGGTCGCTCTTTCCGAGCGAACGGCTCAGCTCTGGCACGACCGGGGACGGCAAGTGCTCGGCTGGGCCGTACATCTCCGCGGCACCGGTATGGCGTTCACAATCGCCGCGTTCCAATCCGTCGCGCGCCGCCTGATCACATCGGTCGAAGATGCCGAAGCCACACTGCTACTCGCGAGTGAGGGTGCGACCACCGTTCTTGGTCCTGAAGAGCTCCAGGTCGGCGATATCAAGCCGGAGGCGATCGGCCTGGCCGCCAAACAGCGGGCACGGTGGCTGGCAGGGCAGCTCGGGCTGATTGTCCGCCGTTCCGGCGCCCTCCTGCGTCTTATGAGACGCAGGCCATTCGAAGGACTGGCATTTGCAACGGAGCTTGTCAGCCGTCCCCTTTCCCTGACCGGTGGCTTGAGACTCTTCGCCGGCATCGGTTGGCTGATTGCTGCGGCGGGGCAGGGCTGGCCGCTCGGGGCATCGGCCGTCGCTGCTGTTCTTCTCTCGAGTGTGGCCAGCGATCTGGTATGGATCCGGCAGACCGGGATCAGTTCCTGGCGCGGGATGGGCGTCAGTTTGCTCTCCCTCGGCGCAGCATGGATCGGAGCGGTGGGTCTCCTCCCCCGCAGCATTGGACGCTGGATGCGTGGCCGCAACCAGCGGTGAGGTCATCCAGCCTCACCTGAGTTGCTCGATCCTCCCCGGGCCACAACAGCATCGGGATCATCTAAAGCAGGTTTGCGCTTCCGTTGAGGGTCTTGCGGGGATTCACACGAAATGTACGACAGTTGACACTATATCCACCAGAAACCAAGCATCATCTCCCTCCGTTTTGCGAAACGGCTCGTTGCGGAGTATTCTATACGCAGCTTGCAACAAGACGAAAGGAGCCAAGCATGAGACGAGCCGGTATTGTTTTCGCAGCTCTCATCCTGCTGAGCTCTGGCTTTGCCGGAGCTCAGACCCTTCAACCGATGATGTCCGGAACCGTCCCAGTGGTCGCGCACCTCGCGGGACAAAATGGGACATTCTGGACAACCTCGCTGTACGCGACCCAGGTATCGGGAGGAAACCCGGCCAAGCTGGTGCTGACGATCCTCAACCCGAACGGCAGTGACTGGACCAAGACAGTCATGATGCCGGGGGCCAAGGGAACGCTCGCCATCGACGATGTCGTCAAGGCCGTCGATCCTTCGATCCCCGACGGCAAGTACGTCCTGACCTGGTGGGCGTCCCACGACGCGGTCGTGTCCACCCGGACATTCACCGGCTCTGCGTCGGGGAGCTACGGACAAGGCGTCGGTTCTGTCAAACCCGGAACCGGCTTCTTCGCCAACGGCCAAGTGATCTTCCCCGCCCCGATGGATTTCGACGGTCACCGCGTCGCGGTCGGGATTGCCAACACCGGAGACACGCCCCAGACATTTGAAATCAAGGCACTCGATGCCAACGGCACCGAAGTCAACTCGTGGACGCGCGAGATCGAACCTGGTGCCGTCGATCAGTTCTCGGCCAACGACGGCATGAACGGCGCTGGCTCCGTCGAAGTCACTTGCACGTCCGGCTGCGATGGCGATGCGTATGCGTACTCCTCCATTGTGGTCAACGATTCGAACGACGCGTACTTCGTCTACGCCGGCGCCCCGGCTCAGACAACCGCGTACGCGCCGGTCAAGACGATCCGCGATGACAAGGGGGTCTGGACCATCACGGGAGGATCCCTGTACGACGCCTTCAAGGCGATGGGGTACGCGGTGGCGACGGACCGGCTCTGGCAGGCCGAGCTCTTCCGGCGCTCAGCACGGGGCACCATGGCCGAAGTGTTCGGCCCCGACTTTCTCCAGAATGATGTTTTCATGCGGACGATCGGGTACACGGAAGATGAGCTGAGGACGCAGTTCGAGAAGCTCGATGCCGATGCCAAGACCGTGATCCAGGCCTACGTCGACGGCTTCAACCAGCGGATCGCCGAGGTTCGTGCCAATCCTGCCCTCCTCCCGTTCGAGTTCAAGGCGGTTGGCGGGCAGCTCGGCATCAACTTCGTGCCTGCCGACTGGACCGTCACCGACGTCATGGACTGGCTGGCCCTGATGCAGCGCAACTTCGACCCTGAAGCGCTCGACACCGGCCAGCTCGACAACGCCATGATGGTGCAGGCGTTCGCCCATGCGTACCCCGCCGACTATCTCGCCATGTTCGGCGATCTCCGCTGGCTCGACGATCCCTCCGCCCAGACGTACATTCCGGCGCCACAGGGGGCCGCCCGGGCTCACGTTGCATCTGCGTTCCAGTACCATGCAGCGAGCCTGACGGCGCTGCCCTCGTTGAAACAGGCCGACATGACCCTGCACAACCGGATTCACAACATCATCGACAACCTCAAGAAGGTTAATGCCCGCATCAAGATGGGCAGCTACGCCTGGGTCGTCTCAGGCGACAAGACTGCGTCGGGGCATCCCATCATCTATTCCGGCCCACAGATGGGGTTCTCGGTGCCGGCCATCGTCCTCGAAGGTTCGATTCTCGGCGGCGGGCTCAAGGTCTCCGGCATGACGGTGGCAGGGATTCCAGGCATCATCATCGGCCGAACACCCCACCATGCCTGGTCGATGCAGGTCGGCCACGCCCACACCCTCGATTACTATCTGGAACCGCCACAAGCGGTGCAGTTCGACCGGATGGAGACAATCCATGTTGCCGGGGCAGCGGACGTCACGCTCCCCGTCTTCAAGACCAGTCACGGTCCGATCGTCCAACCGATTCCCTACGATCCTTCAAACCCACCCGCCGTCATCGTCAGCTGGGATTACGCGCAGCGGAACCTCGAGTTCGGTACGATTGGCGCGTATCTTGGGCTCGCCCGCGCGACCAACATGAAGCAGTTTGGTGAAAACATAGACAAGGTCGCCGTCAGCCAGCACTTCTGTTACGCGGACAAGAACGGCAACATCGCCTACTGGATGTCGGGATTCAATCCGGTCAGGCCTGCCGGCATCGATCCGCGCTTCCCGATGATCGGCGATGGTCAACACGAGTGGGTGCAGCCGGTCAGGTACCTGCCGAGGCCGCACGATGAGAACACCTACCAGGGCTGGTATGGCGGCTGGAACAACAAATCAGAAGCGGGCTATATCAATCCACCGAACGACCCATGGTATGCGATGGGGACCGCTCACCGGGCCCATGTCATCAAGGAGTACCTTGATTCCCACAACGATCTGACATTCGAGCAGGTTCGAGACCTCGCCCTCAACATCGCCACAACCTACGGCATTCTGGGGGGAGGGAACACGTGGGAGTTCGTTGGTGACCGCTTCAAGGCCGCCGTTGCCGCGCATCCGAGCGCCGAACGCAACGCCGCGATCGCGCTCCTCGATCAATGGGACGGCCACTTCGTCGCCGGAGGTCCTTCGCAGTGGGTCAATGGCCTCTTCCGCGCCGATGCGTGGGTCCTGCAGGATGCGTGGATCCGCGAGGTCATGCGGCTGACGTTTGAGGACGAATTTGCCGGCGCCGGGCTCAAATGGACCGATCAACCGTCGAACCTGATGTTCAACGTCCTCCTGCATGCGCTGGCCGGACCAAACTCGCCCGTTCCCGTCCATTACAACTGGTTCCAGGACCGCTCCAACTCCGGCAAACCGACTGATCCTGACGGGATCATCGTCCAGGCGCTCGATAACGTGCTGGCCAAGCTCGGCCCGCGCCCGTGGGGCGAAGCCCGCGGATACATCCGCTTCAAACACGCGATGCTCGGCGAGATCCACGCGACACCGTTCTCGGACCGTTCGACCTATGCGCACGTCGTCGAGTACGGTCCCAACGGGCCGGTTCGCATCGAAAGCATGTTCCCGCTTGGCGAATCGGGCACCATCTTGATGGACAAGTACGGTGCACCACAGTACGATCCCAACTTCTTCAGCATGGCGCCGGTCTTCGACGCGTTTGCGCCGCGGCCGTATCCGCTCTTCAAGTAATTTCTCGTGCACCCTCACGCGCCCCGGTTCGCCGGGGCGCTTTTTTGGGCTTTGTGTGCCGAATGCCACAAACAGGTGTGGTTCAGATCGATCGCACATCCGCACTGCTGAAAAAGGCGCACCGGAATGAGCATGGAGCTCACCGGGACTGGCGCTTGGAACCGGCGCACCGTACAATCGGGTCCCGGCGGTACGCCGGAGGAGGTAGGAACATGGCTCCACAACGGCTTCATCAGGGATTGGGTTCGGGCGGATTTTGCATCTGCGTGTCGTGCGGGACCAGGGTGCCCCACCAACGGGGCGTCCCGTGCATGGAAACCCGCTGCCCGAAGTGCGGGAAGGTCATGGTCCGCGAGGGCGGTGAGCATCACAGGGCGGCCCTCGAAAAGATGAAGAGGCGGCAGGAGAAGCAACACAACGCCAAGAATGAAGAGTAGGCCGGCATTGGGAAATTCGTGACAGGGCCGGGCCACAACGCCCGAGCTTGGAGACCGTATGGCACAGATCAAAATCCGCCGTGCGAGCCGTGAGGAGCTGCCGGGCATCGCGCTTCTCCGCGACTCCGTGGCTGCCGCAGAGGACGGCCGCGAAGGTGGTGGCGTCGTCCTCGACCTCGACATGGAGATCGACCCGACGCTCGGCCACATCATGACCCATGATCCCGACGGGTTCCTGACGGCGATGCACAAGGAAGAGACCGTTGGATTCGGGGCGGCGCACATCCGGGGTACGCAGTGGACCCTCTCCGAGCTTTGGGTTCTGCCGCAACACCGCGGCAGCGGTGCCGGCGAAGCCTTGATGACCAAGCTCCTCGCGTATGGAGAACGCTCCGGCGCCCGCAGTTTCATGGCCGTTGTCCCGAACAACGGACCGCTCGTTTGGCTCCTGCTCCGCCATGGTTTCCAGCCATTGACCCTTGTCTACGACTTCTGGATCGCACGCACCGAGGCCGCAACTTTGGCCACGGCTCTGTCCGGTCTCCTCCCCAATCAGGACGTCACCC
>WGCW01000024.1 GCA_015493585.1 Acidobacteriota bacterium
CACCGGTGCCGGTGGCGATCCGGCGCAAGCAGGTGCTGGGGCCTGGGGACGGCTGGGAGCGCTGCCGGCAGCGCTCCCAGCCGTCCCCAGGCCCCAGCACCTGCTTGCGCCGGATCGCCACCGGCACCGGTGGCGACGGCCTCCTTCGCCCTCCATCCCTGCGCTGCAAGGCGCTGTACATCGCGCCCTGGAGCCGACGAGGATGGGACGTCCCGGCTCTACTTCCCGAGGTCCTCCTCGATCGCGGCGAACTGCTCCAGGGCGGCCTGGAGGTCCTCGACGATCTCGGCGGCGATGACGCCGGGCTCGGGGAGGTTGGCGGCGTCCTCCAGTGACTCGTCGCGGAGCCAGAAGATGTCGAGGTTGGCCTTGTCGCGGGTGACCAGCTCGTCGTAGGGAAAGCTCTTGAATCGCTCGCTCTCGGTCCGCTCGTGTCGGTTGTCCGGGTTGAAGCAGGCCACGAAGTCTTCGAGGTCGGCCCGGGTCAGGGGATGCTTCTTGAGTGTGAAGTGTTTGTTGGTGCGGAGGTCATAGATCCAGAGCTTCTCCGTCCACGGCTTCTCGGCGGCGGGCCTGCGGTCGAAGAACAGCACGTTGGCCTTGACCCCCTGGGCGTAGAACACACCGGTGGGGAGCCGGAGGAGCGTGTGGACGTCGGCGGCCTGCAGGAGCTTGCGGCGGATGGTCTCCCCGGCGCCGCCCTCGAAGAGCACGTTGTCCGGGACCACCACCGCGGCCCGGCCGTCCTCGTTGAGCAGGGTGTAGACATGCTGGAGGAAGTTGAGTTGCTTGTTGGAGGTCGTCGCCCAGAAGTCGTCGCGATGGACCACCAGGCTCTCCTTCTCCGCCTTGCCCTCGCCGTTGACGATGGTCACGCTGGACTTGCGGCCGAAGGGCGGGTTGGTCAGCACCACGTCGTAGAACACGCCGCCGTGTTCCGCCAGGGAGTCCCGCACCTTGATCGGTACCGACTCCGCGCCGTCACCGGCGATCCCGTGCAAGAGCAGGTTCATGCAGCACAGCCGCGCCACCGCGTCCACCAGCTCCACGCCGAACAGGGTCCCGTCTTTCAGCCGCCGCTTCTGCTCCACGTCGAGCTGGTAGTTGCGGGCGACGTAGTCGTGGGCGGCGAGTAGGAAACCCCCGGTCCCGCAGGCCGGATCGCAGATGGTCTCGCCCGGCCTCGGCCGCACCACGTCGACGATTGCCTGGATCAACGGCCGCGGCGTGAAGTACTGCCCCGCGCCGCCCTTGACGTCCTCGGCGTTTTTCTGCAGCAGACCCTCGTAGGCGTCACCCTTGACGTCCGCCGACATCATCGACCACTGCTCCCGGTCGATCAGGTCGACGATCAGCCGGCGCAGCTTGGCCGGGTCCTGGATCCGGTTCTGCGCCTTACGGAAGATCATCCCGAGCATCCCCGGCTTCCGGCCCAGCTCCTCGAGCACCTTCCGGTAATGGCTCTCCAGCTCCACCCCGTCCCGCGCCAGCAGGCTCTGCCAGTCCAGCCCCTCCGGTACCGGCGAGGGCTTCGAGTACGGCGGCCGGCTCTGCTCGTCCGCCATCTTGAGAAACAGCAGCAACGAGAGCTGTTCCACGTAATCCCCGTACGACAGCCCGTCGTCCCGCAGCAGGTTGCAGTAGCTCCACAGCTTTTGAACGATCTGGTGGGGTTGTGTGGTCATCGTTCCTCCGTCTCAGAGCTCCGAACCACTCGAACGTGGAGGCTCGACGCATCTTACTCCATTTGAAACCGGGATCTCCCGATACAAGAGGGCGCGCATAAGAGAGACGGCCCCAGAGGGGCCGTCGGGCCAGGGCTACTCACCCTGGGGCTGTTAACGTATCCGCATCCATAAGATCGCATCAGTGTCGGCGCTTGTCAAGGGCGAACAGCGGAGAACCCCATGCCGATCCACCAGCCTCCCTATACTTGTATCCATGAAGAGCTCTCATCGCGTCATCGTCTATATCGACGGGTTCAATCTCTACTTTGGTCTCAAGGCCAAGAGGTGGCGGAAGTACTACTGGCTTGACTTGAAACGGTTCGCGAAGAGTCTTCTCAAACCCGACCAAATCCTCGTCGATGTGAAGTATTTCTCAGCCAGGATTTCCGGTCCACCTGCCAAACAGCGGCGCCAGAGTGCCTTTCTCGAAGCCAACCAGCGCTTGGAGACATGCCAGATGTACTTTGGCCATTACCAGGAAGAGCCCAGGCGCTGCCCGAAGTGTGGAGAGAGCTACTCCGTTCCCCACGAGAAGATGACCGATGTCAACATCGTTGTGGAGCTCCTCACGGATGCCGTGAAGGACAGGTTCGACACGGCCATTCTCGTTTCCGGCGATTCCGATCTTTCACCCGTCATCGTCAAGGTGCGTGACCTGTTTCCCTACAAGCGCGTGGTGGTTGCATTCCCCCCGAAGCGCCATTCCAAACGGCTCAGGGAATGCGCCCACGGCGCGTTCACCATCGGATGAAACAAGTTTTCCAAGAGCCAACTCCCGGACGAGGTTCCCGCAGAGGGCCACGTTCTTCGCCGGCCGATGCGCTGGAAAGAGGAGACAGGTCAACAGCGGTAATCGCTGGACACCGCCACCGTTCTGGTTGGACACGCGGGCGGAGGCCAATGGCCGGCAGGCGACCGCTAGGAAACCCCGAGGTTGCCCCGGGGGCTCTATCAAGAAAACGCTAGATCCATGTACCCGGCACCGTTCCCGTTCCGGCACCGTTCCGGCACGGCATATCTTCACCTCGCCATGTCAGGAGTTCTGAACGCCGCCACCCTCTCCTCCGCCCGCTCCCGCCGGAGCCACCGGCCCAGCGTCGACTCCACCAGACCCAGCCGGCCCGCGATGTCCGCCACCGCCTCGCCATGCTCCCGGCACTGCAGCGCGTACGCGACGATCCTGAGCCTCAGCCTCGCCGGACATCGCCACCGCTTCCCCAGCTCCCTGAGCCCGCTCTGGACCAGCTCCTCCGCCAACCGCACCGCCTCACGACTCAGCGCATCATCATCCATCCCTCAAGCCTGCACCAAGACGCCCATCAGCACAACCCGGGGCAGGGCGAGGACTTACCGTTCGGCACCGTTCCCGTTCCAGTTCAGATCCTTGGGAACGGCACGAGCGCCGCGGTTTCCTGCCACAACGGCGGAACGGCAGGACTGGCATGTTTCGGGAATGTGTTCAGCAGATATCAAACGGGCGGGGCGGCTGGCAGTGCGGCGGGATCGGTCCCGCATGCTCGAGCTTCCCGACGCCATTCCTCAGTTACCTCCGGCTTCGCGACAAGCTCGATACCGTGGGACGCCATCTCTCTCACGACAGCGTCGCCCCCACGGTTCAGCAGAACCAGAGCTGCAGTTGCGCGGGCCGACCACGACGGATTCCTGAGAACCTCAGCGGCCTTCAGTAGGTGACCGCCAGTGGTTGAGACGTCTGATATGAGCAGATAATCCTCACCGACTTTCGGCACATTGCCTTTGATTGCAGCCGTCGGCAAGAATGGGTAGCGCCTCAACCGGATGACGCACGTTTGAAGGCCGACCTTCTGACCTATTAGATATTGCAGCCCGATCAAGCCTGTAGGACCACTCTCCTTCTCGATGAAAGCGATCCCCGCAAAGGTGTGGCCAGCGGAGTTCAAGCGCGCAACTTGGCGGGTGATCCACGTCACAGCGGCATTTCGTTTCGCTGTATTCGCCAGGTGCTGATCTGCGTCGAAAAAGACGGACGAAGTACCTCCATGTGTGAGGTTCTGACGACAGTGTTTGACGCCGGTCTCTCGACTCGCGAGTTGAGCCTCCCCGTAGGACGTCGCGCATTGCGGCTGCGGCGCTCGGTGTCGTGGAGGCGACATGGTCAACCTGAACAGTCCGTAGTAAGCCGCACCACTGAGTGCTGCAGCTGCGGCGGAATAGACGGCCTGGGTATCCATGATGAACCTCCCTAGAGCGCGGCAAACACAATACTCAACACGGAGAACAAAACGCCCACGACGTAGCAAAACCTCTGTTGGCGCTTCTGAGCCTCAGGCATGTCTACGTACCAGACACCGGGATAGTCAGCCTGAAGCCCACGAGCTCGCCACACGAGCAAAGCATATACCGCCAGCGAAACGATAACAAGGAACGATACAGTCGCACCCGTAGGGATGACCCATGCCGCTACGGGTGAATCCTGCCGCAATAGCGTCCCTATATTCACAGATACACTCAGCAACACGAGGTCGGGTCCCACCATGCGTATCACTGAGGTTCGCTCCGGATTTGACACATTCCCGATCACCACTCGCAGAACCACGCCAAGCCCGAAGACCGCATAAACAATGACGACAAGCGCGACGGGGGTCATGAGGTCTCCGTTCTAACATCTGACTTGAGCTTCTTCGGCTCCACAGCAAGCTCTCGATTGAGACGGGCTAACCTCAGAAGGTATGAGCCTATCGCTTCTTTGTATGCAGCCCAGAATCGGCTAGGGTCAGATAGATTCCCGTCAAGAAGGGATTCTAGCTGCCGCAGCGCTGGGGTGAGGGCCTCAAAAATCTCATCGCACGTCCTGGCGCTGCCCTCCGTATCGTAGTAGGTAACATCTCCTGTAAGCATGAATAAGATATGCTCAAGGTACAGGAACATCGAGAACACCTCAGCCATCCATGGTCCGTCCGCTCTCGAAACCAGCCAATCCTCAATGGACTCTTTGAGGTGCCGGAGATAGCCCGCGTTTGAAGGGCTCTCTTCAATCAATTGAACAGCAGCCTCAATCGATCGGAGGAGGGAACCGGTTTCCCCCGGTTGGCCGCTCACGGTGTAGCGCCCCTCAGCTCCGCGCGAAACCTAGTCGCAGCTTCCACTGGATCCTCGGCCCTGAGAATCGACCTGCCTACGACAATGGCGGACACACCCAAGCGTGCAGCATCGGCAGCCGTCCCGACTCTCCGCTGGTCGTGGCGCTCTGCGTCCGCAGTAGCGCGAATACCTGGTGTTACGATGAACAAGTCTCCACTGCAGCATTCCCTTATCATCGAGACCTCATGAATGGAAGTAACGATGCCCGATACACGACAGCTGCGGGCAACTTTGGCGAGATGAACGACCAGTTCACTCGCTGACAATCTCGAAGCCAGAGTTTCTTCGAGAGCCTTGTCATCGAGACTCGTGAGTACCGAAATCCCTAGGATCTTCGGTGCGCGTCGCAATCCGATCTTGACCGCCTCGGTCTTGGCGGCCTCAACGGCCGCCTTCACCATGTCCGTGCCGCCTGAAAGGTGAACGTCGATGTAGTCAACGCGAAGCCTGGTCGCGGACCTCACCGCATTGCTTACCGTGTTAGGGATATCGTGGTACTTGAGATCAAGGAAAACGTCGAAACCTTTCTTTTTTAACATCCGAACGGCAGCCGGGCCGGCGCTGACGAAGAGTTGCAATCCGACCTTGAATGCGTCCACGCTACCCTCAAGCAATTCTGCGATTCGCGTCGCATCGCCAAGTGTTGGCACATCGAGCGCGACCCAAAGTTGCGTACCCATAGTTACGCCCCCCCCCGCTTCTCGCGGTCCCATGAAGGCAGCAGCTCCCAAGGTCTGATGGCGAGAGCGCGGCAGACCGCGAGGAACTTATTGGTGCGGAC
Source organism: Acidobacteriota bacterium (assembly GCA_015493585.1). Classification (GTDB taxonomy): domain Bacteria; phylum Acidobacteriota; class Thermoanaerobaculia; order Thermoanaerobaculales; family Sulfomarinibacteraceae; genus JAADFN01. The sequence continues at coordinate 5,629 of WGCW01000024.1, forward strand.
CCTCTGGCCCCGCAGGATCCGGTTCACCACTTCCAGCGACACATTCGCGGCTCGAGACAGGGCGGATTTAGACAACAACCTCTGTTCCAGGAGGTCCTCGAGGTTGTTTCCGCGGGTTTCGACGAGAAAGGCCTTGTTAGACATATAACCCCATTCCTTTACTAAGATCCAGTCTCCTAATCCAAATATAGGGAACATTAACCAACCTGTCAAGAGGTTTGCTACTCTTGGGCGTACGTCACCGTTGTGGTGAGTATTTGTTGGGTTAGGTTGTGGATTGTAGATCTTACGGTTATAATCACCGTAAGGTGATACGATCTGTTGATCTGTGGAGAAGGGAGCTCACCATGGCAGACCGGAAACAGTCGCGTAACCCCGGATCGGAAAAGCCGCTTGGCCTAGATCTTCAGCCGATGAGACGTGGCAGTTTGGGGGTCCGCTTCATGAAATGTGGCAAGGCTGGGTGTGCCTGCGCCACCGACAAGGACGCTCGCCACGGTCCGTATTACTCACTGACCAGGACTGTGGGTGGGAAGACGAGATCCCGTTTCCTGTCGAAGTCGCAGGCTGCGGTCGCCGAGCGGCAGATCAAAGCGGGGAGACTGTTCCGGGAAGAGCTTGAGGCGTATTGGAGGGCCTGCGAGGCGTTGGCGGATGAGGAGCTCGACGCAGTGGAGGGGGGCTCGTCCACGGCGAGCGCAGAAAAAGGGGGCTCTATCGCTCACTCATCGGCGAGATCGAAAAAGAAATCACCGA
>WGCW01000025.1 GCA_015493585.1 Acidobacteriota bacterium
CCCCCGTCACGAGCTTGAATCGCTGCCCCGGATACATCACCCGCGCCCGCGCCTCAAGCTCATCCCGGCTCACCTCAGCTGGCTCGTCAAACCGAACCACCATGTGGTAGTGATTGCCCATCACCGAAAAAGCCGCCACCTCGCAAAAGTAAATCGAACTGTAGTGGCGAATCGTGTCAACCAATCGCCGCGTCGTCGCCCGCTCAGAGAGGGGAAACTCCCCACGGTGACCGGCAATCCGGCTGTGAATGTGGTACCACGCCGCTACCCCCGAAACCTTCCAACGCGCAACTCTGGCCATATGCAACTCCCTTGCGTGAACTGGGAAACAGAGTAGCGGGGGCGGTGAGCGGCGTCAAGTAATCAACAGTGTCCCTATCTAGTTCTTTGAGTGAAAAGGATTAGAATATTGGTATGAAAAAGTTTTTGATCGGTCTTTTCGTGTTCTTCGTCGTTGTCATCACCGCCGCGATCGTTCTGATACCCCATCTAGTCAATATTGAGCAGTACCGTGGCAGGATCGAAACGGCCATTCGCCAGAAGACTGGTTTTGAACCTTCCTTAGGTACTATGACGCTGAAAATCCTCCCTTCTCCGGCGCTTCGCATCCATCCGTTGGGGCTGAAGGATCCTCAGGGACGCATGGAGCTGACCGATGCTGATCTGTCGATCCGGGCGCAGCTTCGCCCGCTGCTGCACAAGAAGCTCGTGATCGATCGAATCGAGGTTCTTCACCCACACGTAACGCTGCATCGTCATGGCGATGTCCTCGCGCTGCCGGCGCTCCCAGCGCAGCCGGAGGCCTCCAGCCAACGGGGTCAAGCCGCCTTCGGCGTCGAAGTTGACAGCATTGAAATCCACAACGGCCGCATCGACATCTCTGGAAATCGTCAGATCCCGGTGTGGGGACTCTCCGGGGTCAGTGTTTCGATTTCTCCAAAACATGCGACGTTCACCGGAAGAGCCAAAATCGATGCCGGAGGCACGGTGTCATGGACCGGCACCCTGGGCCGGGAGGCGGTCATCACCGTCAAGGGAATCGCAGCACGGGCGCTGGAGCCATGGCTTCCTGGCGGCGTCGTTCGTTCAGGAACAATCACCGCCGGAACGATCACGGTGTCGCGTGCGTCCTCGGTGCAGGCGCACCTCGATCTTGCCAATATCAAGCTCCTTTCAGGCACCGAGCCTCTCAAACGGGCGACGGCCGACCTGACGATCACGCGCAGCGGAGAGGCATGGCGGCTCGCCCCGCTCAAGCTCTCAGCCGGCGGTGCCACCATTCAGGGCGCCGGCAGCCTCATCCCAACACTCGACCTCCGATTGAAGGTTAGACCGACGCCTATCGGCGACGTGTTGGCAGTTGCACGTGCCGTCTTCCCCCTTCCGCTGACGTTGGCCCCGCCGGGATCGTTCGCAGGATCGATTCGCATCTGGCAGCAGGCCGGCTCGCCCGTCCGCTTCAGTGCCACAGGAATGGCACGTGCGGCGACAGCGACCGCCGCACCTGGCCTCCCAGGGCTCGAAAAGGTCCGAACGGCTTTTGCTCTTCACCCCGATGGATCACTGGTACTTGCACCCTTCGCCGCGACCGCATTTGACGGTGCGCTCAGTGGCCGCTTACAGATCAACCGCATCGACCCGCCCGGGACGCTGCGGTTCACGGGCACGCTCAAAAACGTCAACCTGGCCAAGGCGCTGCACGCGTTTTCGCCGGATGCGGCCGCAAAGGTCAGTGGTTTGGCCAACGCCAACGCTGCCATTGCGGTCGACCTCTCACGACCCAAGCTCGATGCGCGGGCGATCTCCGGGAAGCTAACAATCGCCGCCCACAATCTCGTATTCCCCGGATGGGACATCGTCGGAGCGCTGCACGACCTCGGTTCCGGGAAGACTTCCCTGATCGGGATGCTCGCCTCGTTCGCGGGTGGTTCTGCTGCCGCGCCGGGCACGACGAGCTCCTCCGGCGGACAGGGAACGTTTGGAAGGGCCACAGCCACCATAACGCTCAACCAGATTCCGTGGAAGCTCAGCGATCTCTCCCTGCAGGCGGAGGATCTGACGGCGCGCGGTCATGGAACGTTCGATCCGGTCGGGGGACGGGTCGATCTCGATTTGACCGCTCACGTGTCGAAACTACTGACCGCTCAGCTGGTCAAGCGCGCCGGGGTCCTGAAGAATCTGAAGGACGCGCAGGGCCGGCTCGTCGTCCCGCTGAAAATCTCAGGACCGGCCGCCAAGCCGAAGATCACCTTCGACCTCAGTAGCGCCCTGAGCCACAGGGGTTCGAAGACAAAGAAGCCGGGCGAGAAAACCAAAGGCATAGAGGATCTGATCAATCAGCTCCTTCAGAAACACTGATCGCATCCCGGAGCGCCTGGACAGCCGGGGGTTGAAGCAAGCCGTCAGTGCGAGGGCTGCCAGACTTGCCGTGAGACATCGGGAGACGATGGCTGACCGCAAATCCAGGCTAGAATGCTCCCGTGAAGTTAAAACTGGGGCTCGACGCGCGCAAGCTTACCGACTTTGGGATTGGAACGTACCTCCAGTACCTGGTCCGTGGGATCGCCCGGCGTGACGATATTGAGCTGACCCTCGTGGTGAGCGCTGGGCACGAGGAACGTGCGGCGAGCCTGGCGCCGGAGGCCATCATCGTGCCGGTCCGTGCGGACGGATACAGCCTGGCCGAACAGGTACGCCTGCCTGCGGCTCTGTGGCGTTACAAGCCCGACTTGGTTCACATCCCACACTACGTGGTACCGGTTGCTGCCCGGTTCCCCATCGTCACGACCATTCACGATGTCATTCAGCTTTACTACCCCCCGAAAGGGCGTTCGCAGCTTGGGCTCCTCTACCTCCGGACGATGATGAAGGCGGCGTTGAAGCGCTCGCGGCGGGTGATCACGGTATCGCGGGCCTCGCGGAGGGACCTGCTCCACCTGTTCCGGGCCGATTCTGAAAAGGTTATCGTTGTTCCAAACGGGGTCGATCCCGGGCTGGCCGAGCGTCCGTCTCAGGAGACGTTAACCGCCTTGAGAGAACAGTACGGGCTCAAGCCACCGTTGATCCTCGTGGTCGGCAACGACAAGCCGCACAAGAATCTGGAGATGGCTCTCAGAGCGTTTCACCTCGCCGTGCGGCGGTCGAATATGCCGGGGCAGCTCGTGATCGTCGGTGGTGTTGCGGCCGGAGGACGGCTGGCACGGCGCGCCACGCATCTCGGCCTCGGCGAGCGCGTCCGCTTCCTCGGCCGCGTTCCATGGAACACGCTCGTTGGGCTCTACCATCTCTCGTCGTTGCTGCTCCACGTTGCCTTGTACGAAGGGTTTGGTTTGCCCATCCTCGAGGCCATGTGTGCCGGCCTTCCGGTGATCACATCGAATCTTGGCGCGATGCGGGAGCTCGCCGAGGGAGCGGCCGTGCTGGTGAACCCGCTCGAGGTACAGGAGATCGCCGGGGCGCTCGAGAGGGTGCTCGTCGACGATCCATTGCGGCTGCGAATGGTCACCGCCGGCAAGCGCAAGGCCGAGGCGATGAGCTGGGAAAAGACTGTGGATGCAACGGTGGCGGTGTACCGCCGTGCAAACGGGGAGGTGATCACGTGAAGGTAGCGCTCGTTCACGACTGGTTGACGGGAATGCGTGGGGGGGAATGGGTTCTTCACGAGATCGCCCGGCTCTTTCCTGGCGCGCCGATTTACACGCTTGTTGCGCGCAAGGGCAGCGTCTCATCCGAGCTGGAATCCCATGCGATTCACACCTCGTGGCTGCAGATGTTGTCGTTCGGCGGACGTCACTGGCGCTACTTACTCCGCCTGATGCCGGCAGCGATCGAGTCGTTCACCTTCCCCAACGCCGACCTCGTGATCTCCACGAGCCACGCCGTGGCGAAAGGGGTCATCCCGCCGCCCGGCGCCTATCACCTCAGCTACATCCACACACCGATGCGGTACGCATGGGATCAGCGAGACGCGTACCTTGCCGACATCCCGCGCCCGCTCCGGCCACTCGTTCAAGTGGAGCTCGCCCGGCTGCGGCAGTGGGACATGGTGTCGTCGACTCGCGTTGACCGGATGATCGCCAACTCCCGCCTCGTCGCCTGGCGGATCCGGCACTACTGGAATAGAACGGCCGAGGTCCTCCCTCCCCCGGTGGACACGAAGTTCTTCACGCCGGGAAGCGAACGGGGAGACGCCTTGCTGACGGTTGCGGCCCTCGTTCCGTATAAGAGGGTGGAGGTTGCGATTGACGTGGCCAGGAAGCTCGGGCGCCCGCTCGACATCATCGGACAGGGCCCGTTGAAAACGTTGCTCAAGCGCCGTGCGGGGGATGGGATCCGCCTGAGGGGCTGGGTGCCGCGGGAGGAGTTGCGGGAGGCGTACCGCCGGGCCGCGGCTCTCCTCGTCCCGAACATCGAGGATTTCGGCATCGTGACGGTGGAGGCGCTGGCCTGCGGAACACCGGTCATCGGCCTTGGCGGTTCGGGAACTGTGGACATCATCCGGCCTGGCCGGGAAGGCGAGCTGGCGGCAGAGCCCACGGTCAACGCGCTGGCTGAGGCGGCCCGGAAGGTACTCGCACGCCAGTGGGACCGCGACGCACTTCGAGCCCGCGCCGAGCTTTTCTCCCGGGAAAACTTTATCTGCCGGTTCAAGTTCCTCATCGACCGGCTCGGCTTTGCGAAGGCGTTGGGATGATCTCTCACCGGCGCCAGGTCCAGGTTGTGCTTCAGCTCATCGGTGACCTTCTCGCCACCGGGCTCGCGCTTCCTCTGGCCTACTGGCTCCGGTTCCAGGTCGAGATCATTCCGGTCACAAAAGGTGTTCCGGAGCCCGGCCCATACATCAGGTTGATCCCCATCGCGCTCGTGCTTTGGCCGCTGGTCTTCTACTTCCAGGGGCTCTACCAACGCCGGAGGTTCCGGTCCCGCTTTGATGAAACCCTCCGTGCGCTCGTTGCCGTCGCCCTCGCCGCCGCCCTACTGACGGCGGGCTTGATGTTCTACCGGGATTTCTCCTACTCCCGTGTCGTCCTCGTCATCTTCGCTGTGGTCGACTTCATCCTTATCGTGCTGTTCCGCTGGGCGCTCGCAGCCGCACTCAAGCGGATCCGGCGATCGGGTAAGAATCTGCAGAACGTTCTGATCATCGGCGCGGGCGAGCTTGGCCGGCAGGTGGCGGCCCGCCTCGTCGAACACCGGGAGATGGGGTTTCGGGTCGTTGGTTTTCTCGATGACGATCCTGGGAAGCAGCAGCGCAAGATTGATGGCATCCCGGTCCTCGGGACCACACGCGACTTGGAGCGCGCTGTTGCCGAGACGTCGCCGGACCAGGTCGCGATCGCACTGCCATTGAGCGCCCATCACCGGACGGTTCAGTTGATCCGGCGGGCCGGCCAGCTGATGGTCGAGGTCAAGGTCATCCCCGATCTGCTGCAGTACTACGTGCTCCGGGCCGGGATCGAGGACCTCGACGGGATCCCGGTGATCAACCTGACGCAGATCCCGCTCCACGGGTGGAATCAGCTCGTCAAACGCGCCTTCGACATCATCGGGGCGTTGGCGATTGGGCTCGCGACATGCTGGGTTTTCCCGGTCATCGCCTTCCTGATCAAGCGGGAGGATGGCGGGCCCGTGTTGTATCACCAAACCCGGATGGGGCTCGACGGACGCGCGTTTGAGCTCTACAAGTTCCGGTCGATGCGCATCGACGCCGAACCAGAGGGCTCACCGAGATGGACCCGCAACAGGGATAACCGGGTGACGAGAATCGGCGCATTCCTGCGCCGCACGAGCCTCGACGAGCTTCCCCAGCTCTACAACATCCTCAAGGGTGAGATGTCACTGGTTGGACCACGGCCAGAACGTCCCGAGTTCGTCGAGCGTTTCAAGGAACGCTACCCCGAGTATATGGCCCGCCACCGTGTTCGGGCCGGGCTCACCGGCTGGGCGCAGGTTAACGGCCTCAGGGGCGATACCTCCATCCGGCAGCGGATCGCTCACGACCTGTACTACATCGAAAACTGGAGCCTGGCTCTCGATCTGCGGATCCTCTGGCTTACCCTCCGGTCGGCCTGGCGTCAGGGGACGTAGCCGGACGCGGGCCACCATGGGCCGGCGACGGGTCCCAGGCGGGTCTCTGCTCCTCCAGCCGGAACCCGATGTAACGGTGTCACTTCCCGGACCAATCCGGCGTGCGCTTCGTTTCGAGAAAGGTTCGGACGCCCCGGCGGCACTCCGGATCCAGCCGCTGGCGCGCGTTGGCCTCTGCTGCCATGGCCAGCGCCTCACGCCAGCCAAGCCCGGTGACGGCGTTGAGCAGCCGCTTCGTCTCGGCGATGGCGGACGGTGACGCCTTCTGGGCGATCGAAGCGGCCCATTGGACGGCCCGCTCGAGCGCCTGCCCATCCTCGGCCAGCTCATCGGCGAGCCCCAGCTCGACCGCACGCTCGCCACCGAGCCGCTCGGGGTCGAGGAGCAGCCTGCGTGCGGTCTGCCCGGCAACGCGCCGGGTCAGGAAGGTCGAGACGAGAGCAGGGATGAAGCCGATCATCACCTCGGTGTAGGCGAAGCGTGCCGAGCGCTCGGCGACGACAAAGTCGCAGGCCGTGGCCAGACCGCATCCGCCAGCGATCGCGGCCCCGTGAACCGCGGCGATCGTGACGGCCGGAAGATCGAGGAGCGTAGCAAAGAGCCGCTCCAGCCGTTGCGAATCGGCGAGGTTCTCCGCAGGATCGCCGCCAGCGGCGATCTGCTCCAGCGCGGCAAGATCGGCGCCAGCCGAGAAATGGCGGCCGGCACCGGTCAGAACGACGGCACGAACGGCGGGGTTCGAGGCGGCTCGCTCGAGCGCACCGGTCAGCGCCCCGGCCATGGCAGCGGACAAAGGGTTGGCCCGGGCGGGCTCGTTGAGCGTCAGGATCAGAATGGGTGGCTTTTCAGACTCGATCACCAGGGGTGCCATACATGCCTCCTGAAGAGCGTGGACGCGGTACCGGCCGCGGCCGTAGTGTAAGATGACGGCCGAACATGGGAGGATGATTGTACCCGACGATCCTGTTCTTCGCCCATCTCTTTCGTGATATCGCGGGCACCTTTGCAGCTCGCTGGCGGCGCTTCTACTGGAGAGTCGTGCTCGGCGAGGAAACCGCCGCGATCGCAGTCGATATCTTCCCTTTTTTCGAGAAAATGACGGGAGTAGGCTGGTACGAGTGGAACCTGCTGGAGGCGATGGATGAGCTCGACGCCGGGCTCGAGTACAACCTCTACGCCCACACCTTTCTCGCGCCGGATGAGCCAGCGTCACCCGCGATGCCGGGCAACCGCCGGATGCGCGTCCGGGTCCACCAGATCCCGGCGAAGTTCTGGCTCCCGGTCCGCCCAACGCTGACGTTGCTGCGAACGTTCGCCGAGCCGGTGTTGAGGTGGCTCGATGGCAACGACGTGCTCTTCGCACCGAACTTTTTTCCGCACCGCACACAGGCGCCGTGGGGCAGGACTCTGGTCAGCACCGTGCACGACCTTGCCTTTGCCGTCCTGCCTGACACCGTCGCCCCCGAAACGCTCGCCGAGCTTGCCCGTCACCTGCCACACGCTCTCTTTCACAGCGATAAGATCATCGCGGTTTCCGAGGCGACCCGTCAGGATGTGATCGCGCACCTTGGGGTCAGCTCGCGCCGGATTCACGTCATTCACGAGGGACTGGACCCCCACTTCACAGCCGATCCGGACCGGGGAATGCGGCCGGACGAGCTTCCAGACCGGTACGTGCTCTTCGTCTCGACCATTGAACCGCGGAAGAACGTCGCAGCCGTCGTCCGCGCCTTCAACTTGCTGGCGGACTGGGGCTACGACGGCGGTCTGGTTCTCGTTGGGCGCTGGGGCTGGCATACCGGCGAGATCCGCGCTGCAATCAGCGCCTCTCCGGTCCACGACCGGATCGTTCACCTCGACTATGTCGCAAGGAACGCGCTGCCCGCTCTGTACCGGGACGCCGACGCGCTGTTGTTCCCCTCGTTGATGGAGGGCTTTGGGCTCCCGATCCTCGAGGCGATGGCCTGCGGAACCCCCGTCGTGACGTCGGGGCACTCCGCGATGCCCGAGGTTGCAGGTCCCGCTGGCATCTACGTAGATCCTGCGCGTCCCCAGAGTATTGCATCGGCGGTCGAAGCGCTCCTTCAGGACGAGCAACACCGGCGGCGCCTCGCAGAGCTCGGACGGTCACGAGCCACCCGCTTCGACTGGAAGACAGCGGCGGCTGCGACGGTCCAGGTCCTGCGGCAGGCGGCCGGGCTGACGCCCAGCGGCAATGATGAATATCGCGTGTGACGCCCGGGCCCTGGCCGGTCCCGTGACCGGTGTCGGGCGGTGGACGGCGCAGGTGTTCGGGGGTCTTGCCTCGGTCTATGGACACCGCGTGCTCCTGGCTTCCCCCAAACCGGTCGTACGGCCCCCAGCGCTCCAACACCCCGGGGTCCGAAGCCTGCCTCCGGCACGCATCCCCGTTCCCGGGACTCTCTGGCTGCACACCGTGCTGCCGGCCGTGCTCCGGCGGGAGAGGCCCGATGTTTTCGTCGGCTCCCTCGCGATCGTCCCGAGGCGGTGTCCAGTCCCGTCCGTGGCCGTCATCCACGATCTAACGCCGCGCACCCATCCGCACCGGCATACCTTGGCCAACCGGTTCTGCTTCAACGCATACCTCGAAGAGTCACTGGAGCGTGCAGAGGCGATCGTCGCCGTATCGCACACCACGGCTCGCAGGCTGAGGGAAACATTTGGATGGACCGCCACCAAGCTCCGCGTCATCTCAAACGGTGTCGAGGACCGCTTTGCGCCTGCACATGCGGGGGATGACGGCGCCGCCGTTCGTCAACGGTTCAGCAACGGCCGGCCCTACCTGTTGCACCTCGGAACGCTTGAGCCCCGCAAGGGGCTGCTCACGCTCATCGACGCCTGGGAACGGCTCCGGCAGATGATACCGTCTGCGCCCGACCTCGTGTTGGCCGGTGCGTGGGGATGGGATACGGGGCAGCTTAAGCGGCGCCTCGAGGCATGCCGTCCCGCCGGGGCGGTGCACATCGCCGGCTATGTCGGCGATCAAGATGCCGTTGCCCTGCTCCAGCATACCGAGCTATTTATGGCGGCCTCCGAAGTTGAAGGGTTCGGGCTCCCGCTCGCCGAGGCGATCTGCTGTGGCGCAGCCTGTGTGGCAACCGGGATCCCAGCATTCGAGGAGACTGCGGGAGGAGCCGCACTGCTCACGCCTCCCGGCGATCCTGCGGCCCTGGCTCAGGCGCTCGCCCGGGCGCTCGAGCCCGAGGTCAACGCAGCGTTGCGGAGACGTACCCTGAGCCGAGCCCCCGCGCTCCGGTGGCCCGCCGCGATCGCCGCCTGGAATGACCTCCTCGACACGATTTCTACGGCACCATCCCCGTGAAGGCGTACGGAATCGTGACGGTCGCCGTCGTCGTCACCTTGATCCCATCCTTGGTGGCTGGCTTGAAGATGTACTTCTTCGCAGCGGCCATGGCGGCCTGAGGAATGCCCAGGATCTTGTCATCGGCCCGCAGGATCTTGACCTTCGTCACGACGCCATGCGCGTTGACCGTTGCGCTCATGATGATGACACCACGCCGGTGCGAATGCAGCGCCTGAGGCGGCCAGACGACCGGTTCCATTCTGAGAAGGGCGGGCTGGGTGTCGACGAGGGTAGGATCAACGAACTGACCCTCACGCAGGGCGGGGGTTGGCGTTGGAGCCACCTTGGGCTGAGCGGCAGGAACGGCGGTCGGAACCGGACTCGGCTTCGCTTTCGCCTGTTCCTCCTTGATCTTGCGTTCAGCCTCAGCCTCGGCTTTCTTCCGCTCAGCCTCTAACGCTGCGGCCTTCGCCTTCGCGGCCCGCTGCTGCGCAGCGATCTGCTGCTGGATCTGGCGTGCCTTCCGCCTCTGCTCGGCGGATGAGGTGCTGCTCTTCTTCACGGTTTGAAGCTTCTTCTGCAGCTTGGCAATTTGAGCCTGGCGGGCGGCCAACTCCTTGCGAATTTCTTTCTCCTTTTCCGCCATCATCTGGTTCACCTGCTGCGCGACGAGCGCGGCGACTTGCTTCTGTTGTGCGGCTTTCTGAGCGGCGATCTGCTCCGCGGTCGGCGTCGGCGTGGGCGGTGGAAGCTGTGGTGTGGGTGCCGGCCTCAGGAAGACGAACCCGACGACCGCCGCGACGATGACGATAGCGGCGCCGATTCCAATCCACATTCCCGCGCCCTTCTTCTTCCCACCGGCGGCAGCGCCCTCCGGCTGGTACACCCCGGTTTCCGGCATCACAACCGGTTCGGGCTCAGGACGCAGGTACTCGGCCACATCGATCTGCTGTTCTTCGGAACGCTCCCGCTGCTCGGCCTCGATGTCGGGACGGAACAGCCGGTCCATGAACAAGGCAAGGTTGAACGTCGTTGGGCTGTACGCGCCGCCGAAGAGCAGCTTGTCGAGCTCCTTCTTGAAGTCGGCGGCCGAACTGAACCGGTCGGCGGGCCGGTCGGCGAGGGCGCGCGTCAACAGACCCATGATATCTTGCGGGATTGGGCCTTCGTCGTAGGCAAGCGCCGCGGTGCTGAGAGCCGTGGCGCGCTCCTCGGGAACGGCGGGCAGCGGATGGCCGGTCAGCAAACGGAAGAGGATCGCCCCCAAGGAGTACACGTCACCCCGCTTGCCGGGGATCCGTGACACCAGCACCTCCGGCGCGATGTAGCCGGCGACGGCCTGACGGATCCCTTCATCGTTCAAGGATCCAAGGAGCGCATCGCCAAGTCCGAAGCCCGCGACGAGCGCCTCACCGTCGTTCGTCACGAGGATCATTTCTGGCGTCAAGAAGCCATGGGCCAATGGCACACCGCCGACCTCCACAGCAAGTCCACTGGAGAGCGCGAGCGCCACTTTTTCGACGATCAGGAGGGCGTTGTCGACCGGTACCGGAAATCCCTCCTCGGCCGTCTTCGCGAATACCCGAGCGAGCGGTTGCCCCGGGACGTCATCCCACGCGAGACCGGGGGTCCCATCCTGGACGAAGACAGCCGGGTTGGGAACGATGTTGGTCGCCTTCAGATTGGTACCGATCTCGGCCGCCTGATCAACTGCGGCGGCGACCTCTTCCTTTGGGATGCCTGGCCCGTCGAAGAGGCGCAGCCACACCACCCGTTCGAGGGCTGACTTTCCGAGCTCTCCCGCCCGGTAGAGGTGGCCGAGCACATCCTCTGCAACTTCTTTGAACAAGATGTAGGAGCCAACGGTACGGTATTTGTCAGGCATAGGACCCCTCCTTGTATTACGTTACCAGCGGTGAGCCCAGCGGTCAACGAGATGGCGGTCATTGCACCGGAATCTCAATCTCCGGTTTTGTCAGCAAGCTATCACTTCCGGTTCAGCGGAGGCGGCGGAGGCGAGCGATCGCTCGATTGTGCTCGCGGAGCGTTACCGAGAAGACATGGCCCCCGCCGGGCTTGGCGACGAAGTAAAGGTAGCGCGTGTGTGCAGGGGCGAGTGCGGCCCTCAGGGCGCTGCGGCCCGGACAATCGATCGGTCCAGGGGGCAGACCGGGATACCGGTACGTGTTGTACGGGTCGTCGACGGCCAGGTCGGCGTGTCGCAGCCGGCCGTGCCACACGCCCCGGCGTTTGAGTGCATAGACGACCGTCGGATCGCACTGCAGCAGCATGCCCCGGCGCAGCCGGTTGAGAAAGACACCTGCAACAATCGGCCGTTCCTCCGGAACTCCGGTTTCCGCTTCAACGAGCGATGCAAGCGTCACAACGGCGAGCGGAGAACCCCACAACGCGCCTACACGCGAGGCTTCGGCGTGCCATACACGAAGGAAACGCTGGGTCATGACGTGCGCGGCCGTTAGAGCTCGGGTCCCTTCGGCGAACTGGTACGTGTCTGGAAAGAGAAAGCCCTCGAGCGAAGGCGCCTGTGGCGCCAATCCGGCGATCCATGCGACGTGGTGGACAGCGTTGTGCCACGTTGCGGGCGTTCCGATGCCAACAGCGCTCATACGCGCCGCAATCTCAGAGAGCGTCGAGCCTTCAACGATTGTGACGCGGACCATCGCCACCCGGCCTTCGAGCAGCACCTGAAGCGCTTCCACGGGCCGGGTGTGGGGGCCAAAGTGATACCTTCCGTAATGCAGTCTCCTGCCGTGCGCGCCGACGAGAAGATAGATCCGTGCAACGAGCGGTACCGGAAGGAGACCTTTCTGGTGCAGCATCTCCAGGATGGCGCCGCCACTTGCCCCCTGCGGAATTTCGACCGTGATCGTCCGGCCGGGTCCGGGACGCCACAGCGACCACCCAGCCGCCAGAACGGCGATCAATGCCGCCACGGCACCGGCCGCTACGAGCCGGCGCATCCCAGCTCCGAAAGGTACTCCTCAAGCATGATCTGAGCTGCGAGGTCGTCCACTGGCCTGTGGCGTGGACGGCCGGCGAGGCGCGCGCGCCGCCGGGCTTCGTTCGTCGTCAGGTACTCCGGTTGGAGCTCGACCCGGCAGCCACGGTCCCTGAGCGCCTCCGCCAGCCTGTGGGTCCGCCGGCACGCTGGCGTCTCGGCACCATCGGCACCCGTTGGGAGTCCGAGCACCACGAGCGCCGCCTCGCGCTCACGGAGCAGCTGGCAGATCAGCTCGGCCGCCCGGGTGATCCCCTCGTACGCCACAACGGTATCCGGAACGGCAACGCCAGTTGCATCGTCGGCCCAAGCCAAGCCCATGCGGACGCTCCCGGGATCCACTCCAAGCATCTTCACCGGCGCATCATAGCCGAACATTCCAGCTCCCGCCGCTGCCACATGGTTGCGCGCCCCAAAGACGATGGTGGGGCCAGACGCCGCTCACGCGGCTCTCAGGGCGAGGAAGATCATGTAGGCGGCAAAAACGAGCAGCATGCCCGCTCCTTCCTTGCGGCTGATTTTTCCGTCCGGCAGGACGATCAGACCCACAAAGAGCGTGACGGCGATAAGAATGGGGATGTCCTGCCGGACAACGAACGAGGGGACCGGTCCCGGATGAATGGCGAAGGCGGATCCGACAACCAGGCCTAAGTTGAAGACGTTCGATCCCAGCACGTTGCCAATCGAAAGCTCGGCTTCTCCTCGCAGCGCCGCAGTAACCGACGTCGCAAGCTCCGGCAAGGAGGTCCCAAAGGCCACAATCGTCAGGCCGATCACGGCATCCGAAACGCCGAGCACGTGTGCCAGGCTCACCCCGCCTTGCACCATCAGATGCGCACCCGTCACGAGGACGGCAATGCCGGCGCTCGCCAGCGCAAGATGAAGCCAGGGGTTGCCCTTCTTGACCGCTACGGTCTCCTCATCGCCCCGCGCGGCCCGGATACAGCTCCCAAGGAAGATCGCAAAGACGAGCAACAGCAGGAGGGAAAGCGGGCGCGAGAGCCAACCGTCCCACCCGCCGGCGATGAGAGCAACGGCAGGGATGATCCCAAAGATCAGGTTGAACCGGAGGGCTCTCCGGTTGCCCAGCACGTGAAGCGGCGCGACCAGGGCGGCGGCCCCGAGGACCAGCAGGAGGTTCATGATGTTCGAGCCAACCGCGTTGCCCAGGCTCAAGCCCCCGCTGCCGCGGATCGCCGCGAGCACGGAAACGCTGAATTCTGGCATCGAGGTTCCAAAGCCGACCACCGTCAGCCCGACGATCATCGGGCTGACGCCGAGGCGCAGAGCGAGACGCGACGCTCCGGTCACGAGCCAGCTCGACCCTGCACCCAGCATGACGATGCCGGCAACGAGAAAGAGAAGCGCCATCCACGGCGTCAGCGGAACCATATGGACATCCTACATGAGCCAGAGAAGCCCGCGGCTCGCCGCGTAGGTGAGCCGCGGGCGGAAGCGCGCAGGTCCGTCGCCCGGAGGACACTCAGGTCAGGACGTGAATGTTCCGTGCCTCGCAGATCTCCTTGAGCTGCTTCGGCCATACGCTGACACTGACCTCTCCGAGGTGCGCCTTGCGGAGGAGGTACATATACGTCCTCGACTGTCCGATGCCGCCACCAATCGAGAGTGGAATCTGGTCATGAAGAATGGCCTGATGGTACGGGAGCTCGAGGTCCTTCTCAAGTCCGGCCATCTTCATTTGCTTGACCAGTGTCTCCTTCGTCACACGGATCCCCATCGAGGTCAGCTCGTGACGGCGTTTCGTCACCGGGTTCCAGACGAGGATGTCACCGTTGAGACCGTGCATCGGACGGCCATCCTCGGAGACGGTCTCCGTGATCCAGTCGTCGTAATCGGCAGCGCGCATCTCGTGCGGGTATCCGTCCTTGAGCGGCCACCCGATGCCGATGATGAAGACCGCTGGATACTTCTGGAGGATCTTTGTCTCACGCTGCTTGCGCGGCAGATCGGGATATATATCGAGCAAGTCCTCGGCGTGAAGGAACGTCAGCTCTTCGGGAAAGTCGGGGTAGCCGCCTTCGGCTAACTTCGGGAACTGCTCCCGGGCAAAAACCCCCGCGCCCCGGATCACCTTCCAAATCCGCCGTACCGTATCCTTGAGAAAGTCGAGGGTGCGATCCTCGGGGGACATCACCCGTTCCCAGTCCCACTGATCGACGTAGGCGCTGTGATCGTGGTCGAGGAAGTAGTCCTTGCGCACGGCTCGCATGTCCGTGCAGATCCCCTCACCGAGCCCGCAGCCGAACTCAGTCAGCGCCATCCGCTTCCACTTCGTGGCCGCCTGCACGATCTGCGCATGGATCGGTTCCTCGAGGCCAAGGCCGCAGGGAAACTCGACGGGAGTTCTGGACCCGTCGCGGTCGAGCATGTCGTTGACACCGCTCTCACGATCGACAATCAACGGAACCTGGACCATCTGCAGGTTCAGCTCCCGGCAAAGGTTTTCTTCGATGTAGGCTTTGACGGCGTAGAGCGCCTTCATGGTCTCCATGGGCGTCAGCAGTGAGCTGTAGTCCTGCGGCAACACCCGCGCGACCTCTTCGTACGTTCCGATGCCTGGACCGGCCAGGTCTGCCCTCTTGTCAGCCATCTTCAACCTTCCTTTCTGGGAGTGTCCACTCCCTCGTCCTGTAAACGTCGGACCCCCGATGTGCGCGGCCCGCACGAGCACCATACCACCTCTGTGGACCCCCGGCGCCGGTGCGGTGGTCCCGGACCCGCCCGGTGACGGGCAAACGTGTACAATCTCCGCGGCGCCGCTTTGAGCGGCTCGGGAGGCACGATGAACAACGAGATGATGGTCACTTTTCCCGGCGGCAAGAAGGTCACCGCCCGGTATAACGGCTTTGAGATTCTGACCGACCAGCACCCCGATGCCGGCGGAGACGGTGCCGCGCCGGAACCGTATGATCTGTTTCTAGCATCGCTGGCGACGTGCGCCGGGATTTACGTCCTGAGCTTCTGTCAACGGCGGGGGATCCCGCACGAGGGAGTGTCGCTCGTGCAGCGCTGGGTGTGGGGACCGAAACATCGCCTCGACCGCGTGGAGCTCGATATCCGCGTCCCTGCTGGCTTTCCCGAGAAGTACCACACGGCGCTAGAACGGGCCGCAGCGTTGTGCACCGTCAAGCGAACGTTGGAAGATCCACCGGCGCTCGTCGTCAGGACGATCCCACACGGTGAATCCGCTGCGCCCGATGCACCGCACACCGGAATCTCCCTTCCAACGTTGGGGTGATACGCCGGCGCACGGATCCCGGGCGTACATCCATCCCTTTAAGAGATCGCT
This sequence comes from Acidobacteriota bacterium, assembly GCA_015493585.1. Taxonomy (GTDB): domain Bacteria; phylum Acidobacteriota; class Thermoanaerobaculia; order Thermoanaerobaculales; family Sulfomarinibacteraceae; genus JAADFN01. Next base: position 15,742 of record WGCW01000025.1, read on the forward strand.
CGGGGGTGGCGTGAACCGGCCGCGGTCCAAACGTCATGCGGGAAGCAGGATGGTGACCGTGGTGCCCTCGCCCTCGATACTTTCGAGGAAGATTCTGCCACCGTGGCTCTCGACGATGCGCTTCGCCACGGCCAGCCCGAGGCCGGCACCCGCCGGTCCACCGTCTCGGGGCTGTTCCGCACCGCGCCAGAACGCCTCGAAAACGTACGGCTGATCGGCCTTTGGAATGCCGGCGCCGGTATCGCTGATGCGGAAGGCAATCATCTTTCGCCCCGCCTGATCGACATGCCGGACTTCGATCTTGGCCTCTCCCCCGTCCGGCCGGTTGTAGTCGATCGCATTCTTGACGACCGACCGGAGTGCCGCTGCAAGCAGATCGGGAGTGCATGTGACGGTCTCAAGCCCACTGGCAATGAGAACTTGAACACGCACATTCCTGGCCTTTGCCCGCTCACGCAGCGGTGCTACGGCGTCCTTGAGGAGGTCCCGGATCGAGACCGACCGCGTCGCCATGTTCTTCCCGGCGGCCGCCAGGAGCGATGCCTGCATGACGTTTTCCATGATCTCGCCGAGCTCGCTCGCCTTGTCCCTGATGACGGTCCCGTAACGGCCCGCCCGCTCAGGCAGCTCAGCCTCCATATCTGTCAGCAGTTGAGCCGCCGTCACAATCGAACGCACCGGACCCTTGAGATCGTTCGCGATCCGGATGGTCAGCTCGCTCTTGACGCGGTCAAGCTCAGCAAGCTGATCGTAGGCGCGCTCCAGTTCGGCATTCTTGGCCTCGAGCTCGGCGTTGAGCCGCTGTACCTCGGCGAGGCTCGATTCGAGATCCCGCGTCCTCGCGGCCACTTCGGCCTCGAGCCCCTCGTTGAGTTTTTGCAGCTTTTGCCAGGCGATGGCGTTTGTGTACGCGACACTGGCTGTCGACGCCAGCACCTCTGCAAGCTGCAAATCGGCCTCGCCAAGCGGCGGCCGGCTCGGATGGCCGTAGGCAGTCAGGAGGCCAAAAAGACCTTGCCGTCCCCTCAGTGGCACGACGACCGCCGAGTTGTACCCGGCGTCCTCGACGGCGCCGAGCAGCCGGTCACCTTCGTCTCCGGTTCCCTGAAGCTCGCTGACAATCAGGAGAGGCTCTCCACTGCCGGCGAGCTCGACCGCCAGTCGCTCGCCGGTATCCGAAACCGCTCCCATCAATGGGTCATGATCCTCCCCGTGGACGCTGAGCTCTTCAAGACCTCCGGTCGGCGGAACGAGGAGCACAGACGCCGCAGGGACCCCAAGCAGGCCGGCCGCCGTTTTCAGGAGCCGGTGGAGCACGCCCTCCGGATCCGGCTCGGTGCCCAGGTCACGGCCGAATGACGCGATGCCGGCAAGGATACGGACCTTGCGCTCGAGCTGGCGCCGGAGTTGATCGAGACGGGTGTTGAGGTCGGTCATCGCCACGTTGGCGCGGACCGCCTCCTGCACGAGGTTTTCGTTGGAGAGTGGCCCTTCCGGCGGGGACGTGGCGGGTTCCAGCACCTCCCGTTCAGGCTCAGCGGTGCTCGCGGGCGGGGTGCCGAAGAACGGCTGCATCGCCGTGCGCACGTGCATGCGAAGCTGATCGAGGGCGTGTGGGCTCGTCCCGACGCCAAGTTTCCCAGCAACGGCAACGAGCGTCAGCTCCGTGATCTTGGCGAACGCCTCCATGACGCCCTCTCCGCGGATGGCAACCGATGGGAAGGCAGGGGCGCGAAACGGGTTGAGCAACTCGTTGAGCACATCGATGCTGAGCAAGTTGGGAAGATCCCGCTTGTTGTGCTGGTAGACGATTGGGACTCGTGTCCGGTCGATCCCGTTGGCCTCCAGGTTGGACCACATGTTCTTGACGGACTCGATATTGGCGTCGCGCTCGGATTTCTGGGAATCGGAGACGAACACGATGCCGTCGGTTCCGGTTAGCACCGCACGCCTCGTCGCGTTGTACTGAACCTGGCCGGGAACGGTATAGAGTTGCAAGGCAAGCCGGTATCCCCGGATCCGCCCGAGATCAAAGGCAAGGAGATCGAAGAAGAGAGTCCGGTCGTTGGCGGTATTGAACGAGTACAGCTTCGTCTTTTGCTCGGGATCGATCCTCTTGTGAATCTGCTGCAAGCAGGTCGTTTTCCCACTGAGGGCGGGACCGTAATACACGATCTTGATCTTGATCTGGCGGTACTGGTTGTCGAACTGGACCATCGCCCCTCCCGGCTGTTACTTCTCGAGACCCCAGCGTTCCAAACGATTCTACCTCGGACGGCAGAGGCCAGGAACCGTTGCTGATGTACGAAGGCTCAGCCCGGGACTGGGAGACCGCGGCCGGTCCCGCCCGCTTAACGCGATGGTGTTCCCGCATCGGGGAGACGTAGACGGGCGGTGGCTCCGTGATGCGATGCCAACACCTTGAGAGCGGTACGGTCCAGTTTCCGCACGTGTGCCACCTTCGGCACGGGCCGGGCGCCCTGATGCACCCGATGGATCGCCTCGATCGTGACGCCAACAGCGGAAATGCGGGCCGGCAGAAAGGTCGGATCGCCCGAGTCCTGATTGATCACGGACGCAAAGGGAAAGACGAGGGAATCGTCGGGCCCATCGACGAGGCTGAAGACGACCGTGCCCGCATCGACCGCGGTGCGAATCCGGTGCTGTACCATCCCGAACGGGGGAACGTCGAACGTCTCCGACTGGAGGATGTCACCGGCCGCGTCCTGAACGTCCATCTGAACCGTTGTCCAACCCGCGGTCCAAGAGGCCACACCGGCGTTGGCTCGAAAGATCTCGCCGTCGTTCATCACACCCGTCGCGTACGCGTAGGTATCCCACCCGAGCCCACCGTCGACGGAGACTCCGGGCACCGACTGACCGAACTCCCCGGCGGCCGAAAGCGGATCGGGCGTGTACGTCCGTGACGTCGCCAGGAAATCGCAACTTCCCTCAGCGCTGCAATCGATCTGATCGGTGTCGGCGTAGATCAGGAGCGCGCCCGTCCCGTCCCAATCGAAGAGATCCGGCCCGAGAATATCCCACAAATTGACCGTCTCCCATGGTTCCAGGGTCAGATCGATGACCCCAGCCGACCAGTTCGAGCGGCCCGATGGCAGAAACTGCACGACGATGGGAAGCTCGTAATCGTGCGGGTTGTGGAGGTTGACGTCGGTGCGCCAGTACGTTCCGTTGACCCCCGGGGTGTTGGCAGCGGCGGGAATCATCCAGGATGGTGCAAGCTGCGCAAAGCTGGCCAGCGGGATCATGATCGCGATGGCTGCGGCGAGCGATAGGATGTATGTCCGTTTCATGACAGCCTCCTGCCACCGCCAGTTGCAACCGGTGTGCCAGGATCGCTCCACGGATCGCGAGCCGTGTCACGCCTATCCTGTCCTCAATCGGGGACACCGTTCCCCGTGCCGCTGACACCGGTTCCGGCCATGAGGACCCGTTTGTGCACGTGCTGGGGTCCCGGCTGTGTGCCGGAGGCCAGAGATCTGCCGGTCACAGCTTCTCGAGCTTGGCAATCGTTGGGACGAGCGTCTTCCGGCCGGCACGATCGAAGTAGACGACGAGCTTGAGCTGCGGACCGCGTCCTTGACACATGAGGATCAACCCGGTACCGAACCGGTCGTGGTGAACCCGATCCCCCGGCCGCCAGGCGTTTCCGTCCGCATCGTTGACGGGCGTGCGCGGCCGCCGGCCGCGGCCAAACCCCTGTGAGCGGACCGGCCGCGTGGGGGGCTGGGAGCGGCCGGCCTGTGGACGGCTCGCGTGGTCCGTCCCGTTCGGCGCACCGCCGTTGAACGTGACGGCGACGTCGGAGACGTCGAGCAACGCTCCGGCGGGGAGCTCCTTGAGGAAGCGGGAGGGCGCAGTCGTCTGACGTTGACCGAAGAGGAGGCGGGTGCGGGCAGCGGTCAGCGCCAGCCACCCTTTGGCGCGCGTCATCCCGACGTAGGTCAACCGCCGTTCCTCTTCGAGGCCTTCCGGATCGTCGCGGCTGGCCCCATGCGGGAGAAGCCCATCCTCGAGACCGGCCAGGAACACCGCGTCGAACTCGAGCCCCTTGGCAGCGTGCAGCGTCATCAGGCTGACGGCGTCGCCACCGTTCGCGTCGTCCCCCTCTTCGAGCAGGGCGACGGAATCCAGGAGCTCTCTCAGGCTTTGCCCGGCAGCCGCCGCTTCAGCGACGGCTGAAATCAACTGCTGGAGGTTCTCCCGGCGGGCGATCTTTTCCGGTGTGTCGCCGGCGTACAACGACATCATGCCAGAGGCCTCGAGGAGCCAGGCAGTCACTTCACCGGCATCGCCCCCTTCGAGCCGCCGCCGGCCCTCGGTGAGGAGATCGAAAAACCGCGTCAGCGACTGACGCGCTCGCGGGGTCAGCCCGTCGGGGAGTGCGGCGGCGGCGGCCGGCAGACCCATCGAGTGCGCCGCGGCAAACCGCTCCAGCACGTCGATGGTGGCTGCTCCGATCCCGCGGGCAGGAACGTTGATGATCCGCCGGAGTGCGACCTCGTCTTCTGGATCGTCGAGGAGGCGGAGGTACGCCACGGCGTCCTTGACCTCGGCGCGCTGCCAGAACCGGAGCCCCCCGACAACCCGGTAGGGCACCTGGCGGCGGGTCAGCTCCTCCTCGAACGGCCTGGTCTGGGCGTTGGTCCGCATCAGAACGGCGATCTCCCGGTACGGGTGACTGGCGGCGAGCTCCTCGATCCGGCCGGCGACCCAGCGAGCCTCGGCCCGCTCATCCTCCCCGACGTACAGCCGGACCGGCTCGCCGCCCTCCCGGCTGGTAAAGATCTTCTTCCCGCGCCGTCCGACGTTATGCCCGATCAATGAACCTGCAGCTTGGAGGATCGGCGCGGTCGAGCGGTAGTTTTGCTCCAACGCGACGACATGGGCGCCCGGAAAGTGACGCTCA
>WGCW01000026.1 GCA_015493585.1 Acidobacteriota bacterium
GGCCCCAACCCCTCGATCCTCACCCGCACCGTGTCCGTCCCAGCCGGTACCCCCGGCGCCTTCACCATCACCCACGCCAGGTACGCCGGCTTGTGACCCGCCGCATCCGCCGGCGCCTCCGGCACCCCCAACGGCTGCAAGTAGCGCACGGGCTCCAGCGTGCCATCGTTGTTGGTATCGGCAACGAGCTCGACGGTCGGCGCCCTGTACTGGACCGGCGTCGAGCCGACGTAGGCGATCCCGGCATCGGCGTCGACCACCAGCGGTCCGGTCCCGGCCGGGATGCCGAGCTCCTGGATCAGCTTGGGCGCGCCCTGCTTGGTGAAGCGGTAGAGTGCGAGGTGGCCGGCGTTGTCACGCACCAAAATCATGCGCGCGATCGGATCGAGGCCGAGAGCCACCCGGTAGGAGGCAAACGGCGTGTCGGCGCCGCCAAGGTAGACCGGCGTCCCGGTCTCGTCGAGCTTGAGCAGCTCCAGCCGGCGGTGACCGACAACGGCGATGATGGTGCTCGTTGTCCCGTCGTCCCAGGCGACGCGCGCGGCGGCGACGTCGGCAAGCTTCGTACCCGCGTTCGAGCGCAGGCACTGGACGTAGGTCGGGTCGAGACTGACCGCCGCGCCGCTCTGGAGGAATCCGAGCAGGCCGACGTAGGGAGTTGCACTGAGCAGGAGCGGCCGTCCGTGCGCCCGCGGGGCGAGCGCGAGGCGGCCGAAGTAGACGCTGTCCGCGTCACCCGGCTTGGTGCAGGCGGTCGATCTCGTCCTGATCCACATCTTAATCGCGGCGTTTTCCTTGACGGCAACCGCGGCAAGACCGAGCGTTCCGTCGGAGGCAAACGTCACCCGGGCCGCCGTCACTCTGCCCATCATGGTGAAGGCGTACAGGATGGTATCGGAATGCGCGCGCACGACCAGCGGGCGGTCGTCGGCAACCGGCACAGCCAGGTCCGACGGGTGCAGGACGAGCTCTCCCGATGCCGGCGCCGTGCCGTGCCACAGGATCTGCCGGCCGATACCATCGGCAAGAATGACAGGATGGTAGGGAGTCAGGAGGCTCGCCGGGATGTGCAGGGCCGTCCAGGCGCCGGTCTGCGCGTCCCGGTCGACGCTGAGCACGGTCCCCGGCTCGGCCAAGGTAAACGCCGTCGTCGTCGCCACCACTTCGGCACGCACGAAGCCGCCACCGGCCGCCTCGTCCGAGGTGATGCCCAGTCCGGCGCGCTGCGCCGCCTCTCCGGGCTGCTCGAGGTCGGACAGGCTCAGGAGCCGCAACGAGATGGGATGAGGCGGTACACCGGTGACGATTGCGACGTCACCAAAGCCGTCCGCCGTCACCGCGGCGACGCCACCATCGTCTGGATGGAAGGCGCCAAGCAACGTCACGTTGCTGGGATCGGAGACGTCGTACGCCTTGAGCCCATCGCCACGCTCGGCCAGGAGCAGCACGTCACCTTCGAGCGCTCCGTCGGCAATCAACCCGTCGTAGGCAGGCGAGCCGTGGTGCACCTCGGCCCCCGCGAACGGCAGCGAGATGCTGACCTGATCCTGGCCGCTCCCCAGCTTCTGAAAGAGGCTCGCCGAAAGCGTCAGCTCGTAGTGGGCGCCGGCCGACCAGCCAGTCTTGGGCGTCACCGTGAGCTCGCCGCCAAGGCTCGACACGTCAACATCTGGAACGACACCGCCCGAGACGGTCAGGCTGATATCGTCCTTGGTGATTGCACCTTCGACCTTCTTGCCAAAGAGCACAGTGAGCGGCGCTGACGGGGATGCGACGCGCCCCTCCACGCCGAGGAGAAGCGGTTCGCCCGCCGCGGCCGGGATCGAGAGGTTGACAGCGGTAGCCGCACTCTCGGCCTGCGCCGACGCGCCAGTCTTGAGATTGGTCAGGCTGAGGTGGACGCCCGGGGCCAGTGCGCCGCCGTCCACCGTGACCGTCGCGCTCCCCGATGCCAACGAGGCCGTGATGCCATCCGCGATCTCCTGCTCGTCAGGCTTGGCCGGAAACGCGAAGAGATCGAACGGGTCACCGCTGATCGGCCTCAGGAGGCTCTCGGACCCGCCAATGCTGGTGTCCGGCGGAATCTCGACGAAGCCGCCGGCCGGGGGCTCAAACCCGCCCTGCCACCGGAGGAAGCCCGTGCCGGGATCGAGCACGCTGAGCTGATACGGATCGCCCGTGAGGACCGGCACGATGAAGTCGTAGGGGCACGAGCCCGCGTGCGCATCGCCCGCCACGTCAGGCACGGCCGCAAATCCTCCATCGGTCACGACCGCCGCACCGGCCAGTCCCACACTTCCGCCAATCATGCTGATGTCCGCGGACGGCTCAAGGACGAGGATCGTCATGTCATGTGTGACGCCGTTGAGCCCCGCGCAGCCGCCGACGCCGCCGGTGCTCTCGGCCCGGACTGTTCCTTCCGCCTTTGCCACACCCTGGACACCCTCGCCCGTCAGCGTGCCAACCTGCTCGACCCCGCTCGAAGATGCCTGCGAGGGTGAGACGGTGCGATACGACTGGGAGTCCGCGTCCCAAACCGCCCGCCCGACCATCATCGGGTACGGCCGGCCACCAATTTCGACGACCGCCGCGAGAATCATGCCGCGGGAGGGATCGGCTGGCGGGGAGACGCCATTCACCGATTGCGGCACCTCCAGCCCGAGCCCGGAGAGCGCGTGCGGCGAGATGCCAAGCTCGATCGCCGCGCGCGGGGTTACGAAAGCTGGCAAAGAGCTGCCGGGGAGCACCGAGGACGGATCGGCGAGCGGCGTCACCGTGACGGTGGTTCCGTCGGCCACCGCGCCTGGAGGCACATCGATCACCACTTTGCTGTCCGTGCGCGCCTGACCGCCGTCCGGGCCGACCACCGCGCCGTTGCCATCGGCGGTCAGCCAAACCGTCAGAGGAACGACGCCCAGATCATCGTCCGTGCTGCTGCTGCCGAGAATGTGCAACAGGAGATGGTCGCCGACCTCGACCCCGCTTTCAGCCGTTGGATCCCACAGCGGCAACGCGATCGAAAAGCTGCCGTCCTGCTCGACGGCGACGGTCGTGGTCTCAGCCTGGCGATCCTGGTCCTCTACGTAGACGTGAACGTCGCCGGGAACCGCGCCCGCGTCGCCCACGACAAGGGCTTCGCCATCAGGCGCACCGGTATGCCCAGGCGCGTAGAGACGGATTTTGGCGGGATCAATGTCCTGCGGCAGCAGGAAGCGTTTGACGGAAAAGCCAAAGCTCGTCGTGCTGCCATCGCCGTTCAGGCCGTAGCCTTGCATGTCCTGGAGGGCCCCACTGACCGTGACGATGACCTGAGAAGCCGATGGGAATTGCGTGTCCGGGGTCCACGTGATTCGAGTTTTATCCTGCGAAAGCTCAACGTGCCCGGACCAGGACTGGGCTGAGCTGGTGCCGGCGAAAACCTGCACGGTCACACTGTCGGCAGCCACCGACGCCGCATCGAGGGGCTCGGAAAAATCGATCGTCACCGGGGTCGTCGCGCTGACCTTGGTCGCGCCATCAGAAGGATTGGTCGCCGTTACCCGAGGGGCAACCACCGACAGGGTGATATCCGTGTCCGGAAAGTGCCCCGCGGCCGTTGCCGTCAGGGCCGCTGCGCCCGCGTTGAAGCGCTCAAGATCGACCGCGGCGAGCGATGCTTCGCCCGGTGGGGCCGCGATGGCGTACGTCCCTGCGGAGCTGGTCAGGGCCACCAGCCCGCCGGTCGCGTCCACACGGCAGGGATGCGCCGGATCCGAACCGGAGACGTCCCACACCGTGCCCCAGATCAGTGCCCAGGGGTCGGCCTCGCCCTTGACAACGACGAAAAGGCCGCCGGCCCTCACCCACGGGGCCGTGAGACCGGGAAGAATGTCCGGCCGGCATTCGAGACGGTCTCCGTTGATCGTGGCGAGGCCAATCAGCCGCCACATCGTCTGTTGCTGAACGTCGACGGGGCCGAGCACGAGGTACTGATCATCGCTCAACCCGGCGCTCGGGAAGCTCAGCGTCGCCGGAGCGCTGAGCTCCGCACCGGCAAGATCGAGCGTGAGCGCCTTGACAGCGGTCAGGCCGGCCGGGAGCGCTGCGGGAAGGTTGTCCGTCGAAAACGGCTCAAGCTGGACGCCCACCATGTGGTCGAGCGCGCCGGCCGGCACGTCGAGCCCGAGGCCATCGCGGGTGAGCACGCTCCCGCCATCGGGTCCAAGGAGGCTCTCGGTACGGACCGTTTGATCAAGCTCGGAGATGTGAACGTCCTTGACGCCTTGATCGAGCGCCAGCTGACGCGCAAGCTCGGAGGCGCCCAGACCGAAGCGAGCCACCATGCCGGAGCTCCGGCGATACAGGACGAGGTCGGTCGCCGCCGGAGGCAGCACAACCAGCCTCCCATCGACGAGATGCAGGGCCTCGTCAAGTCTCGCCTCGACCGGCAGCCCGGACGGGACCGGGTTGCCGGTGGTCACCGTCACGGTCGCCGTCGACACGCCCGCCGGCATAATCTCCGGCGGATCGAGCGCGAGCTCGGCCGTCATCGTACCGGGATCTGCCTGCGTGGCGGCGGGCAGCGGGCTCCCAAGCACAGCGCTCCCGGGGGACGTTGGATCCGGATCGGGCACGACGACGGCCCACGTACCGCTCGTGCCGACGTTGATCGTCATGCCATCGGCCGCCGCCACCCAGCTCAAGGAATCCTCGTCGAAATGCGCCACCACGGCATCGGAGGGATTTCCAACATCGAACGCGAGGACAGCGGGCGGATCCAGGACCAGCCCATCCGGGACGCTCACGTGGGCCGCGGCAAGCGGCGTCCACCCAAGCGGAAGCAGCGCAGGCAGACCCTGTTCGGAGATCGCAGTCAGGCCGATGTCGGCTCCGCCCGAGGGGACGGCCTCCTTCGGCACGGTGAGCTGCGCCGCGCCGGCGTCAAGCTCGGCCGCTCCCGTCAGATGCTCTGGCACCGCCTCGTTGCTCAGGCGAACACCAAAGAGGATCGTAGCGGCCTTGGGAACCGGCACGATCCGGCGCCAGCAGGGGAGGAAGCCGTCAGCGGAGAGCCGGACAACGATGGGCGATGCCGTCACGGGAAGCTGGAACCGGCCGCGTGCGTCGGTGGTCACGGTGGTGGGATCTGTCACGGGCGCTCCATCGAAAACGAGCGCTGCCTGAGCGCCCGCCATTGGGAGGCTGCGCTCGTCGTCGAAGACCTTCCCGGTGACCAGGGTCGCCCCGCTCGAGCCAGCGAAGATCGTCGTGTACGGCACGAGCGCATTCCCGGCGAGATCGGTCACCCCCGAGCTCAACGTCAGCGTCAACGGCTGTTCGTCCGAAGGTGGCGCCTGAGCGAGCTCGATCAGAATCTTCACTCCCTCGACGCTGAGGGTGCATGCGAGCGGACCCGATGTCCCGGCGACGGTGACGCTGCCGTCAGCGTCCACCGTGGCGGGATCCGGCGGCTCCGAAAGCTCGACGTCGATGGTAACGCTTCCATCCCAACTCGCCGACACCACGTGGGGCGCCTCGCAATCCAGCTCGACCGTCACCGGCGTTCGCTGTGAGCGGTTCCCCGCCGCGTCGACCGCAACGAGGTCAACCGAAACCGCGCCCGAGGCCACGGTCGGAGCGAGGTCAAGCGACCAGCTCCCGTCGGTGCCCACCGTCGTCGTGGCCGGCGTGACGCTCCCAGAGGCTTCGATCGTGGCGCCGGCCTCCGCAGTTCCGGTCAGCGCAAGCGTCGTAAAACAGGCCGGGCTGGCGGGCGGAGCAACCTGCGGAGGATCGGGCGGCTGGGTGTCCGCCGTCGTAAAGGTGCTCTGCGCGGCAGCTGCCAGCGGATGACCGGCCAGATCGGTCACACCGGTCGCCACGGAAAAAACGTATTGCCTGTTCGCAGCGAGCGGCGCGGCCGGCGTGACGAGGACGGTCGAGCCGTCGCCCTGAGGGTTGAGCGCTACGGCGATGGGCGCACCCTGCGATGTGACGCTGATGTTCCCCGCGATGCTCGCTGGATCGATCGGCTCGGAGAACACGGCGCGCAGGCTGACCGACGGCGCGATGCCGGTGGCGCCATCGGAAGGCGCCAGCGAGGTCACTTCCGGCGGCGTCGTGTCAACTTTGACGGTGATCGATGCGGCGCCATCGTTTCCGGCCCGGTCCCACGCGCGCGCGGTCAGGGTGTTCTCGCCCTCATCAAGCGGAAGGCCGGCAAGGGTGAAGCTCCCATCGGCGGCAACCTGAGCGGACCGGCCGTTGACCGTCACGTGGTCGATCCCATCTGTATCGGATGCCATTCCACTGACGGTCACCGTCGCCTGCGAGAGAATGGCACCATTCGCGGGCGCGGTGAAGCTCACCTCGGGCGCGCTGAGATCGACCGTCACCTGGCGAGTAACGCTGGCGGTGTTCCCAAGGCTGTCCGTTGCAACGACGGTGATCGCGTGCGAACCCTCCGCGAGGCTCAACGTGGTGGAAAACTGGCCAGAGGTCCCGAGCGTCGCGGCTTGACCGTTGATCGTCACGCTTTCGAGGTGCGGATCGGACGCCGTGCCGGACACGGTGACCTGACCGCTGGCGAGCACCGCGGTCGGTCCGGGCTCGCTGACCGTTACGACGGGCGCGGTCGCATCGCGCCCGACGGTGACCGAAGCCTGGCCGGTGTTGCCTGCGGCATCGGTGGCAACGACGGTGAGCTGATGGGACCCGTCCGAGGTCAGCGGAACGGAAGCCTGGAACGAGCTCCCGGCGAGCGCGGCGGACGAACCGTTGACCACGACCGAAGCCAGATGGTCGTCGTTGACGGTTCCGGTTACACCGATGCTCGAGGCTGCGGTCAGCTGACCGTCGGGCGGTGCGCTGATCGTCACCGCTGGCGGCGTCGTATCGAGAATCAGGTTCAACGTGATGGAGCTGCTGTTGCCGGCACGATCAGTCGCCACGATCGGGATGGCGTTCGACCCTTCGGCCAGCGCAACACCCGTGGCCGTGAACACGCCCGAGGTCAGCGTGGCCGGCTGACCGTTGACGGTGACGGAGACGGCGTCGTCGGCATTGCCCGTGATCGTTTGAGTTGTAACGTTTGTTATCGTTCCGTTTGCCGGTTGAATGCCGGAAAGAGCCGGCGGTGTCAGATCGATCGTGAAGGTTCGGTCAACCGATGCCTGGTTTCCGGCCGCGTCCTGCGCCGAGACGCTCAGCAGGTAGACGCCTTCAGCCGACACGGCGGTCCCAGACGTGAACGGCTGCCCGTTCAGAGTCACTGTCGTGGTGACGTCGGTGGCATCCGTGACAGTGATCACGGGCGTCACCGCCTGGTTTGTCACGAGCCCATCGGCGAGCGGCGACCCTCCCGCCGTGACCTGGATCTGCGGTGGTTGGGTATCAAGCGTGACGGTCCGCGTGATCGTGGTCGTGTGGCCAAGCGTGTCGGCGGCGGTCACGACAACCGGTGTCTGACCCTCGGCCAGGGTCAGCTGAGTCGAGAAGCTCGCATCGGCAGCAACCGTGACGGCGGTTCCATTGACCGTGACGGAGTCGAGGTGAGCGTCCGTCGCCTGTCCCGTGACGTTCAGGGTGGCGAAGCGCGTCACGAGCCCTTCTGTGGGCGAGCTCACGGAGAGCACGGGCGGCTCGGTGTCGCGATCGTAGACCGCGTTGAGCGATGACACGTTTCCGACGTGATCAGTCGCCGTGATCGTCATCGTGTTTTGACCCTCGCGGGACAGCGGAACACCGGTGAAGCTGACCGTCCTCCACCCTCCCGCAGGATCGCCAAGCACGCCGCTCACACCGCCCGCCGAGGCGCTGACGGTGTCGGCCGAGACCTGGGCCGTAATGTCAATCGCCGTCTGGCCGGTCACCGTACCGGTCGCCGGGTTGAGCCCCTGGATTTCGGGAGGCGTCAGGTCGATGGTCAATGAAGCTGTCACGCTCGCCGTGTTTCCCGCGGCATCGGTCGATGTCACCTTGAGCGTGTGATCACCCTCTGTCGCGTACGGCGTTCCCAAGGTGTAGGCGGCGCCGTCGATGGTCGCCGTTGTGGTCACCTGCGTCTCATCCTGAACGGCTGCCGTAAAGGTCGCCGGACGGCCGAGCATGACCGGCCCGGTGACCTCCGTCCCGGATTCGTACAGCGTAATCACAGGTGGTGTGTCGTCCAGAACAACGTTGACCGATGCTGAAGCCGCATGACCGAGGACGTCCGAAGCGGTGGCGGTGATGACATTGGCTCCGGGGTTCAGGGGCACGGTGGCCGTCCACTGCCCTCCCGCCAATGCCGCTGCGACGCCGTTGACCGTGACGGATGCCAGGTGCGCGTCGGAAGCCTGGCCACTGACCGCGATCGTGGTCTGCCCGGTGACCGTCCCACTGGCCGGGCTCGTCACGGCAATAACCGGCGGCGTCGTATCGAGCTCGATGTGCAGCGTGACGTCCGCCGTGTGGCCGACCCGGTCGATCGCTTCGAGCGCGACCGTGTTTGTGCCCTCGCTCAGCGTCAGGCTTGATGAGGTGAAGCTGCGCCAGTCACCATCGGGATCTCCCAACGTCGCTGGCGAGCCCCCAACGGTCACCTGCTGGGTATCGGCGCTCACCTTGCCCGAAATCGTCAGGGCCGGATCGCCCACCAGTGCGCCATCGGCCGGCGTGATGGCATCAAACGCCGGTGGAGTGAGATCCACGCCGAAGCTCTGTGACGTCTCCGCCTCGCGGCCGGCGAGATCCGTGACGTGAATCGTGATCTGATGCTCGCCTTCCTCGCTGTACCCCGTTCCCAGGTCGTACGCGGCGCCGTCGATATCCGCATCGAGGACCGGGGTCCCGACCGCTCCCCCAACCTGCGCCGTCAGGGTGACTTCCCTCCCGAACCACTGGCCATCGGCGAATGGGCTCCCGGACTCGAGAACCGCGACCGAGAGGGGTTCCAACGCGACATAGCTCAGCTCGTACAAGACCGAATCCCAACCGTGGCCACGCAGAACCAGTCCGCCGCCCTCTGGGATAATGCGAGCGATCCCGAGCAGCCAGTCTGCGCCATCAATGTGGCAAAACCCAACCCACACCCGGAAGGGGAAGAACTGGAAGAGGTAGACAAACGGCGCCTGTACCTCTCCAGTCGACCACTTTCCAAGCTGCGAATCAGAGGAGATCCAGGACAGCGTGTGCTCACAGCCCGGGTCTTCATCAACCTGCCCATCGCCATCCTCGTCGCCCCAGCCCGGCGGATCCTCATCGAAAAGACCGTCGCAATCGTTATCGATCGGGCTCAGCTGAAGGAATCCTTCAGAGCCCGCCACGGAAGGCGCCGTCCCGTAGTAGTTGTACCGGAAACGATTGCACCCGGACGTCGACGACGTCATCTCCTTCTTGAAACGGGAAACACTCTCAACGCCGGCGAAACGGTTCGCCTGGTCCTTGTCCACCTCGACCGGTTGCGCCTTGACCTGAGAGGTCTCAGCGCGGGCGCCTTCGTCCGGGGCTGGGCTCACCCTCAGCGGCCAGCTCTCCGCGTTGGTCTTGGGATCGGTTACGAGCTTCCCCTCCAACATCTCCAAGCTCAGTTGCTCGACGCGCCTGTCCCCCGAACCGGCCGTCCACACGCCAGCCTGAAATTCGCGACCCTTCGAATCAATGTTTTCAACCGCCGTCACCAGCGGCTCTCCGGGACCGTTCTGCTGGTCGCTCCAGGCGTACACGCGCCACTCGCGCTGTCCTTTCGCCCTCGTTGCATCGATCTCCACCCAAAACCACGTTCCTGGATGTGGGGAAAACGCCGCCTGCGCACGGCTCAGTGTCTTCCACCCACCGGTGGAGCGGGACAGATCCACGCTCGCTCCATTGCGGCCCGGAACGAGCCCGGCGATGTACCATCCGCCGTCCGGCTTGACAATCGCCAGACCAATGAGACCATGCGAGGAATCGGCGTACATCCGCCCCTTGAACCGGAAGCTCGCGCTCCCGAGGCCGGCAACTGGCCAAACCTGGAACGCGCCCTGCGGCGGTGCCGGATGAATGGCCGAGGCCCCCGCAACCGCGCTCCCCACCCTGGCATGAACGTCAAGGCCCAAGCGCCCGCCGGCGCCCCGCTCCATGAGGAACACCCGGCTCTGCGCGCGCACCAGCTTCGGCCGCGCGCCCCACCGTGATCTCAGCTGCCGGCTGATTTCCTGCCCGTGGGCACCCACGGGGAGAGCCGCCAGCAGGACCGTCCCGGCCACGGCCGCCGCACGGGAGACCGGTGCCCTCAGCATTGTGAGAAACCAGTGAGCGCGTTGAGCCGTTCTAACCACTTGTTCACCATCCTCGCCTGAGCTGTGAGCGGCGGGTCCACCCCCGTCTCTCACGATGTTGATGTCTCTTGGTCAGCGTTCGCACACGTCGGGCACGGCGGGCCCCGGCCACGGCGCCAGCATTCGCTTCCCGTGCTCTTTCCGCCTTGCCCTTTACAGGACCAACACCACCGCCCCAGTCCTCTCCGAGAACCTCGCCGCTCTCGGTCAGCATGCCGTCGAGCCAGCCCCTCACGTCCCGGATGAGGCGGAAGATGCCACCACCGGCGTACCAGAAATATGGCGAGAGATCTGGGCCAACCGGGGACCCAAGCTCCACCTCTGCAACGCCGTATCCCTCGCCGAGCGCGATGTACAGCGTGCATGAGTCGCCATCGGATTCTGTCGCAAGGTCACGAGGAACCGCCGGGAGCCGAATCGTGTCGAGCGCCGTCAGCGACGCGCCGTCGAACAGATCGATCGTCCCATCGGCCCGGGCTATGGCCACGCGCGAGATGGGCTCGCTGGAGGCTTGTTGTGACACCCATGAGCCCGCCGCCATCGCCGTGATGGCCGCGCCGCTGACGTCCGCCGTCGCACTGAGCGATGGATTCGAGGGGTCGCTCAAACCGTACACGTAGAGCTTCTGTGCGCCCCCGTCATTTGCGAGAACGTAGAGGGCATCCGAAGCGGCCGCCACGCGTTCGAGCGATCCGGAAAATCCGGGGAGCTCCTCCTGATCAGCGATGACAGCCGGGTTGAGTGGATCCGCCAGGTCGACCACTGCAACCTCCAGAGGCGATCCACCCACGGCGGCGAGCTCGAGGCCACCCGCTGGGGGCGACAGCGCCGCGACGGCAGCGATCGGCGCAGCGCCAAGAAGATCGATCGCCTGCTGAGCTGCGGGTGCGGCCGGATTACTGAGATCCCAGATCTCCAGGTCACCGGCACACGCATAGAGCGTGCCGCCAGATCCATCGTGGTTTCCAAGCCCCAGGAGCGCCGTCACCGCACCGTTCGTCGAAAGCTGCTGCCACGATGCCGGCCCCTGGGGCCCCGCGGCGGCAAAGTAGTCAATTCCGTTTACACCGCCGCTCGCAAAGGCGGCCCATCCAGATCCGGTTGCAGCACGATCCCGTCCGCAATCACGGGCGATTGGCTCCCACTGATGAGCACCGGTGAGCCACGCCGCATTGGGCGATTCCCACGCAACCCAGTCCGCCGGCAGGTAGACCCTGCCCGGGATCCCCTCATCCGTGATGATCTGAAGCTGGGGCGTGTTCGCTGGCGAGGAAGGTCCTTCCCCTGCCGATGGCGTCCCCTCCGGCGGCGGCAGCGTGTGGAAGAAAGGCCACGGAGGCGCCCCGGTTGACCGGCTCGTTGCACCGTCGGGCCAGGTGACGTAGCACGTTTGCCCAACGGCCAGCCACTCGGGGTCGACGAACAGGTCATCCTGCTGCCCGTTCGTCAGCCAAACTACCCGTTCCGGGGCCAGATCCGGTGGCAGCTCCCACATCCACTCGTGGACTGCTCCGCTGTCCGTGACAATCACGAGCGAACGCCCGTCAGCGCTCATGCTGCGGATCTCACCGCCGATCTGAGCCTCTCCAACGAGGCTTGGCACAGATCCGTCGAGGCGAACTTGCTGGAGACGCCCGTCACTCAGCGCCACCCACAGCTCGCCTCCCACGAGATCCGCGCCTACCGGAACCGCCCCCGATTGCCAGGAGGCGATCTCCTCGGCGCCGGTGTCATCCCAGCGCCATACTTCGATCGACCCGTCATCGCGCCCCAGGAGAAGCCATCCGTCGTCCCAGCTTGCCCACGTCGGAGCCGCCGAGCCCGGGAGATCCAAGCTCCCCGCCAGCACCGGATTCGTCGGAGAGGTCACGTCCACAAACCGAATCTCGTCGTTCGGATCGTCAGTGATGACGGCAATCTCTCCCACGGGACCCGGAACGGCGGCCACAGCCGTGAAACCGGCCGTGCCGTCGATGGCTAAGCTCGTCGCGTCCGGCACGCATCCCCAGTCGATCGTCAGCGTTCCAGCCGTTTCATCGGTCGTCACCGTTGGCTCGGTCAGGCTGTGGAAGGTGAGACCCCCGGAGTTTCCTGACACGAGATACAACCAGCCATTGACAGCCACACCAGATTCAAGCGGGTCGCTGCTGATCGTATGAGCTTCTGCCGCCGCCGGTTGACAGTTGGCGCCTTGATCGTCACACCCCCACTGCCCGGTCCACGCCAGTACGGATCCTCCCGCTAAGGCATATCCTTCCAGCACATCTGCATCGCCGGAAGGTGCGATCACATCACGAACTCCCGACAATCCGGTTACCACGTTGTCAAGCCCCTCTGCCTCCCCATCGTCCCTGCTGGAGCTCAGCACGAGCGAGCCAAGACCTGACCCCCCATCAAGAACCGCCAGGGCGCCCCGGATGAGGCTCGCCGTGTGCTCCTCCGAATCAACCGTCAGCGGGACGGCGTCAGCGCGAAGGCCGGCCGCTGGAAGCGATCCAATGCCCTGCGGATCCGTAGAGAGCGGGTCCTGCGGGTGGCCGTCCGTCGCGACCAGGCTCAGCGAATCGCCGACCGATCCCGGAACGCGCGTCCAGAAGCTCCCGTCCTGACGCACGCTCACCGCCGCCGAGCTCCAGCCGCTGCTCGTGTTCGTCAGCGTCACCGTGACAGGAACGTCGGGATCCGTCACGGCGCCCGCAGCACCGATCACCTGATACCCAAGTCCCAACGGAAGCACTTGGATCTTGCTGGGATCCACGTCCGGCGGCCCATAATTGTTTTGGGGCAGCGGCGGAAGATCCACGCTCGTCGAAGCCGGCACCGATGCGTTTGAATCCGTCGCCGTCAGCGTCAACACCATCCCCGGCTCGAGCTCGGTGCTGTCCAGGTCGATCCATGTCATTCCGCCGCTGTCGATCGAGGCGGACCACGACTCACCGGTGGGGCTGCTGACGGCCAGGTGTATCGGTGGATCGTCGTCCGTGATGGCGCCGCTATCCACCTGAAGCTCGTAGCGTGCGGAATCATGATCGCCATCCGGACCGGCATATCTGATGTGCAACCCATCAGTATGAATGACCGGCGGCGCATTCCCCGGCGCTGCTCCAAGGTCGACCTGCGTGCTCTGAGCCTGGGGATGGCCGTCCGTCGCCGTCAGCACCAGATCATCGCCAAGCGCCGCGGCGATCGTCACGGAAAACGAGCCATCGCCCCCAGCTTCCACAGCCTGCGACCCGCCGGACACCTGGTCGGCGATGGCCACCGCAATCGGCAGCTCCGGATCGGCGACCGCTCCAGGCGCGCCGGTGACCTTCCATTCGGTCGTCGAGACCTGAGACACCGTAATCGCATTGGTGTCCACCGAAGGCGGTCCAGCGTTCGCAGGGAGATCGCCAACGCCTGCCTCGGACGTCCGCGGATGATAATGGCCATCCGTCGCCTGAATGGTGATCGCGTCACCGCTCGTCCCCGGAACCGCCACGGCCGCAAAGGAACCATCGCTCGCGACCGAAAGCTGCACATGATCCCCGGTTCTGGCGTTCACCGCATCGGCGTTGGCGATTCCATCGGCGTCTGTGATTGCGCCAACATCGCCCGACACCCAGAAACTGTGATCGTGGGCGCTCAAAGTGATTTTCGCCGCGTCAATCACAGGCGCCGCGAGATTCGCAGTGATCAGCCGTGAGTCCGGATCCACCGTCGTCGTCCCGATGATTCCCAGATCCTGCATGTCCAGAATCGCGCCACCCTTGACCGTCACGTTGTCAAACTTGTAGACGCCCTGGAACGCATCCCCAACGCTGACCGCTCCAACCGCGCCTTCCAACAAGATCGTCCGCCGGTCCTGCTGCCCAACTACCCGGTAATCCGCCCCATTGCTCCGGACCCACATGCCTACAACGCCCAACCCAAACTGTTGAGCCGCATCAGATGGCGTGATCCACGCATCCGCCGGCGCAGAGCTGTCAGCCTCTACACTGCCAACCGTCCCCTGACCAATCGACGGCAACGGCGTCAACCCAACCGGCTTGCCGTTCGCCCCTCCCTGATCCACAATCAGATCACCGTACGTCGACGCCGACGTCTTCAC
>WGCW01000027.1 GCA_015493585.1 Acidobacteriota bacterium
AGTGATCGAAAGATCGTTGTCGCGGCGCGGTCGTACAACCTGACGGCGGCGGGGATCGCCGATTCGCAGGGGCAGTTCGTTGCGGGGATGCCGTCGGAGATTGCGATTGGCGCGGGCAAGAAGACGTCGATTCCTGGGATCACGAACCCGGCGGATGGGAGCTTCCGGAGCAACTTCGCGCTGGTTGAGACGGCGGGAGGCACGGCGACGGTGGAGGTGACGCTGTACAACCGGGACGGGACCGAGGTTGCATCGAAGACGTACACGCTGTCGCCGTACGAGCCAGTGCAGGTCAGCATGCATGCGTTTGATTCCGGTGCCACCGTCGATGGTGGCCGGTGGGACGTCAAGGTGCTGTCAGGATCGGGGAAGGTGCTGACGTTTGCGTCGATGGTGGGCAACGGGACGGTCAGTCAGGACCCCTCGACGCTGGAGATGGAGTACGAGCTGACGACGCAGGGCTCGGGATCCGGGCTGACACAGGTGGCGCACGATGCGACGCTCTCAGGCGATGGGACCTCGTCGAGTCCGTTGGGGATCGCCGATGGTGGCGTGACCAGTACCAAGATCGCGGACGGGACGGTTCAGTCCGCTGACCTGGCAAACGGCGCCGTCACAACGTCGAAGATCAGCGGTTCTGGAGCTGCGAACGGCCAGGTGCTGAAGTTCAACGGATCGTCCGTCAGTTGGGCTTCCGACGAACAGGGCGGGCTGACGTTGCCATACTCGGAGAGTGTCAATACCGGCGGAGTGGGTTTCGTGGTCGAAAATACCGGGTCGGGTATCGGTCTTGAAGGGGAGGCGCACGCTGCGTCGCACGCTGCGGTGTACGGCAGGAACGTTTCAGGGGGGGGCGGTCTCGGCGTGATCGGTAAGGCCGAGGGTGGGGCTGGCTCGGTCGGTGTCTATGGTGAGGCGAGCTCGAGCAGCGGCCAGACCTACGGCGTACAAGGGAAGACCAACTCGTCGACCAACGGCGCAGCCGGCGTATATGGTTACGAAAGTTCCTCGGGCGGATGGAACTACGGCGTGTTTGGCGAGAGTCAGAGCTCCAGCGGGACGGGGGTGCGTGGTGAATCGCCTTACATCGGGGTGGCCGGGATGGTGAATGCGACCTCGGGGATGACCTTTGGCGTTTGGGGCAAAGTTGTCTCGGCCGACGGTATGGGGGTTTTCGGGTTCAACAACAGCAACGGTTGGGGTGCGGACGGTGTCCGGGGAGAAACGATGGGTGGAGGAGGCTCCGGAGGCGTCCACGGCATGGCGCATACTTCGGGTGCCGCGGGCGTTCTGGCCGAAAATGACGCTGGCGGATACGCTTTCTGGGGGCAAAGTAATGGCGTCGGCCTCAAGGTGCTCGGGGGTGGTTCAAACATCGCGGAGCTGTGGGACACCTCGGGCAACCGCAGATGGCGGGTGGCGAGCGACGGGCAGGTCTACGCCGATGGCTCGTTCCACTCGGGCGGCGCGGACTTCGCCGAGATGTACCCGGCCAATGGTGCACTAGCGCCGGGGACCGTTGTGGGCATCGGTGAGGACGGCAAGCTCGAGCCAGCGACGGCGAAGCGTGCGGGCGCCGTGATGGGCGTGGTCTCTGCCAAGCCAACGATCGTAGGCGGCGTGGCCATGGAAGCCGAAGGTAACCGCGGCAAGGTGGCCGTAGCGATCCTGGGGATTGTCGATGTCCGTGCGTCGGCGGCGTCCGGGCCGATCAAGCCCGGTGATCTGCTCCGTGCCGGGAGCGTACCCGGGATCGCTGAGAAAGCCGTCTGGGCCTACCCGGGCACGATCATCGGCAAAGCGCTCGAGGCGCTGCCGTCGGGGACGGGGACGATCAAGATGCTCGTCACGCTGCGGTGAAGATCAGGTCGTGATTGGCGCTGAAGAAGGACGGTGCCGGCTGGCCGCCCGTGACGTCGCACCGGGGGATACGGTACACTTTCGCCGTGCGGATCATCGTCAATCCGGCGGCGGCAGGAGGCCGGCTGGGCCGTGAGTGGAAGCGGCTCGGTCCGAAGGTGAGAGGGTTTGGGCTGGATGCACCATACGTCATGACCGAAGCGCCCGGACATGCGACGGAGCTCGCCGTTGACGCCGTCGGTGAAGGTGTAGGAACGATTATCGCCGCCGGTGGCGACGGGACGGTGTGCGAGGTCGTTGAAGGGCTTCACCGTGCGGGAGGAGGCCGGTTGGCGATCCTCCCGCTCGGCACCGGGAATGACGCAGCCCGCACACTTGGCATCCCGCTTCGTCTCCCCGATGCCGTGCGCACCATCCTCGCCGGACGGACGCGGCGCATCGACCTGTTGAGCGTTGATGGCCGCGTGGTGCTCAATGCGATTGGCGCTGGTTTGACCGGCGAGATCAACCGGCGAGCGGCGGCCATCAAGATGATCCGTGGAATTGCCGTCTACATGGCCACGGCGGTGGCATCGCTCTTCAGCTACCGGGCGCCGGAGGTGCGACTGGACGCCGATGGCCGGTCATGGCAAGGAACGATGACGATGCTGGCCGTGCACAATGGCCCAACGACAGGGGGCGGGTTCCGGTTGACCCCAGCGGCGCGTCCAGCCGACGGGCTGCTCGACGTGTGCCTGGTCGAGGGGATGGGTGTTCTGAGGCGGGTGACCCGCCTCGTCGCCGGGTTAAGGGGGCGTCTTGGGCGGATGCCGGGGACGCTCGAGTTGCAGACGGCGTCGTTCGATCTCAGTTTCAATGAGCCGATCCCCGTGCACCTCGATGGCAACCAGTGGGAGCTCAAACCGCCACGTGCCAGCTTTGCCGTGCTTCCCGGCGCGCTGGAAGTCGTGGCGGATTCGAGGGGCTGACGTGGCTCGAAATCGGGGGCGCCGCATGTGGAGCACACTGGGACCGGCAGCCGTTACGTGTGGCGCGTTTGGAGCTGGAGTTGTCATTCGTCACGGTCCCAAAGCCGGGTCTGTGTCGTTTCTGCTCAGCTGGATCTGGGGGCTGCTCGTTCTCCTCGCGTTGATTGGTTGGGGCCGTTGGCTGCACCGGACGTTGCTGCGGGAATGGCCGATGGGGTGGGGGATGCACGGTGCGCTCGGCCTGGCACTGACGGTGGTTGCCGGCGGCGTCCTCAATCTGGCCGGTGTGATTTCGCCGGCCGTCATCCTGGTCTACCTGGCGGCCGGTACTGGTCTCATCTGCTGGCGCTGTTCTCCGGGGACACACCGCCGGGCGTGGCGGTGGCTTGCGGATAATCCCGCGTTGATCGCCGGCCTCGTGCTTCTTACGGGGCTGGCGTTGCTCCAGTATTCGAGCTCGATTTCAGGAACGATTGACACGGTCAACGCCCATCCTGCCTTCGACATGCACGACGATGCGCAGGCCTATCTCGTCTTTCCGGAAAAGATGCTGGAGACCGGTTCGATGGGGCATGAACCGTTCGAGGCCCGGCGTGCGCTCAGTCTCGGTGGGCAATCGTTCCTGGACACGATGGTCCTCGTGACCCGTCCGGTCAGGGCTCTCCATCTGATCGATGAAGGCGTGGCGCTGTTGATCCTCGTCGGGCTCGCGTGGGGCGCAGGCCGCCGGTTTCGCATCGGTCGATACCTGACGATGCTGGCAGTGCTGCTCGTTCTGGTCATGCCGCACCTGCCGATGCGGGGCAACGCGTCGGCGCTCCTGACTGGTGTCGCCTTGCTGCTAGCCTGGTTCTTGCTCGAGATGGGACGGCCGGGCGCTGATGCCGTTCCCCGGCGAGGTCTGAGGGTATGGGTTGTGCTCGCCCTTCCTGCGGCGGCCGCCTGTGCGGTTAAGTCCACGTTTATTCCGTTTGCCGTCCCGTTTTTCCTGCTGCTCAGTGTGGCGGATCTGGCTGGCCGGAGCGACCGCAGGGCCGCGCTCGCGGAGGCGGGCGCGGTGGCGGGGCTGATTGCCGTCTTCGTATCCCCGTGGATGCTTTCGATGGAGCTGTCCTCAGGGACGCCGCTCTACCCGGTGTTGGGCCACGGGTTTCTCGGTGCGGCGTCAAACCACGGTTTCCCCGCAGTCCGGGGTCATTTTGCAAAGCCGGCGCTCGATGTGATTCGGGCCATCTGGCGGCACGTCTTCGTTCTTTGGCCGGTGGCCTTCCTCCTCCTGTTTGTACCGGCTCGAAGGCGGCGGCGGCCCGTGCTGGCTCTGGGAGCCGCAGCCTCGATTGCAGTTGTCCTGTACGTCATGCTTGGTGATCCGAACCTCAACAGGAGTCTGAGCCGCTACACATTCCCCATGCTGATGGTTGCGCTCATTGGGCTCGAGCTCGCGGCGTTCGAGGGTGCAGGAGAGGCGGAGGACCGGAGCATGAGGCTTGCTCCGGTCGCGGGGATCGTGATCGCTGTGGCCTTCTTCGTGACCATCGCAGGGCAGGTTCGGGCGATGGGTGACCAGATGATCATCAATGTTGCGCATGGGATCGAGGGGCAGCCGTTTGTCGCAGAGCACGACGCCTCTGCGCTGGCGAAACTTCAGCGCGCTGTGCCCCCGGGCGCGACCGTTCTGACGACCCTCCGGATGCCTTTTCTCCTCGATTTTGCACGAAACCGGATCCTGATCATGTCGCTGCCCGGCTTTTCGAGCCCTCCACCGGGCCTCCCGATCGACGATGGCGCAGAAGCCGTCTCACGGTACCTCCTAAGCCACCACATCCGCTATCTCGCCTACGGGGGCGTCCGGAGTCTGCGTGACCTCTTGCAGCTGAGCAGGGGGGATATTGAGGCCCGCTATCCGCATTCGAAGATGCGCTGGGAGATCCTGACGTACCACGAGCTCTACCGGAAGATTGTGCTCGAGCTCGCCGTGTCACGGAAAGTGCTCTACGCCGATGGCCGCCGGGTCCTGCTCGATCTCGCGACGCCGGATTACACGATCGTTCCCGGCGCCGTTGCCGGACGCCACGGGTTCTATCCCGATTTCAACTGGACCAAGGGTGACGGAACGCTCAACGGATTTGAGCTGGCAGTTCCGCCAGGAATGAACGGTTTGACCGTCGAGCTTTATCACGTGCGTCCCGGGTGGGACGAGCCGGCACAATTTGACGTTCACGTTCGTGCTGACGGAACTGAGCTCGAGCCAAGAGGCTCAGCTCCGGGAGAGCTGACCTTTGCGCTACCTCCGGCGCTCCGGGTCATTCACCGGATCGAAATTCGCTCGTCGGTCTTTGTTCCCCGCCAATGTGGTCTTGGGAACGACGGACGAACGCTCGGCATTCCGGTCGAACGGATCCGGGTTACCCGGCTCGATCGTGGTTCGAACGATTCGACTCACGATCCACCAGCAGGCAGCCGCCGGGGCATGGTCAGTGATGCTCCCCGTTCGAGCGGGCGAGATAGGCGATGAGTTGGTCTGCATTGAGGGGAGGGGAGAAAAGGTTGCCCTGGCCAAAGTGGCATCCCAAGCTTGTGAGGCGTTCCACCTGAGTTTGACGCTCGATTCCGACTCCGATGACGTCAAAGACCATCAGAGCACCCGTTTTGATAATGGCATCGACGACGGTCTCAGCTCCGAGGTCGGTTTCGAGGCTCTCGATAAATGTCCTGTCGATCTTGATGGCATTGATGGGCAGCGTGTGCAGCTTTGCAAAGGATGCCGCCCCCGTTCCAAAGCCATCGAGCAGGATTCGGGCGCCGGAAGCGTTGAGCGCCTGAAGTTGGCTTAAGGCCGTGTCCAGGTTGTGGGCGAGCGCAGGTGCTGATATTTCGAAGCCGAGCGTGGAAGGCTTGATCTCATGGCGCTTGGCGATTGTCTCGATCTTTGTGGAGAGCTCCGGGTCATCGAGCGAGGCGGGTGAAAGGTTGACCCCGATCCACATTGGCTGGAGACCTTGTACGAGAAGTTGGTGCACGACCCCGGCGATCGTGTTCAGCATCCAGAGATCGACGGTTTCGCAGATGGGGGATCCGTCCACGTGCGGCAGGAAGGCGCTGGCGGTGAGCGGGCCGTACCTGGTATGTTCCCAGCGGGCGAGTGCCTCGATCGCAACAGGCTTCCCGCTCTCGAGCATGACGACCGGTTGAAAGAGCGCCTGAATCTCGCCACGTTTGATGGCATCCGGAAGATCCGCTTCGACATCGATGGACCCGGTACGTGGCCCCTTCATGGAGGGCTCAAAGATCCGTACATCATTCTTGGTCTTCCGTTTGACGGCCTGCATCGCAAGGTCTCCCCGATGGAGGAGCTCCTGGGCCGTCACGATTCCCGGCTCCTCGAAGGCAATACCGATGCTGGCGTGCACCGTAATTTCTTGCCCGAGGACCGTGAATGGTTTCCTCAAACTCTCGACGACTCGGCCGGCTGCATTCGTGGCATCGTCGATTGATCTGAGCCCGGTTGCGAGAATCGCAAACTCGTCACCCCCAAAGCGCGCAACCGTGTCCCCTTCGCGGATAGATTCCCTAAGACACCGCGCAACCCCGCGCAGAAGCTCATCTCCCGCAGCGTGGCCGAGCCTGTCGTTGACTTCCTTGAAATTGTCGATATCCAGGAAAAGGACGGCGATCCGGTCCGTGTCATCTCGACGGCGGATGAGCTCATGGCTCACATGCTCGAGCAGGAGAGCCCGGTTTGGAAGGTTCGTCAGCGGGTCGTGAAAAGCCTGGTAACTTCTCTGGGCAGACAGGAGGCGCTGGGCTTCGAACATCTGGGCATTGGCGATCGCGCCGGCAGCATGTTCTCCGAAGAGGCTGAGCGCACGGAGATCATGTTCGGAGAAAGTCTTGTCAGATTTCGCATTGACGTTCAGCACGCCGAGGAGAAGGCCGCGATGGATCAGCGGGACTGACATGGAACTTTCAAGATGTGGAAAGGGTTTGCCGTATCGGCCCGGGACATTGCCCTGGACGAGGACGGGTTCGCGTGACGCGGCGACCTGACCAGCTATGCCCTCGCCGAAGTGCAGCCGCGCGCCGGCCGCTGCGCTTGCCCCGGCCGTGGCAACGGTTCGCAGCTCGTCGTCGCCCCGGGTGAGCATGATTGAGGCGGAATCCGCATCGAGTACTTCTAGGGTGCTTCGGAGCACAGCAGCGAGCACCTCCTCGAGATCGAGGTCGACATTGATGACCTTGGCCGCATCCAGCAGAGCGGTGATTTGATCGACGCGGCTTGTTAGGGAAGCGGTGACGATCTTCTCACGGATCAGCTTCTTCGCGATCCGGTTGAGCTCTTGCTCCTTGAGGGCTGCATAAAGACAGAAGAGAGCGATGAGCAGCAGAAGGCTCAGCTGGGCCGTCTCAGGGGTTATCCACGAAGGAACGATGATCGATTTCAGCGCTGTGAGGAAGGCCAGAGCGAGAGAGACAATCACGAGAACGAGGAGCGTCAAGGCCCAAATCTGCCGGCGGCGAGCGTCAACAGTTTCTAGATCGGGTGTGTTGAAACTCTCGAGGCCGGCGACGTAACCGTGGCCGGACTCGAGATGAATTCTTCCCCTGCCGGGTGGCCGATGAATCTCAGTCATTTCACTAAGATTAGCACATAGCTGGAGGAAACGAAGGGAGACCGGGGGTAGATCGTGCACCGTTGAACTGGCACCTGCGCCCAAGTGATTTGGGGTTTGATCGTGCAGCAGACGGATGGCGAATCATGGGGTACAAAAAAGCGCGCCCGGACGGGCGCGCTTTGGTTCGGCGTCAGTGAGCTCAACGCAGACGCGGCGTCTTTGGAGACGGGCGGCGCGGATTGATCTGGGGAATCACGAAGCCGCGGGCCTGCTGACGCAGCACCGACATCCGGCTTTGGTCCATCAGCCTCAGTCCGCGAACCTCGTACGGCGCATGGAATCCAGCGCGTTCGACGATCCGTGGACCAAAGGTCAGGGTCAGCGTGTTGACCCCATCGGGGAGCCATGCCGCGGTGTCGGCGATGCCCATGGGAGCGAGATGGCCGGTGGCATCGGTTCCGTAGAGAATGCCGCGGACTTCGTACCGCCCCTCGGCCGATGCTTCAATCCCAAGACGGGCGGCAATGCCGTTTCCGGGGATCTCATCGATCGAGACATCTCTGGTCAGCCGTGCGGTGGGCAAGCTATACGAGAATGCGGTCCGGATGTCGCGGCGCACGGTTTGGCCGTTCAGCTTACCCTCGGTGGAGACCTTGATCTCCCACATGCCAGCAGCACGCGGATCGAGGCGGTCCGGCGTAAAGGACGCGGTCAGCGCGCCGGTCTGTGTTCGCGTGACGTGAGCCGGGGTGATCCGGCCGTCGGGAGAAATGACGGACGCGTCGACATGGGTGACGGAGACCGGTTGACTGCCGTCTTTCAGTTGCACGTTGGCGACGAAGGCGGAGCCGGGCAGAATCGCCTGCCTCTGCGTTGTGACGGCGAGGACAGCCGGAGAGTGCGGCTCGACGACGGAGACCAGGTACGGTGTTGATGCTTCGGTCTTGAGCGCCTGGTCGCGGATCGTGAAGGTGCCGGTCCCAAGGTCCGGCTTGAGCCTGAACGCAATCGTGCCTTTGGGGAAATGAAAGTCGGCCTGATCGAGGTCGGCCTCCTGAGCGATCGCCTCGGTTGCCGCTCCAGCTCCGAGATGATGACGGGAGCTCGTGATGATCTCGAGCTGCGCAGGATCGATCTTCTGAATCTTCGTGCCCGCTTTTGCGAGCGGGTTGATGCGGATGACGGCGCCCGGTGTGACGACGTCAACGGCAACACCCTTGCTGAGCTGATCTGCGGTCACGCGTTGCCAGTATTCACGGCTGACCTTCGTCACGGGACGGGTGCCGAGGTCGATCTTCTGATCCGCCTTGAGCGGCCAGCTGAAGCTCACGGAATCATGGTTGCGGTTGTACGTTGGGCTTGGGGCCGCGGAAGCGGGTACGAGCATGGTTGTCACGATATCGGATGGCGCAGGTTGCAGGAGCGTCGTGTGAACCGCGGCGAGCGCCTGGCCGGCTGTGGCAAGGACGACGCACAGGAGCAATGTCAACAATGTCTTTTTCATGAAGGCCCCCCTTACAGATCGTTTCTCAGGATGACGTCGAGGCCAAAGCACTTCCGCCGGCTCTGATTGTGACAGAGCGGCTCAGCGCCCTCGGTTTCCCATACGTCCTTGAACCAGAGTGTTCCTGCACCGGACTGGCTTGTACAGTTGAGGAAGCCATCGGAGCAGCTATCGAGCCATGCTTGGGTGATTTCGAGCCCAACGTTGAGCGCGTATCCGCCGCAGTAGCTGTCCGGATCCCACGGAGCCGTCTCGACATCGGTGCCGACGACATCCCAAAATCCGACTGGAAGCGCCGGCCGTCCACTGGTGCCGAGCAGCCAGTATTGGTTGTAGTACGCCATCCAGCTCGTCTGTTGTTGCCGGACGGCATCGTTCTGATAGCCAAGCAGCCAACCGACCGCCTCCTCGAAGACGGTTCCATTCATGACGGCGTCGGCCAGAGGCGTGCCGAGGCTCGACGGCGCCAGCGCATCAACCCAGCGGATCGAATTGATGATCGTTGGGTACCGGCTGTCCCACGTTGGATTGGAGAGGATCCACCGCATGACGTTGCCGCCATCCGAATGGGTGATGACGACGAGGTCGTCGATGTTCTTGCTCGTGATGAAGTTGTAAAGCTGCGTGGCGAGGCACCCAGCCGCCCCCGACGCCCACATGTACTGTGTGAAGTCGCAGTTGATGACCACGTAGTTGTCGGGATTTGCGAGGCCCTGACGAACCGAGTCGACGAAGTCGGCCTTCCAGTAGTCGTGATAAGCATCGGTTTGATGACCGGTGCCGTGAACGAAGGCCACGCCGGTGTTCGCCATCAGGGGCGATGACGCCAGCACGAGGCACGCGAACAGAACGAGCTTTTTCATAAACCCTCCTCGTCTTCTCCGGGGATACTCCCGGTTTTGTGAAGATAGACCAATGGGGAAATAAAACTTCCTGAAAGGCAAAGGTAGAAACCTTTTCGCAACATAACGTGATACCGATATACGACTTCTCAAGAAAGCCGTCAAGCCGCATTGCGGCAAATTGGCTTTTCGGGTGATCAGCTCGTGAAGGTCTGCCGGCGTGTCAGTGCGTTTTGGGCACCGGTTCGAGCCGGAATGCGCCGCTGACGATCAACGCTGCGGCCGCAGCGAGGAAGAAGGCGGGAACGAGCTCGTAGAGGTTGTGCAGACCGTCTTGTTGCACGAGCCACCAGCTTCCGAGCGTGATTGCTGCCGCCGCAAGAACGGCCGCGTAATCCCCGGTTTCGACCCGCTCGGAGACGCGGGCAAGGAGCAGGATGAGGGCGGCGGCGGCGAGCGTGAAGAAGGGGACGCGGGAGAATGCATCGGGGTTGGCGCTGATATCCCTGCCGAGCTTCCACGCGACCGTCACACCGAAACCGGTCAGCATGCCGGCCAGGGCGCCGTACCGGTTGATCAGATCTTTCTTCGCGACGGCGAAAAGCACCAGGGGGCCGAAGCTTGCTCCCAAAGCCGACCACGCAAAGAGGACGAACCAGAAGACGACGCGGACGTGGCCGATCGACAGGAGGATGCCAAGGATACCGACGAGGATCACCGTCCAACGGCCGAGCAGCAGGCTGCGTTTGTCATCGGACGCGCGGCCGAAAATCTCCTCGACGACATCGTACGAGACGGCCGATGCGGCGACGAGAAGCTGCGAATCGACGGTCGACAGGATCGCAGAGATCACAGCGGCGAGCATTAATCCGGCAAGGACCGGGTTGAGCAGCTTGAGCGAGAGGATCATCAGAGTCTTCTCTCCATCGGCGAGGTGGGGCAGCATCACGCGCCCGGCAAGGCCGATCAGGCCCGCACCGTAGAAGACGGCAACGCCCCAGAGCATGGCGATCACGCTGAGACGGCGAACCTCACGCAGGTCACGAGCCGCCATGTATCGCGTGATGACGTGCGGCATCCCCGGGTATCCCAGGCCAATACCGAGCTCGCCAACGATGAACCCGAGGAGCGCCGGTCCCGTCCGGCCGCCGGTCGCGGTCAGGAAATCGGGGTTGATCGCTCCGAGGCTTTGGATCAGGTTGTGAAACCCTCCGAGCTTCACGATCGCAAAGAACGGAAGGCCGATGAGGGCGGCTGCGATCAAGAGCCCCTGAAACAGGTCGGTCCAAGCGACGGCCCGGAAACCGCCCAACGTGGTCACGGCCGTGATGACGGCGGCGCCGATCAACACGCCGATGACGTAGCCGCGGGTCCCCTGCAATCCGAGCGTCGACGAGAACGCCTTGCCTGCCGCCGTCATCTGTGCGGCGACGTATCCCATCATCGAGAGGAGGATGATGGCCACGCTGGTGATCCTGACAACGTTGTGCGGATCGCCCCAGCGGCGGGTCAGGACGTCGGTCAGCGTGAGCGAGTTCTCGCGTTCAGAGAGTGTCCGGAGGCGTGGCGCAACGAAGTAGAGGTTGACCATGTACCCTAACAGACAGCCGGGGGCGAACCAGAGCCCGGAAATCCCGTGTGTGTACGTCATCCCAACCGCCCCGAGCGTGACCCACCCCGATTCTGAGCTGGCAGTCGAGGAGATCCCGGCGGCCCAGGCGCCGAGGCTGCGGCCCGCGAGATGAAAATCTTCGCCACCGTGTGTCCGTTGCGCGGCGCGCCAGCCGATGTACAGGAGCGCCACGAGGTAGCACGCCATGACGATGGCGACGATGGTGACGGTGGAAGGGGGCGGTGGCGTCACGTGCGGCGCGCCTCCTTCCGGCTCGAGACGAGACTCCACACGATCACTCCGGCCACGACGAGGAGCGGGAAAACCCACAGCAACAGGTTCGCTCCGAGGCTCAGGTGGTCAACCGTCATCGGCTCCTCCCCGTTCGCATTCAGCGGCAGCGGTATTGTACTCGACCGCTCAGCTGCCGTCGAAGATGCCGCCGATGCCTCCCAGTTGGCCGAGGATTGATCCTTCGCCCTTGTCCTTGCCACCGCCCTGCGGGGCGGCCTGCCAGATACGGCCTGCCAGCCGGCTGAACGGCAGCGATTGGAGCCAGACATGGCCGGGACCGGTCAGAGTTGCGAAGAAGAACCCCTCACCACCGAAGAGGGCCGACTTGATCCCGCCGACGAACTGGATGTCATAGGTGACCGTCGGCATCAGCGCCACGATGCAGCCGGTATCAACGCGCAACGTTTCCCCGGGGCCGAGCTCCTTCTCAACGATCGTGCCACCGGCGTTGGCGAACGCCATGCCGTCTCCCTCCAGCTTCTCCATGATGAACCCCTCGCCGCCGAAGAGGGCGACGCCGATCTTCTTCTGGAACGCGATGCCAACGGAGACCCCCTTTGCCGCACAGAGGAACGCATCTTTCTGGCAGATCAGCGTGCCGCCGAGCTTGGCAAGGTCCATCGGGATGATCTTGCCCGGATACGGTGCTGCAAACGCGACGTGGCTCTTTCCAGCACCCTGGTTGCCGAACAACGTCATGAAGAGGCTCTCACCGGTGATGACGCGTTTGCCAGCGCTCAGGAGCTTGCCCATCAGGCCGCCGCCGGAGGACGAGCCATCGCCGAAAATCGTCTCCATCTGGATGCCGTCCTCCATGTACATCATCGCTCCCGCCTCAGAGACGGCGCTCTCGCCGGGGTCAAGCTCGATGACGACGTACTGCATCTCGTCGCCGAGGATCTCGTAGTCGATCTCATCGGCGCGGGGGCCGCGCGGGGGCGGCGGGACTCCGGGCCCACCCGTTGTCGGCGTGATGCCCTCAAGCTCGGGAACCTCGCCGGCCGCTTTCCAGCCATCCATGCCCTGCTTGAAAACCAGCGTTGCGGGTGTGTACCGGCCGCTTTCCAGTCCCTTGCGAAGCTGCTCCAGGGTCATCGGGCCGATGGTGTTTCCGTTTTCGGCGACGTACCAGATCTTGCTACTCATGCGTCTGCTTCCTCCTATCGAGCTGTGGTGGCCGTTCTCAACAAGAGGGGGATTATACCGTGAGATGCCAGAGAGGGGAACGGGCTGATCTGCTGGAGGTTGGTGCACTGTGCGCCGCTTCTTTACGGGACAGGTGGGAAGGGGAATGAGACGCAGAGGCGCAGCCATCCCTTCCCTGTCCGTATGATAGGTGATGTGTTGGGGTGGCCCTTGGTACTGTCTGCTGGCCGAGCCGATGGGCGGTGGCCTAGCTTGAGAATGATATGCCCCCCGGCGCAAGAAAAACGGGCAGCGAGTCGCCGGATACCAGATTGCATCATGGTGATGCCCAACCGTTTACGGACATGCGCTCGCTGCCCCACACCACGTGGAGGTGATGCTATGAGGAGTATAG
>WGCW01000028.1 GCA_015493585.1 Acidobacteriota bacterium
AGGGTGTTGAGATGGTGTTACCTGGGGACAACGTGAATCTGGAGGTTGAGTTAATCACCCCGATTGCGATGGAGCGTGGGTTGCGGTTTGCGATCCGCGAGGGCGGCCGGACGGTCGGCGCCGGCTCCATCACGGAAATCCTGGAGTAGGTCATGGCGAGCGAGAAGATCCGCATTCGGCTCAAAGCGTACGATTACAGGCTGCTCGACCAGTCGGCATCCGAGATCGTTGACACGGCGCAACGGACGGGGGCGCGCATCTCGGGTCCGATTCCGTTGCCAACGCACATTCAGCGTTTTACGGTCTTGCGCTCCCCTCACGTGGACAAGAAGTCCCGTGAGCAGTTCGAGATCCGGACACACAAACGGCTCCTCGACATTCTCGAGCCGACGCAGCAGACCATCGATGCCTTGATGAAGCTCGAGCTGCCCGCTGGCGTGGATGTCGAGATCAAGGCCTACGGGGCGAGGTGAGGCGCGTTATGATCAGGGGCATTCTAGGTAAGAAGATCGGCATGACCCAGGTTTTCGATGACGAAGGCCGGGTCGTTCCCGTGACCGTGGTGCAGGCGGGGCCGTGCGTCGTCGTCCAGCGGCGGACAGCGAAACGGGACGGTTATGAAGCCGCCCAGATCGGCCTTGTTGAGGGACGGCCCGCGCGGAAGGTGACCAAGCCGCTGATGGGGCATTTCGAGAAAGCTGGTGTTCCTCCGACACGCTTTCTCGCTGAGGTTCCGGTCGATGAGAACGATGAGGCGAAGCCGGGTGACGCCGTCCTGGTTGAGATCTTTGAGGCCGATGAGCCCGTCCACGTGATGGGCACCTCAAAGGGGCGTGGATTCCAGGGCGTCATCAAGCGGCACGGCTTCAAAGGCGGCCGTGCGACCCACGGCTCCATGTTCCACCGTGCGCCGGGTTCCATCGGAGCTGCTGCGTATCCCGCCCGTGTTTTTGCGGGTACGAGGATGCCGGGCCAGCACGGGAACCGGAACGTGACGGTGAAAAACGTGCGCGTCGTCAGGGTTGACCCCGAACGGAACCTTCTGTTTCTCAAGGGTGGTGTGCCGGGGGCGCGGAACAGCTACGTGCGCATCATCAAGGCGTCGTGAAGCAGGGGTGGATCATGAAGATTGATATCAAGAATTGGGAGAACGAAGTCGTCGGCGAGGCCGAGCTTCCAGAGAATGTTTTTGGCCGGAAGGTCAGCGAACATCTCGTCTGGGAGGTTGTGCGGGCCTTCCTGGCCAGCCGCCGGCGTGGCACTCACAAGACCAAAGAACGCGGTGAAGTCATTGGCTCAGGGTTGAAGCCGTGGAAGCAGAAACACACGGGCCGCGCGCGCGCGGGTGACAGACGATCCCCCCTGTGGCGCCACGGGGGTACGACGTTCGGTCCTAGACCGCGGTCGTACGTAATGAAGGTCAACAAGAAGGCTCGCCGCGCCGCGCTGGCAGGCGTGCTTTCGCAGAGAAACGCCGAGGGCCAGGTCGTTGTTCTGGAGAGCCTGGAGCTGCCGGAACCGAAGACCAAGCCGTTCCTCGAACGTCTGAACCAGCTCGGTTTGGCCGGGGAAAAGGTCCTGTTCATCGATGGGCTTGAGAATCTCAATCTCTACCTCGCCAGCCGGAATCGTCCCGAGCTCCTCGCTCTGGACCCGCGTTCCGTCAACGCGTACGAGGTCCTGAACCATCGCTGGATCGTGACGACCGAAAACGGCCTGAAGGCGCTGGCGGAGGTGCTGTCATGAAAGCGCGCAAGGTGATTCTGCGTCCGGTCATCACGGAAAAAACGACGTTCGTGCAGGATCAGGAGAACACCGTGACGTTCGAAGTGGACCGGCGGGCGAACAAGATCGAGATCCGCCGCGCCGTCGAAGAGCTGTTCGACGTACAGGTGCTCGACGTCCACGTCGTCAACCGGAAGGGGAAGCCGATCAAGCAGGCCGGCCGCGTGATCAACCACCGGGCGACGAGGCGGAAGGCGTACGTGAAGCTCGCTCCTGGATCGAAGACGCTCGAGTTCTTCGAAGGGATCTGAGGAGGCTGGGATGGGAATTCGTAAGTTCAGACCAACATCTCCTGGCCGGCGGTTCGTGACTGTCCAGGATTTTGAAGAGGTCACGGTATCGAAGCCGCTGAAGAAGCTGACGAAGGGGATCAAGCGTTCCTCAGGGCGCAACAACGACGGCCGGGTGACCTCACGCCATCGCGGTCAGGGCCACAAGCGGCGGTACCGTGTGATCGACTTCAAGCGGAATAAGCTCGATGTCCCGGCGAAGGTCGCCAGCATTGAGTACGATCCCAATCGCTCGGCGCGCATTGCGCTACTGCACTATGCGGACGGTGAGAAGAGGTACATCCTCGCGCCGCTCGATTTGAAACCGGGAGACACGGTGATCGCCGGTGAACGGGTCGAGGTTCGGCCCGGCAACGCGATGCCGTTGGCCAATATTCCACTTGGTACGCTGGTCCACAACGTCGAGCTCAAACCGGGCAAGGGCGGGCAGATCGTCCGTTCAGCGGGTGCATCCGCTCAGATCATGGCAAAAGAGGGCAAGTACGCGACGCTCAGACTTCCCTCGGGCGAGATGCGGATGGTGTTGGCCTCGTGCATGGCAACGATTGGCCAGGTTGGCAACGTGGATCATTCCAACGTGTCGATCGGAAAGGCTGGGAGATCCCGCTGGCTTGGCATCCGTCCACAGACCCGTGGAACCGCCATGAACCCGGTGGACCACCCGCACGGTGGTGGTGAGGGACGGAACAAGGGTCGGCATCCGGTTTCTCCGTGGGGCTGGCCGACCAAGGGCGCCAAGACGCGGCGTCAGAAGGCATCGGATCGTCTGATCGTTGCCCGGCGGAAGAAGAAGTAGGAGGAGGAGATGGGACGTTCAATTCGCAAGGGGCCGTTTGTCGACGATCATCTGATGAAGAAGGTGGAAAACGTCACCGGTACCGGAGACAAACGGGTCATCAAGACCTGGTCCCGCCGGTCCACAATCACGCCGCTGATGGTTGGTTTGACGATTGCCGTGCACAACGGTCATAAGTTCGTCCCGGTCTACATCACGGAAAACATGGTGGGCCAGAAACTCGGTGAGTTTGCCCCGACCCGGACGTTTCGGGGACACGGCGGCAAGAAGGAAAAGGGCCGTTAGGAGAGAATGATGGAAGCTCGAGCCAAACTCCGCTATTATCGTTCCTCGCCACAGAAGGTCCGGCTCGTCGCCGACCTGATTCGTGGCCAGCAGGTGACAAGGGCCTTAACGACGCTTCAGCTCACTCCAAAGTACGCGGCCCGCGACATGGAGAAGGTTGTGCGTTCGGCGCTTGCAAACCTGGAACAAGCCCATCCCGGGATTGATCAGGAAGATGTTTTCGTCAACCGTGTGATGGTTGACGAGGGTCCGCGGCTCAAACGCGGCCGGGCCGCCTCGAAGTGGGTGCGCTGGCACCGGATCCTGAAACGGATGTGCCACATCACCGTCGAGCTCGGTGTGCGGGAATCTTAAGGAGGCAGAGGTGGGACAGAAAACGCATCCCTACGGCTTTCGCCTGGGCTACAACAACACGTGGCGCTCGCGGTGGTACGCCGACAAGAAAAACTACGCTGAATTGCTTCACGAAGACCTTCGTCTCCGTCAGGAGCTCAAGCAGCGCCTCGCGAATGCTGCCGTCAGTGCCATTGATATCGAGCGGACGGCGAACAAGCTGCGGGTCAACATCCTTTCCGGACGTCCCGGCATCATCATTGGCCGGAAGGGTGCAGAGGTCGACAAGCTTCGCGACGACCTGATGCGGCGGTACGGTCAGGATATCCATATCAATATCCAGGAGATTCAGCGGCCGGAGGTCGATGCACAACTGATCGCGGAAAACGTGGCGCGCCAGCTCGAACGCCGAATCGCGTTCCGCCGCGCTATGCGGCGCGCGCAAGAAAACGCCCTTCGCTTTGGAGCGCAGGGGGTCAAGATCAAGTGCTCCGGGCGCTTGAACGGTGCCGAAATCGCGCGGTCGGAGTGGTACCAGCAGGGGCGGCTCCCGCTGCACACCTTGAAAGCTGACATCGATTACGGTTTTGCAACCGCATACACAACGTACGGTGTGATCGGCGTGAAAGTGTGGGTGTACCGCGGCGAACGCCATCGCGCGCGCGGCTATCGCCGGCATCTGTAGAGGGGGAGAGCTGTCATGTTGATGCCAAAGAAAGTCAAGTACAGGAAACAGCAGCGTGGACGGCGCCGCGGCCTGGCGTACCGCGGGTCAACGCTTGCCTTTGGTGACTACGCCCTTCAGGCTGTCGAAGTCGGCTGGATCACGGCGCGTCAGATCGAGGCGGCCCGTATTGCGATGACACGTCATGTCAAGCGTGGTGGCAAGATCTGGATCCGGATCTTTCCGGACAAGCCGATCACGAAGAAGCCGCTGGAAACCCGGATGGGGAAGGGCAAGGGAAACCCGGAAGAGTGGGTTGCCGTTGTGAAGCCCGCCCGGATTCTCTACGAGATGGAAGGCGTGCCCGAGGATGTCGCCCGCGAGGCGATGCGGCTCGCGGCCCACAAGCTGCCGATCAAGACCCGGTTTATTACGAGGAGTGAGATGCCATGAAGGCGAAGCAGCTGCGCGAACAGTCCCCGGAGGAGCTCGAGAAGACCCTGCGCGACCTGGAGGAACAACTTTTCAAACTGCGCTTCCAGAAGTCGACCGGCCAGATCGAGAACCCGATCAAGATCCGCGAGGTTCGGAAGGACATCGCTCGGGTGTTGACCATCCTCAATGAGCGGCATGCCGAGGAGAGTGCATGATGAGCAGCACGACGAAGAGCGCAAGGAAGTCCACCAAGGTCGGGGTCGTCACCTCGAGCGCGGCTGACAAGACCGTGGTCGTCAAGGTTGAGAACCTCGTGATGCATCCGTTGTATCAACGGTTCGTCCGGACCACGTCCAAGTTCATGGCTCACGACGAGGAGAACACCTGTAACGTCGGCGATCGCGTGTTGATCGAAGAATGCCGGCCGATCTCAAAGCGGAAACGGTGGCGGATCCGGAAAATTGTTGAGCGGGCCCGGTAGCAGGCGGAGGGGTGAGACATGATCCAGATGGGTACGATACTGAAAGTTGCTGACAACTCCGGGGCACGTAAGCTCATGGCAATTCGTCAGCTTGGCGGCTCGGCCGCACCGCGATACGCCGGGATCGGCGATATCGTCGTGTGCTCGGTCAAGGAAGCGACGCCCGAGTCGGAGATCAAGAAGGGCACCGTCGTCAAGGCGGTGATCGTGCGGACAAAGGCGCGGACCCGGCGCCGTGACGGATCCTACATCCGTTTCGACGAAAATGCGGCCGTGTTGATCAATCCGCAGAAGGAGCCCATTGGGACTCGTGTTTTTGGGCCGGTAGCCCGTGAGCTGAGAGAGCGGCGGTTCATGAAGATCGTCTCGCTCGCCCCCGAGGTTCTGTAGGAGGAGAGATGGTAAAGCTCAAGATCAAGAAGGGCGATCTGGTTGAGGTCATCACCGGAAAAGAGCGGGGCAGCCGCGGGAAGGTGTTGAGCGTCGATCCCAAGAGGAACCGGGTCGTCGTCGAGGGCGTCAACTTCATCAAGAGGCACACCCGCCCGGATCCTGGAAAGAACATCCAGGGGGGCATTGTGGAGCGGGAAGCTGCTATTCATATTTCGAACGTCAAACTGGTGTCTCCGGACAGCGGCCGTCCGACGAGGGTTGGTTTTAAGATCCTGGAAGATGGCGAGAAGGTACGGGTCGCCAAGGTCGATGGCGCGATTCTCGACCGATAGGAGGGACGATGGCGCGCTTGTTAGAAAGGTATCAGAAAGAGGTCTTCCCCAATCTTCAAAAGGAGTTTGGGATCACCAATGTCATGCAGGTCCCGAAGATCGAGAAGATTACCTGCAATATCGGTATTGGTGAAGCATCACGGAATTCAAAGCTGCTCGATACCGCGATGGAACAGCTCGCGAACATTACGGGGCAGCATCCCGTCGTGCGGAAGGCGAGGAAGTCGATCGCAGCGTTCAAACTGCGGGAAGGGATGCCGGTCGGCGTCAAGGTGACCCTGCGGCGTGACAGGATGTACGAGTTTCTCGATCGTCTGATCAACATCGCCCTGCCACGGGTTCGTGACTTTCGCGGGGTCAGCACGACGGCGTTCGATGGACGCGGAAACTACACCCTCGGCATCCGGGATATCTTGATCTTCCCGGAGGTGGATTATCAGAAGGTCGAGGAGACGATGGGGATGAACATCACGATCTCGACCACAGCCCCCAGCGACGATCAGGCGCGTGCGCTGCTCGCCGGCATGGGGATGCCGTTTCAGCATCGATAGGAGGAGCTGTGACACGTAAGTCTTTAATGGCCAAAAGCTTGAAGAAGCCTAAGTTTGAGGTGCGGCGCCGGAACCGGTGCCGGGTGTGCGGCCGGCCGCGGGGTTACATGCGAAAGTTCCAGCTCTGTCGCGTCTGCTTCCGCAAGCTCGCCTTGGAGGGATATCTCCCGGGCGTGACGAAGGCAAGCTGGTAAGGGGTGGGACGATGAGCATGACAGATCCGATCGCCGATATGCTGACACGCATCCGCAATGCAACGATGGTGCGTCACGACCGTACGGACATCCCCGCGTCCCGGATGAAGCTTGAGATCGCCAAGCTCCTGAAGCAGGAGGGCTACATCCGGACGTTCAAGGTGCTCGAGGAAGGCCCGCAGGGTGTCCTCCGTGTTTACCTCAAGTACTCCGAGACCGGTGAGCCGGTCATCCATGGCTTGGCTCGGGTTTCGAAGCCTGGCAGGCGCGTGTATCGCGGCGTCGACGAACTGCAGAAGGTCCGCAACGGTCTTGGTGTGGCGCTGATCTCGACGAACGCCGGTGTTGTGACCGATGACCAGGCGCGGCGGCTCCGTGTGGGCGGAGAAGTGCTCTGCGAGATCTGGTAGGGGGAAGCCATGTCACGAATTGGAAAGATGCCGGTGCCCATTCCTAAGGACGTCAACGTCCACGTTGGGAACGGCGTCGTGCAGGTCAAGGGGAAGAAGGGTGAGCTGCTCGTCCGGTTGATGCCAGGTATCAGCGCCAAGGTCGAGAACGATACGATTCAGCTCGAACGCGAAAACGAGAGCAAACAGGTTCGCTCATTCCACGGTTTGAACCGGGCGCTGTTGGCCAACGCCGTGACCGGCGTGTCCACCGGCTGGAAAAAGGAGCTCGAGATCATCGGGATCGGATACCGGGTAGAGAAGCAGGGGAAGAAGGTTGTCTTTAGCCTTGGTTACTCCCATGCGATCGATTTCCCCGAGCCCGAGGACATCACGATCGACGTCGAGCCCAAGTCCAACCGGATCACCGTCGGCGGTATCGACCGGCAGCGCGTTGGTCAGGTTGCGGCCGAGATCCGTGCGCTTCGTCCGCCGGAACCGTACAAGGGCAAGGGAATCCGGTACGTCGGCGAACACGTACGGCGCAAGGCCGGAAAACAGGGAGCAAAGGCATGAGCAGAGTAACTGATCGGAAGCTGCGCCGGGTTCGGATCAAGCGCCGTTACCGTCACTTGGTGCGTGGGACCAAGAGCCGTCCCAGGCTGGCGGTGTATCGAAGTCTCAGGCACGTCTATGCCCAGATCATCGACGACGAGCATGGGGTGACGCTGGTTTCGGCCTCCACCCTTGAAAAGGATGTCGCCGGGGGGAAGAAAAATGCTGGGAGCCGCGAGTTCGCCGAAACGATCGGCAAGCTCATCGCGGATCGTGCCAAGAGCCAGGGGATCGAGTCGGTCGTCTTCGATCGCGGTGGATTCCAGTACCACGGCGTGATTCGTGCCATTGCCGACGCCGCCCGTGATGCGGGCCTGAAGTTCTAGGGGATTGCGATGAGGAATCAAGAATCCGAATTCGTCGAGAACGTTGTCCACATCAACCGGGTTGCCAAGGTGGTGAAGGGCGGGAAGAACTTCTCCTTCTCGGCCGTGGTGGTCGCCGGCGATGGGAATGGCAAGGTTGGCTTTGGCACCGGGAAGGCCCGGGAAGTGCCTGCCGCGATTCAGAAGGCGATGGAAGATGCCAAGCGTGACATGATTCGCGTTCCGATGGTCGCCGGAACGGTGCCGCACAAGATTTGGGGGCGGTGGGGTGCGACGCGCGTGTTGCTCCGTCCGGCATCCCCTGGAACCGGGGTCATCGCCGGTGGTGGTGTCCGTGCCGTGCTCGAATCCGCAGGTGTGCAGGACGTGCTGACAAAAATCGTTGGCAGCCGGAATCCGTTCAACGTGGTCCGGGCGACGTTTGATGCGTTGACCAACCTGATGACAGAGCGGCAGGTCCGGCGGCTCCGTGGCCTTGAGCCATCAGAGGAAGATGCTGCCGGGATCGAAGCTGCGGCCAATACGGAAGCTGCGGCTGATACGGACGCGGTGCCAGAGGAGGCCGAGGTGGCGCCCGAGGCTGGGGCCGATGCTGCTGAGGAGGGTGCGTCATGAGTCCGCGAAAGGCAAAGACGGCCAAGAAAATGCTGCATATTACGCAGATCCGGAGCGGAATCGGCCGCCAGGAGCATCAGAAACGGGTGTTGAAAGGACTGGGTCTCGGACGGATTGGACGCACGGTCGTCCGGCCGGATCACCCGGCGATTCGAGGCATGATCAACAAGATTCCACACCTGGTTTCAGTTGAAGAAAAGGAGGCGTGATCATGGAACTGCACACGCTTCGTCCCGCACCGGGCGCGAAGAAGCCGCGTAAGCGGGTGGGCCGGGGCCCCGGTTCGGGCCACGGCAAGACCGCGGGCCGTGGTCACAAGGGCCAGAAGTCGAGGAGCGGGTATGCGAGACGCTTCGGGTTCGAAGGCGGCCAGATGCCGCTGGTCCGGCAGATTCCAAAACGGGGTTTTGTGAACATCTTCCGGGTCGAGTATCAGCTCGTGCATCTGAAGGATCTGGAGCATGCGTTCGAGGATGGGGCGTCGGTCACCCTTGAGAGCCTCGCCTCAGCAGGTCTGATCCGTCCCCGCAAGGGACCTGTCAAGGTTCTTGCGGATGGCGATCTCTCAAAAAAACTCAACGTGCAGGCGCATCGGTTCTCAAAATCGGCTCAAGCCAAGATCGAGGCTGCCGGGGGCAGCTGTGAGGTGGTTTCGTCGTGATCGAGAGTTTCCGGAATATCTTCGTCATCCCTGATCTGCGGAAACGGATCATCTTCACGTTCATGCTTCTGGGCGTGTACCGGCTCGGTGCGTTCATTCCGACGCCGGGAGTCGATCCGCAGGCGATCGCCGAATTTATGGCTGCGTCAAAGGGGACAGTTCTCGGCTTCCTCAACCTGTTCTCCGGTGGCGCCCTTGGCCGTATGGGCGTGTTTGCTCTGGGGATCATGCCGTACATTTCGGCATCGATCATCCTGGAGTTGTTGACCGTCGTGTGGCCCTACCTTGAGAAGCTCTCCAAGGAGGGCGAGCTCGGGCGGCGCAAGATCACGCAGTACACCCGGTACGGGACCGTGGTGCTGTCAATCATTCAATCGCTCGGTATTTCGTTCTTCCTTGAGAGGACGACGGCTCCCGGGGGGGCTCCGCTCGTTCCAAATCCGGGCTGGGGTTTCCGTCTGATGACGGTGTTGACGTTGACGACCGGAACCGCGTTTGTTATGTGGCTTGGTGAACAGATCACCGAGCGCGGCGTCGGGAACGGCATCTCGCTGATCATCTTCGCGGGGATCGTTGTTGGATTGCCTCAGGCGATCATCAATACCGTGGTCGATATCAAGACCGGATCGTTGAGCATCATTACGGTCGTCATCCTGGTCGTTTTCATGATTGCAGTGGTCGCCGCAATCGTGTACATGGAACGAGCCCAACGGCGGATTCCCGTGCAGTATGCCAAGCGGGTCGTTGGCCGGCGCGTGTACGGCGGGCAGAGCACCTACCTGCCGCTCCGTCTCAATACCGGTGGCGTCATCCCGGTCATCTTCGCCGCATCGATCATGTCGTTCCCCCAGACGATCGGTCAGATGATTCAGAATCCGTGGCTGAAGAAGATCACCGCAGCTCTGGCGTGGGGCCAGCCGCTGTACAACCTGATCTACTTCGCCTCGATTATTTTCTTCTGCTACTTCTACACGTCGATCATCTTTAATCCGGAAGACACCGCCGAGAACATGCAGAAGTACGGCGGGTTCATTCCGGGTATCCGGCCGGGGCGGCGGACGGCTGAATTCATCGACAAAATCCTGACCCGGATCACGCTGGTCGGCGCCATCTATCTGGCCCTGGTT
Organism: Acidobacteriota bacterium; assembly: GCA_015493585.1. Taxonomy (GTDB): domain Bacteria; phylum Acidobacteriota; class Thermoanaerobaculia; order Thermoanaerobaculales; family Sulfomarinibacteraceae; genus JAADFN01. The sequence continues at coordinate 10,273 of WGCW01000028.1, forward strand.
GCAATTCTCCCAGAGATTCTGATTGCGGGCTTCAAGGTTGCCACAATCCCGGTCATTGGGCCGACCCTGGATGCGGTGCTGCCACGGTGGTTCACCGAAGGTCTCGGTGTCAAGTTCTACTTCGGCGGCACCTCCCTGCTGATTGTTGTCCAGGTTGCGATGGATACCGTGCAACAGATCGAGTCGCAGCTCGTGATGCGGCACTATGACGGCTTCATGCGTCGCGGACGTGTCCGCGGGAGGAAGGGTTGATGAGCATCTACAGGAGTTTGAACCTGATCCTGCTTGGCCCGCCTGGAAGTGGTAAAGGGACGCAGGCCAAGGTCCTTAGTGAGAAGTACCACATCCCCCACGTGTCGACCGGTGACATGTTGCGGGACGAGGTGCGCCGTGGAACCGGGCTCGGCCGCCAGGCAAAGGCGATCATGGACCGCGGCGAGCTGGTGCCGGACGAGATCGTTGGCTCGATGATTCTGCATCGCCTCGACAAGGAAGATTGCGCCCGCGGCGTCATTCTTGATGGATATCCCCGGAACGTGGCCCAGGCTGGCGTGCTGGATGGGATCCTTGCAGAGCTGGGAAGGACGCTCGAGCGTGTCATCGTCATTGATGTCGACGACGAGGAGATCGTTCGCCGTCTCGGCGGACGGCGCTCTTGCCCGAAGTGTGGCCGCGTCTATCACCTGGTGTTCAATCCGCCACGCGATGGCAAGACGTGTGATGACTGCGGGGTTGCCTTGGTGCAGAGGGATGATGATCGTGAGGACGTGATTCGCGAGCGGCTGCGCCTCTATCATCAGAAGACAGCTCCCCTGATCGAACTGTATGAGAAACGGGGGCTCATCGTCACCATTGACGGAAGCCAGCCGGTGGAAGGGGTGACCGGGAGCATTATTGATGCACTCGGATCCCCGTTGAGCGCATGATCTTTCTCAAGTCAAACGATGAGCTCCGGTTCATGGACCAGGCAAACCGCCTCGTTCACAGGGCGCTTCAGGCGTCCCGTGAGGCGGCAAAGCCCGGGATGACGACCGCCGAGCTCGACGCGCTGGCCGAACGTGTCATCACGGACGGCGGCGGCCAACCCGCGTTCAAGGGGTACCACGGTTTTCCAGCGACGCTATGCACATCGATCAACGATGAGATCGTCCATGGGATTCCAAGCCCCAACGTTCGTTTGAAGGAAGGCGACATTCTCAGCGTCGACTGTGGTGCGATCGTGCACGGCTATTACGGCGATGCAGCGATCACCTTCCCGATCGGCCGGGTGAGCTCCAAGGCGCAGCGGCTGATCGAAGTGACGAAGATGTGCCTCGAAGATGCCGTTGAGCAGGTGAAACCTGGCGCGCATCTCGGCGACGTCGGGGCTGCTGTCCAGCGCCGCGCCGAGGAAGCAGGATTCGGCGTTGTTCGGGATTTCGTCGGCCATGGTGTGGGACGTGCCCTTCATGAAGATCCGCAGGTTCCAAACTACGGAAAACCCGGCCACGGTCTCGTGCTCAAGCCGGGGCTCGTCATTGCCATCGAGCCGATGATTACCGAGGGAAGCTGGCAGGTGCGGATCGATCGTGATGGCTGGACAGCGAGGACAGAAGACGGTAAACTCGCAGCCCATTTTGAGTACTCGGTGGCTGTGACCGAGCAGGGCCACTGGGTGCTTGGACGCGAGGAGTAAGTATGGCGAAGGAAGAAGCGATTGAAGTTGTCGCGACCGTGGTCGAGCCTCTGCCCAACGCGATGTTCCGGGTGGAGCTCGAGAACGGGCATGAGGTTCTTGCCCACATTTCGGGAAAGATGCGCAAACACTTCATTCGAATTCTTCCTGGAGACAAGGTTTTGGTGGAGCTCTCGCCCTACGATCTGAAGCGCGGGCGGATCGTCTACCGTTACAAGTGAGTCAAAGGGGGCGATGATGAAAGTTCGTCCGTCAGTTCGAAAAATGTGTGCGAAGTGCAAAATCGTCCGGCGCAAAGGTGTCGTCCGGGTGATTTGCGAGAACCCGAAGCATAAGCAGCGTCAGGGTTGACCGGGGGAGGTTCAAGGTGGCACGAATCGCAGGTGTTGATCTTCCGGCTGGAAAGCGTGTGGAGATCGGCTTGACGTACATTTACGGGATCGGCCGGAGCCGCGCCCACGAAATCCTTCAGAAGGCCGGCGTCAACGAGGGTACCAAGGTCAAAGACCTTTCCGAGGATGAGGTGCTGCGGCTGCAACGGGTGATCCAGGAGGAAGGACGGGTCGAGGGTGATCTCCGCAAGGAAGTCGCGATGAATATCAAGCGGCTCATCGAGGTCGGCTCGTACCGGGGCATTCGTCACCGCCGTGGGCTTCCCGTGCGTGGACAACGGACACATACCAACGCGAGAACCCGGAAGGGTCCACGCCGTGCGGCTGTTGCCAGCAAGAAGAAAGCCGGAAAGAAGTAGCGAGGAGCGAGCATATGGCAAAGGACCGAAAAGGTGCGCACAAGCCACGGCGCGAGCGGAAGAACATTCCGCATGCGGTGGCCCACATTCACGCCACGTTCAACAACACGATCATTACGTTTTCTGATCCGAGCGGCGCAGCGATTTGTTGGTCGTCCGGCGGGAAGATTGGGTACAAGGGCTCGCGGAAGGGGACGCCGTACGCCGCTCAGCTGGCTGCGCGTGCTGCTGCCGAAGATGCCCAGGGGAATGGCGTCCGGAGTGTCGATATCATGGTCAAGGGTCCGGGCCCCGGCAGGGAGTCCGCGATCCGCGCCGTTGCGGCGTCTGGCATGGAGGTTCGCTCCATCCGTGACGTGACGCCGATCCCCCACAATGGATGCCGGCCGCGGAAGCGGCGCCGGGTGTAAGAAGGAGTGAACATTGGCACGCTATAGAGGTCCGGTTTGTCGGCTATGCCGCCGCGAAGGTATGAAGCTGTTTCTCAAGGGAGAGCGCTGTTTCAAGGAGAAGTGCGCCATCGAACGCCGGAACGTTCCCCCCGGTCAGCATGGGGGCAGACGGCGGAGGAAGGTCCAGAACTACGGGCTCCAGCTGCGGGAGAAGCAGAAACTCCGTCGCGTCTATGGCCTGCTCGAAGGCCAGTTCCACAGGACGTTCCTCGACGCTGCGCGTCAGAAGGGCGTTACCGGTGATAACCTGCTCCGGCTCCTCGAGCTCCGCCTCGACAACGTCGTGTACTCGTTGGGGTTTGCGACGTCCCGGAACCAGGCCCGCCAGCTTGTTCGTCACGGCCACATCCGAGTGGACGGGAAGAGGGTCAACATCCCATCGTTCCGCGTTCGCCCGGGGATGGAGATTTCCATCGCCGAGAAGAGCCGCAAGAATACGCAGATCCAGGAATCGATGGAATTCGCCCAGGGGCGCGGTGTGCCGGCATGGCTTGAGCTCGACATGAATGCCTTCACCGGGAAGGTGACCGAACTTCCAACCCGCGAGGATATCCGGATTCCAGTGCAGGAGCAGCTCATTGTCGAGCTGTACTCCAGATAAGGCGGAGGCCGTATGATTTGGCAGAACTTTCAACGCCCCGCCCAGGTGACGGTTGATCCTGAGACACAGACGGGGACCTACGCCCGTTTTGTGGCGCAGCCGTTCGAACGGGGCTGGGGGACGACGGTCGGCAATGCGCTCCGGCGGGCCCTCCTCTCATCCATCACCGGTGCGTCGATTACGGCCGTCAAGATCGAGGGTGTCGAGCATGAGTTCTCGGCCGTTCCGGGGGTCGTTGAAGACGCGACGGATCTCATGCTCAACCTCAAAAAAGTGCCGATTGTTCTTCATGGAACTGAGCCGGTCTTTCTCTCTTTGGACGTCAAGGGCGCGGGAGAGGTCAAGGCGGGGCAGCTTTCCGGCGGGCACAACGTTGAGATCACCGATCCCGATGTGCACATTGCCACGCTCTCATCGGACGGGCATCTCAAGATGACCGTTCGGGTGGCTCCCGGCCGGGGCTATGTGCCGGCTGAGCAGAATCAGACCGAGGACCTCGACACGGGCTTCATTCCTCTTGATTCCGCCCATTCGCCTGTCCGGAAGGCCAATTTCCGCGTTGAGATGGCCCGTCTTGGACAGATGACGAATTACGAGCGGCTCGTTGTTGAAGTCTGGACCAACGGCACCATCACCCCCCAGGAAGCCCTGAGTCAGGCCGCGCGGTTGATCCAAGGGCACATGGCGATCTACGCACAGATCGGAGAGGAAGCTCCCCCCGCCGAGGATACGGACGATCTCAAGGCTCTCGGGGAAGAGGAGAGTATCCTCGACCGCGAGATCGAGACTCTGGACCTTTCAATTCGCTCCCTCAACTGTTTGAAGAACGCGGATATCAAAACACTTCGAGATCTGGTGAGCCGGACTGAGGCCAGCATGACCGAGATCCGGAACTTCGGTGAGAAATCTCTCGCAGAGGTTCGGGAAAAGCTTGAAGCGCTCGGCCTTGGCTTCGGGATGAAGCTGGATCTCTAGCGGCGGACGGAGAAGGTACATGCGACATCGGGTTCATGGACGGAAGCTAGGAAGAACGACGGCGCACCGGAAGGCGTTGTTCCGGAATCAGCTCATTGCGCTTTTCACGCATGAGCGCATCGTCACGACCGTGGCAAAGGCGAAGGAGCTTCGGCCCGTCGCCGAAAGGATGGTAACGCTCGCCGCCAGTGGAAGCCTGCCCGCGCGGCGCCGTGTTGCCACGATGGTCCCGGACAAGGCCGTTGCCAAGCGTCTCTTTGATGAAATTGCGCCGCGTTTCGCCGGTCGTTCCGGTGGGTACACACGGATCGTCCGGGTCGGTCCGCGCCGCGGCGACGGCGCCACGCTTGCCGTGATCGAGTTTGTCGATTACGTTCCCCATACGAAGGGGGAGAGTGGTCAGGAGAGCTCCAAGACCTCCCTGATGGACCGTGCCCGTGGCATGTTTGGCGCCAAGAAGAATGGCGAGAAGGCTGGGGAGACCGCCGAGGCGGCTGAAACGGCTGCAACTCCTCTTGAGGAGGAAGCGGCAGCGCCGGAAGCCGAGGCCCAAGCGGAGGCCGCCGCTGATGAGCAGCCGGCCGGTCAGTCTGAGGAAAGCGGCGAGGCGGAAAAGAACGACTGAACGTGCACAACCTAGTTTTGATCACAACGGCCGCGCACCTGCGCGGCCGTTGTCATTCTTCGATGGTATGGTCACCTGAGGTGTCAGCGTGCGGTAAACGCGGCCCTCAGGCTGGCGCCGCCTCGCGCTCCGGCAGCAAGTCCTCGATGGTGGCGCCTTCAAGAACGCTGCGGTGGTTGGCCGCAGCTTCCTCCAGCAGATCGCGGGCGGCGTCGCCGTCAATGTCGAGATCTGGTGGGAGCTCTTCGGCAATTCCGGGGCGGGACACAGCCCCGTCAACCTCTGCGAGCGTCAGGTGCGCGGCAGCTTTGACCGGAAGGAGCCGTTGTCGTTCCCGCCCCGTAACGGCCAGGAGCCCAGTCTCGATCAGCCTATCGGTGAGAGCCTTGGCGGTCCGGTGAGGTAACGCAAGATCATGGGCGAGATCAGCGAGAGAAGGCGGCTGCCCGTCCCGCCGCATGCGCCAATAGCACTGCGCCACGAGCAGGATCGAAGCCAGCGTGGGATCGAGCTTGGCGGTTCCCTCGGAGGTGGGCCGCTTTCGCATCAGAGCGGGGAGGTTCTGGGCCACGTAGGATGCCTCAGCTCCGATAATCACAAGGACCCAGAAGGCAAAAATCGATGTCAGAAAGATCAGAGCCAAGGCGAGAGAACCGAAGATGAAGTTGATGTTCGGGAAGTGCTTGATGTAGGCGATGAACCCAGCCCGGAGCAGCGCGAGCCCGGCGGTGCCGGTGATTCCACCAACGAGGGCGCTCGTCCACCTGACACTTGTGAACGGCACGAACCAGTACACCATGGTGAAGGCGATCAGAGGGATGAGAATGCGTTCGAGCACGAGGAAGATGGCGGTGGGGGGTGCCCAGGGCCGCCCGCGCAGCCACAGAACGAGCGATGTGCCGACGCCCATGATGACCGGACCCCAGAACAGGATCATCGTAAACGAGAAAATCTTGATCGTTGCGGAGCGCCTCGACGCGACGCCCCAAATTTCGTTGAGCGTCTCTTCGATGATGTAAAAGAGCCGGAAGACCAAAATGATGAAAACAACGAGGGAGATACCACCCAGGGCCGTTGCGCGGCGAACGAAGTCCGTCAGGGTTTTCGCAACACTTTCGGAAGAAAAGGGAAGTACGCTTGTGACGGTTTCAACGATCTCCTGGATATGAACCGAAAAGAACGACTTGTAGAGCACAGCCACAGTTGCCAGGAGAGGAACGAGTGCGAAGAGACTAATGTACGCGAGTGCAGCCGAACGGTTGACACCGTTATCGGCGAAAAAATCGCGGATCGTGAACCATACCCACCACAGCACGCGGCGGGCGAGGCCTACAGTGTGATTTCGTCCCCGATCTCCGGGATGTGTGCGTCCCATCCAAGCTCCTCCTTGATCGTTTCGGCAAAAGCCTGTTGTGCGCCGTACTCGCCGTGGATCAAGTTGACCTGTTCAGGATCACGTTCCCGCTTGCCGAGCCAGACCAGCAACTCCTGAGCGTCGGCATGGGCCGAGAACGTTCCCAGACTCGAGATGTGGGCCTTGACAGGGATCCACTGACCGTGGATTTTAACCTCCTCTTCGCCTTCAATCAGGCGCCGGCCCTTGGTGCCCTGAGCCTGGTAGCCGACAAAGATCACGGTGTTCCGGGCATCCGGAAGCCGCAACTTGAGATGGTGCAGGATGCGGCCACCGGTCGCCATGCCGGACGCCGAGATGATAATGCCGGGGCCGGATACGTGATTGAGCTTCTTCGATTCCGCCGTCGTGCGTGTGACCTGAAGGGTCGGGGGGAAAATTGGGTTGTCCTGCTCGGCGTAGAATTCCCGCATCTCGGCGTCGTGCTCCTCGGTGAAGCGGCTATAGAGCGCCGTGGCCTCAATGCCCATGGGGCTGTCGAGCCAGATGGGCACCTGTGGCACATCTCCATCGACCATCAGCTCGTGCAGCATGTAGAGGATCTCTTGCGTCCGGTCGACCGCGAATGCGGGGATCAGGACGACGCCGCCCCGCTTGAGGCCTGCATTGATCTCAGTCGAGAGAACCTCATACGGGTCTCGAGGATCGTGGAGGCGGTCTCCATAGGTCGTTTCCATGAAGAGGACGTCGGATCCAGGATACGGTTCCGGCTCCTTGAGGATGGGAACACCGTACCTGCCTATATCTCCGGAGAAGTAGATTGTTTTTCTCTTGCCGTTGGACACCTTCGTCATGATCTCGACGGCGGCGGCACCAAGGATGTGCCCCTGCCTGTTGTAACGGAACACAATGCCAGGGTGCAGCTCGGTCCGTTGGTGAAAGTCCACTGGAACGAGCTGCTTGAGGGCTGCCTGCGCATCCGCCACCCGGAAGAGTGGCAAGGCGGGGGAATGCTTGGAGTACCCCTCCTTGTTCGCGTACCGGGCCTCTTCTTCCTGGAGGTGGGCGGCGTCTGGCAAGAGAACGCGCAACAGGGCGGCGGTCGGCTTTGTGCAGTAGATTGGGCCTCGATACCCCTGTCGAACAAGTCGAGGCAGGAAGCCACTGTGATCGATGTGAGCGTGGGTGAGCACCACAGCGTGAAGCCGTTTTGCCGGGAATGGTAGTGGCTTCCAGTTGCGGCGCCGGTTCTCAGCCGGGCCCTGGAAAAGGCCGCAATCGAGCAACATCGAGAACTGTTTCCATTCGAGCAGGTACTTTGAGCCGGTCACACATCGTCCAGCGCCGAGCACGGTGATCTTCATCGCATACCTCCAGCGCCTATCCTACCGTGGCCAGCCTTGAATGGAGCATGTTCCACAGGATCGAGGTTGTTGCGCTGCGCACCGCTTCTTTGCGGGACAGGTGGGAAGAGGAGTGAAACGCAGAGGCACAGCCTTCTCCCCCCACTGTCATTCTGCGGAGGCAAAGCCCCCCTCCCCTGTCATTCTGAGCACCCACATGCCTCAGTGTGGGGCACCGGGGTGGTGGACCAACAGGGATTCGGATACAGTTTTTCGACGTTTCGCGTTATCAGTATGTTACGCTGCTTTCTCCCACGTGATGTGATTGCTGTTCGTTCAGAGGAGGCGAGATCCGTCGCCTTCGGCTCAGGATGACACGGGGATGCGTGATTCTGAGGAGGCGCAGCCTTTCCCCCTCATGTCATCCTGAGTGGTGTGCCAAAGGTGCGCCGCGAAGGATCTGGGTGGGGGGGCGGCCGCGACAAAAACGCAAGCACGGAGGTCGCAGAGATTCGCAGAGGAAGGCTCAGATGAGTTCAGCACTGTCCCCATCTCGTGATGATCCATCTGGAGAATCGAACCGGGGAGATCGCGGCAGCGCAGAGAGAAGAGGAGGACAGAGGCACAAGGGGGTAGAGACGGTTTGCCTGGTCGTGCGGGTCGCTCCGCGTGGGGTGAAATCTCGCCATCTCGCCCGCCTTTTTGGGGAGGACTTGCCATTTTGGCCATTTCCTGGGGTGAAGCCGGAGCCACCGCCTTCGGATCTCTCGATCCTCGTTACCCTTCCCGGCGGCGCAACGCCGTCATGATCGATCCGGCGTGCAGTCCACGATCGCCGGACGGCCTCCTTTCGGGGGTTGTTGCGCCGGGCGGAACCCGTGTGATGCCAGCCGATACATCTAAGCACACTCACCCCAACGGCAAGGCAACCGGTCGCGGGGAGAGCGCCCGAGGGAGCGCGGACTTCAGTCCGCATCGTGCGCTCAACGCGTTCTGGTACAAAAAGATGCGGACTGAAGTCCGCGCTCCAAAGCTGCCTCCGGCCGACGGGGCACAGCGCAACAACCTCTTTCGGGCGCGGTGTGGACGGAACGTACGGGACGACCTAGAATAGTACCGTGATGACAATGATGAGGAGAGGGGGACGATGCTATGACGGAGAAGAAAGAACAGACGGTCGAAGAGGCAATCGAAGAGGTTGCCGATGCGAGCGATACCGGTCTCGGAGGAGTGAAGGAAGCTCTTTCCAAGGCCCAGGCTTCGATGGAGAAGGCCCGGGACGCGATGCAGAGTGCCTACGGGAAGGCAAAAGAACGTTCGCAGCTGGCAGCTGAGAAGAGCCGGGTCTACCTCGAGGAGGCGAAACGGTACCTCGGGGAAGCGCGGGAGAAGGCTGCGACGACCGCTTCGAAAACCCGGGAACAGGCTGAGGCGCTCTATGCGAAGAGCCGTGAGCAGTACGATTTACTCTCGGACCGGAGCCACGAGCTGTACGGGAAAGTCAAGGACCGTGTGGCGGATGCCGATTTGAAGGGGAAGAGCGACCAGGTGATCGAATACATCAAGACGAACCCCGGAAAGTCGGTCCTGATCGCTCTGGCGGCAGGCTTTCTCATCGGGTACGTCACACGGCCGAAGGACTGAACAGCATGATGATGGATGAGACACAGCAGGACATTGAGCTTGACGAGCCGGTGACCTCTCCGGGGGAAGAGGCTGAGAACACCCAAGCATCCTCAAAGCGGCTCGATGCAGATGCGATCTTGGATACTCTCGTGCCTTCGAGCATCGATTGGCGCGATACGGTGCGGCGGCATCCCGTCGGTTCGGTCACAGCTATCGGCGTCGTTGGGTACCTCGTCGGACGGACCAAGGGTGCAGCGATCATGTCTGGCCTCGCTGCCGGGCTGTCGGCGACGATGATGCGTCATTTGTCCGAGGTCTTCGAAGGGGATTTCTTCGACTTCGGTTGAGCATTGTCATGAAGCATTTCCGCCACAGACGTCACAGCTCGTGGAAGCCGTCAAGAGGCACGGTCAGCGTTCAAGTGAGTGCGAACCTCGTGCCGCCGGGATGCCTGCCGTGACAGCGCCTGAGTCCGGCGATGACATGGTCGAGAAGGTGCTGCGGCTGGTCGAGCAGGAGCTCATTGGTCTCTACGGTCCCGATGGATACCAGAAGTGGGGCGACTGGGCGTTCATGATCGTCGAGGGCGAGGCGGTTGTGTACCTGATTGGGAGCCCGGTGGGCGATGACGCAGTCCTGAACGTTCGCTGTTATCTCGTCCGGGACATCGAACGTCCGGACGCCCACCTCGGCGAGTACCTGGCGCGCCTGAACGGTGATCAGCTTTTCGGGGGATTCTCGTTGGATGAGGACTCCGATGTGTGCTTCGATTACAGCATGCTTGGATCGTCTGTGACCCCCGATGCCATCAATCTCGCGATCGAGGTCGTTGGCAACGCCGCCAACGAATACGCCGGCGAGATCATTGAGCGGTGGGGGGGTGTCACCTCGCTTGACAAGCTGATTCGCGATCTTGGTGAAGCTCCCGGCTCTCCTGAGGACACGGATACACCGCTTAACTGAGGGACCGCCTGCACGAACGATGGGCCCATGGGGGCGCCGGTTGCTTGGTGATATGGCAGATGCGGCGCGCTTGTCTCTGGAGGAGCTCCCTTCCGTCACACTCTGTTAAAGCTATGTCAATATGGGGCTATCGATCTTGCCCATCGGTTTGCGCACGGGTAAATTATGAATAGGAGTCGAAGATGTTACATGTAGAGCGTCCGGTTGGAGATAGGGAACACGGCACCGACGAGGGGTTTAGCCTCGCTGAGATGTTGGTCGTCCTTGCGCTTCTGGCGATCGTGACGTTGCTGATCGCGGGCGGGCTCAACGGGGCGCGCGAACGCTCGGGCCTGCACTCCAGCGCCACGATGATCAAGGGATTCTTCAATCGTGTTCCGTCCGAGGTTA
>WGCW01000029.1 GCA_015493585.1 Acidobacteriota bacterium
ATACACACCCCCTGCCGCCGTTGGGCTCTTCGGCGACGTACCGGCGTCGAGCCCGTTTGCGCCCTGGATCGAAGAGATTGCGGCGCGCGGGATCACGTCCGGATGCAGCAGTGATCCGCTCCTCTTCTGCCCCGACGCGTCCGTCACCCGCAGGCAGATGGCGGTGCTGATGCTCAAGACGATCGAGGGACCGCTCTACACGCCTCCGGCCGCCACCGGGATGTTCAACGACGTGCCGGTCAGCGATCCAACGGCCCCGTGGATCGAGGAGATCGCCCGGCGCGGCATTTCGGCCGGGTGTAGCGCAAATCCGCCTCTCTTCTGTCCGGATCAGGTCCTCAACCGCGACCAGATGGCCGTCTTCCTGGTCAAAGCGTTTGGGTTACAACTGCAATAGCTCCAGTGAATCACGCGGGCACACCTGGAGCCCCCTCCGCGGGGCTCCAGGTTTTTCCTGGCACCCAATACCTGACGTTGCACCGCCGGCCGTGCCGGTGCTCGAAGTCTTCCTCGAGCCGGTGCACGAGAGCGCTCGCTCCAGGTGAAGTTCCGGCGGGCCGGTGCTTCAACGCCGGCGGAAGAGCACCCGCCGTTCGCTGAAGAGCAGCTCCGCGAGGCCGATGACGATGTAGGACAGGACAATCCACTCGAGGTTGAGACGGTGGTGCTGCCAGAGGTAGATCCCCAGGATCAGCCAGGATGCGCCGCTGAGGATCAGACCGGCTGCCGGTGCCAGCCACCCGATGCCGATCTTCCGGCGGAGTCTGAGCGCCGCGAGGTTGATGCTGGCGAAGATCAGCAGGAACGCGGCGCTTGCAAAGGACGAGATCATCGTCAGATTACCGAAATTGACGAACAGCAGCGTTGCGGCGGTCAGGATGCAGAGGCTCGCCCACGGCACATCACGGGTCCGTTCCCGCATCGAAAAAACGCGAGGCAGATCCTTCTCCTGGGCCATGACTTTCCCGAGGCGCGCGGTCCCAAACATCGTCGCGTTGATCGCCGAAGCGGTCGAGAGCAGGGCGCCCAGGCCGATCAGGAGAAATCCGGCCTGCCCGAGGAAGGGGCGTGCTGCCTCCGCTAAGGCGTACTCCTTGGCCGTCGCGATTGCCTGTGCCGTCAGATTCCCAACGGCGACAAACGAGACGATGATGTAAATCACCGTCGTGACGATGATCGAGATCAGGATGCCGCGCGGGAGGTTCCGCTCGGGATGCTCCATCTCGTGCACCGCGTTCGGAATGAGCTCAAACCCCTCGTACGCGACGAAGATCAGGGCCGCGCCCATCAGGGTGCCGCCGAGGCCCTTGTTGAAGACCGGAATGAGGTGGCCGGACGTGATCGTGAACAGGCCGGCAACGGCGAACAGGGTGAGAATCAGCACTTTGACCATGACGATGACGTCTTCGGAATGACCCGCCGCCTTGACGCCGTACAGGTTAACTCCCAGGAACAAAAAGAGGATACCGGACGCCAGCACGTGCTTGACCGCCAGCATGTGTCCGCTGACCGGCAACATGGCCGCTCCGTATACGCCGAAGGTATAGGCGTAAAGCGCCATCGTGCCGATGTATCCAACCAACAGCAGCCAGCCCCCGAGGCCAGCGACATTCGGATGATGAAAAGCATACTCGAGATAGGTGAAGCTTCCGCCGTCCGAACGGAATGTCAGGCCGAGGCGGGCGTACGACCAGCCGGTCAGCAGTGCAATGACCCCGCCCAACGCAAAGGCTACCGGCGCGGCATGCCCGGCCATACCCACCGAGAGCCCAAGGACCGAGAAGATCCCCCCTCCCACCATGCCGCCCACACCCATGGCGATGAGCTCCTTGAGCCCCAGCTTCTCCGGGAGCGTTGGACTCACGGCGTTCCCCATCCGTCACCTCCGTTTCAAGAAAGGGCTTTCCGGATCAATCCGGAGCCTCACAAAAATACCCTGGCGCCGGGCGATCCGTCACTCCCGTCACGCGAGAGCAAAAAGCACGAGACCGAGAAGCACATTCGTTGCCAGGTTCCATACGACGTTGGTGGCCAGGGCCGAACGGGGCACCTCGGAATCCCAGTCTCGAAAGGCCCACACCAACCCCGGTGCCAGCAGCAACGTGGGAAATCCGGCGGCGATCGCAAGGGGAGGGAGCCACCCGAACGCAGCCGCCACGATGATCCAAGCCGGGACGAGCAACGCAGCAACGGCCCAGAGCGCGGCGGCCGGCCGCCGGCCGAGCAGCAGCACCAGGTTCCGGCGTCCTCCCCGCCGGTCGGCCCGCTCATCCGGAAATTCGTTCAGCAACAAGAGATCGAAGGTCATCAGGAAGGCCGGCAGTGATGCGGCGAGCGCTGCTGCCCCCACGTGCCCGTCCTGGACCAGCGCCGTTCCTGCAACGGCCAACCCCCCAAGCCCAAGCCCGGCCGCGATCTCCCCAAGCCCGGCCCGCGCCAGGAGATCCGTGTACCCAAGCACGGACACCGCACCGATCACGAGCAGCGGCACGAGCGGACGGCCGACGAGCACGAGGAAGTACACGCCGGTAGCGGCGCCGAGAGCCGCCATACAGATCCCAAAGATCAACGCCGCCCTCGGGGAAAGCTGCCCGGCTGGCAGGGTTCCGCTCCCACCTGAAAACGGCGTCCTGACCGTCTCCAGATCGATCCCGCGGCGATAGTCGCTGATCTCGTTGAAGATATTGACAGCGGCGTGCAGCGCGACGAGCCCAACCAGCGCCACCACCGTCCGGTCCCACCGGAAGCTCCCCCCGTACGCCGCTGCCCCGGCACCGCACACAACGAGGGCAACCGGTAATAGGAGAAACGGCGCCCGGGCCACACCGAGAAGAGGTTTGATGCCACTCACGCGGGCATTGTAACGAACATGCCCCTTGGAATCACCTCGGCATGGCGGGAGGATGGAGCCGGTTTCACCTGAGCTGAGAGATTCTGGCGGATGAGATGTGCCAAGATCTTGATGCTCTGGTGGGTGCGACGAGCTTCAGGCTACCCGGAGGCATGTCGAACATCGGCGCATGTCGACACCCACGAGATAGGACACGCCCCGGCCGTAGGCCGGCTGAGCCGTCAGGCTCTGGCTTGGAAGGAGGCGGCGTAGGCGTGTGCAGATCACCGTTGAGAATCGCTCAACTGAGGTTCGATGCTGTCTCTCCTTCATCCTGGTCGATGGGTGCGAATTCCCGTTGAAACGCCTCCCACGCCAGCTTGCTCAAGGTCAGCGCTGCACCAGTAATGGGTGTTGAGCCATGAGGGATTGCGCTGCCGGGAAGGCCAACGAGGATCGAGATATCCGAAGGCGACAGCTTCGGCTTCACCCCAAGAAATGGCCGAAATTTCACGTTTTCCGCCAGAAGGCGGGCGAGATGGCAAGATTTCACCCCACGCGCAGCAACCCGCACGACCAAGCGAACCGTCTCTACCACCTTGTGCCTCTGTGCTCCTCTTCTCTCTACGCTGCCGCGGTCTCCCCGGTTAGATGCTCCAGATGGATCTTCATGAAATGGGGACAGTGTTGAATATGAGCGTATCAGCGTGTGGCTGCGGTGTCTTTTCCTCCGCCCACCCAGATTCTTCGTCGGCTTCGCCTCCTCAGAATGACAATGGAGGAAAGGCTGCGCCTCCGCAGAATGACAGGGGAAAGAAAGACTTCGCGTTCGCAGCATGACATATCCCCCACATGGCATCCTGAGCCATGCCCCTTCCCTGGTCATCCTGAGCCATGCCCCTTCCCTAGTCATCCTGAGCCATGCCCCTTCCCTAGTCATCCTGAGCCGGAGGCGAAGGATCTGGGTGGGGGGCTAAAAAGGCTTCGTGGTGGGAACGGCGGCCACATAAGTCAGGGACAGTGTTGACCTCATCTCGGCCTTCCTCTGCGACCCCCTACCGCACGCTGCGGTTAGGTTCTGCAGATGAGTCTTCACGAGATGGGGACAGTGTTGAATATCAGCGTATCAGCGTGTGGCTGGCGTGTCCCTTTTCCTCGCCCACCCGGGGGAACGCCGGGAGCGCGGAGGGCATGTTCGTGCGTGAACGGTCGTGAAGGTCTTGGGGGGCGGATCGCGTGAAAGGCGCAGGACTGGCCCACCCACGCCCGGATCCTTCGCGCCGTGCCTCTGGCCCGCCGCTCAGGATGACACGAAAAGTGAAAGGGCTCAGGATGACGCGGGTGGTCTGAGCGACTTAGGATGACGGAAAGTGGAGTAGCTCAGGATGACAGGGAAAGGCGGGCGCCTCAGACGCATGGAAAAGGCTGAGCGGCTCAGGATGACCGTGGGAGGGTTGAGCGGCTCTTCAATCATGCCTGGCTCGTGCCGGTTGCCAGCGGGCGCTCCATGAGGGCGTTGCGCTGTGCCGAACCCGTGTGATTCCAGTGGATCCGACCAGGATCGAAGCATGCTCACCCCAACGCCAAGGCGATCGGTCCCGGCGAGAGCGCCTGAGGGAGCGCGGACTTTAGTCCGCATTGTGCGCTCAACGCGTTTCGGCACAAAAAGATGCGGACTGAAGTCCGCGCTCCAAGGCTATCTCCGACCGATGCAACACAGCGCAACGCTCTCTCTAAGCCTCTGCCTCCCGTCGCCCATGAGCACGGGTATCATGGGCCCAGTCATCCAGGCACCAGGAGGGATCGATGCGGTTGTTCGTTGGCTCTCAACATGTCGTGGCAGGCGTGATGTTCGCGGCTCTCCTGGCCGCGGGCGGCGCCGCCGCAACAGAGCGCACGCTCATCCTTCAAAACGGCCTTGATGGCTTTTGCGGCGCTGCAGACACCTACGTTCAGACGAACGACTGGGGTACGCCACCTCAGTACACGATGAACTACGGGCAGAACCAGCTCCTCTTCCTCGACCGGGACGGTGGTTCCAACGTTCTGTTGCGCTTCGACCTCTCGTCGATCCCGGTGACCTCGTCGGTGATCTCGGCCACGCTCGAGCTGTACAACACGATCAGCAGCGGGAGCCAGGGGCTACCACGGCGCATCCGGGTGTTCCGCGTCCTCACCGCCTGGGACGAGGGGAACGAGGTTGCTGCACAGGTCAGCACAACGCCGGGCGCCCACGGCGCCACGGGAGACAACGCGTTCGAATACTATCCCGGGGAAGGGACCAAC
>WGCW01000030.1 GCA_015493585.1 Acidobacteriota bacterium
GTACAAACGATCGAAGGAGCATTGCATCAATGACGACAGTAGAACGAAAGCCAGTTTTTTCCTGCCAGGATGTCCACGTGTACGTCGAGGACAAGGAGATTGTCAAGGGGGTCAGCTTCGAGATTTTCCCGGGTGAAAAACACGCACTGATGGGGCCCAACGGCTCCGGAAAGTCGACGCTGGCAGCCGCCCTGATGGGCCATCCGGCGTACCGTGTCGAAGGGGAGATCCTGCTCAACGGTGAACCGGTCAGCGGGCTTCCGGCGGACGAACGGGCGCGCCGTGGAATGTTCTTGAGCTTCCAGTATCCCGTCGCGGTCCCGGGGGTCAGCGTCGCGAGCTTTCTCCGGGCGGCGCTTTCCGCCCGGCGCGGTGCAGATGTGCCGGTGCGAGAGTTCCGCACGTTGATGAGCGAGGCGTTCGACGTGCTCGGCATGCCGCGCTCCTTCATGGCGCGCTACCTCAATGATGGCTTTTCCGGTGGCGAGAAGAAACGGCTCGAGATCTTGCAGATGCTGATTCTCAAGCCGGTCTTTGCGTTGCTCGACGAAACCGATTCCGGCCTGGACATCGACGCGTTGAAGGTCGTGTCCGATGGGATCAACCGCGCGGCCGGAGGTGAGACCGGCGTTCTGCTGGTCACACACTACCAGCGGATCCTCAACTATGTGGCTCCGGATGCCGTGCACGTGTTCATGAACGGGCGGATCGTCCGTTCCGGTGGGCCCGGGCTCGCGCTGGAGCTCGAAGAGCGCGGGTACGACTGGGTGGAGCCCGAGGCAGCCGCCGTTGTTGGAGGAACACAATGACCTCAAAAGAACGTGCGATTGCCAGCATTAACCAGGATTACCTGGAGAAGTACGGGTTTCACGATCCGGAGGAGTACCTGCTCAGGACTCCGAAGGGGCTGAGTCACGAAGTCGTGGAGATGATCTCGCGATACAAGCAGGAGCCGGACTGGATGCGCGAGATCCGGCATCGTGCGCTCGACATCTTTCTCGCCAAGCCGATGCCGACATGGATCGATCAGTCGATGCTCGCCGAGCTCAATTTCGATGATCTGTACTACTACATGAAGCCGCCCGGCGAGCTCACCCGTGACTGGGACGAGGTGCCAGAGCGGATCAAGAAGACGTTCGACCGGCTGGGGGTTCCGGAGGCGGAGCGCAAGTTCCTCGCCGGTGTCTCCGCTCAGTACGAGTCGGAAGTCGTGTACCACTCGATCCGTGAGGATCTCGAAAAGCAGGGCGTGATCTTTCTCGACATCGATTCCGGTCTCAAGGAGCACCCCGGGATCATCAAGAAGTTCTTCGGTTCGGTCGTTCCGGCGGCGGACAACAAGTTCGCCGCGTTGAACACGGCGGTCTGGTCGGGTGGCTCGTTCGTCTACGTTCCACCGCACACGAAGGTCGAAATTCCGCTGCAGGCCTACTTCAGAATCAACTCGAAGAACATCGGGCAGTTTGAGAGGACGCTCATCATCGCCGACGAAGGGGCCTTCGTCCACTACATTGAAGGGTGCACCGCTCCGGTCTATAGCTCGGATTCGCTGCATTCCGGCGTGATCGAGCTGATCGCGATGAAGGGCGCCCACATCAGGTACAGCACGATCCAAAACTGGTCGACCAACGTCTTCAATTTGGTGACCCAACGTGCCAAGGCGTATGAGAACGCCATCGTGGAATGGGTGGACGGCAATATGGGATCGAAGGTGACGATGAAGTATCCAGCCGTGATCCTCGCCGGAGAGGGCGCGCACGGCGAGGTGCTGTCGATCGCGTTCGCAGGCAACGGTCAGCATCAGGATGCCGGCGCTAAGATGATCCACCTGGCTCCGAACACGACCTCCCGGATCATCTCGAAGTCGATTTCGAAGGATATGGGGCGATCCTCGTATCGAGGGCTCGTCAAGATGACCCCTGGTTCGACCGGATGTAAGTCCCACGTCGAGTGCGATGCGCTCCTCATCGGCGCCGAGGCGCGCTCCGACACCTACCCGACGATGGAGATCGCCGAGGATGACGTCAGCGTCGAGCATGAGGCCCGCGTCTCGAAGCTCGCCGACGAACAGCTCTTCTACCTGCAGAGCCGTGGCCTCAGCGAGGACCAGGCCCGGCTGATGATTGTGAACGGGTTCATCGAACCGTTCGTCAAGGAGCTTCCGATGGAGTATGCCGTCGAGCTCAACCGCCTGATTGCGCTTGAAATGGAGGATTCCGTTGGCTGAAGCTGCCGTCACGATGCCCGCCGCCAGCCCTGTTTTCGACGAGGCGTTCCTGCGCTCGCTCTCCGCACAGCTCGGCGAGCGGGAGCCGCTCCTCTCGCAGCGTCTCGACGCACTGCGCCTGCTCGCGCAGCTCCCACCGCCTGACCGTTCGTCCCACCTCTGGCGCTATACCAATCCCGCCAGGCTGCTCCCGCCGCAACCGGTCCAGGCGATCACCGGGTCCGGCCCGATCGAGGGGCCGGAGCTGCCCGAAGGTGGTGCCGTCGTCGTTGTTGCCTCGGGACGTCCGCCACGGGTCACAATCTCCGATGCGGCCGCGGCGGCAGGGCTCGAGATTGTTCCGTTGACCGCCGAGGCGGACGCGGCGGAAAGATTCGGCCGAAAGGTCGATGGGACCCATGGCGTGTTCGAGGCGCTCAATGCTGCCGGATGGACCAGCGGGTTGCTCGTTCGGGTCCCCAAGGATGCCGTGGTTCCCGGTCCGGTCCACATCGTGACGATGGCCGGCCCCGGCTGGTCAGCACCCCGGCTGGTCGTCGAAGCTGGGATCAATGCGGCGCTGACCGTAGTGGACGATCACAAGGGTGGTGGTGAGGGGGCCTACGTCAGCGCTGTGACGGAAACGTCGCTCGATCCTGGGGCGAACATCCGCCACGTGATCCTCCAGCAGCTCGATGCTGGCACGGCGGCTCACCTGACGGCCCGCACCGGCGTCGGCCGGGATGCGTCGCTGACCACGGTGCTGGCCTCGTTTGGCGGTTCGGTCGTCAAGATGGATCTGGGAGCGATCCTTGAAGGTTCCGGAGCGTCGAGCGAGATTGTTGGTTTCGTGCTTGGTGAGGCTCGCCAGCATATGGATCATCATACGGTGCACGAGCATGTGGCGCCGCATACCCGTTCAAACATCGATTTCAAGGTGGCCCTGACGGGACGGGCCCGGTCGGCCTATACCGGGAACATCAGGATCGCCAAGGACGCGCCGGGTACCGAGGCGTACCAGGAAAACAGGAACCTGCTGCTTTCCGGTACGTGTCGCGCCGATACGATTCCGGAGCTCGAGATCATGACCGACGATGTGTCGTGCAGCCACGGTGCGACCGTGTCGCCTCTCGATCCCGAGCAGGTTTTCTACCTTGAGAGCCGGGGCATTCCTCAGGCCCGGGCCAAGCGCCTGATCGTCAGAGGATTCGTCGATCCCGCGCTGTCACGGATTCCAGCCGGGCTGCGCGAGCCGCTCGAGGCGATCATCGCCGATCGTATTGGACGATTCCTGATGACAGACGAAGAGGCGGCGAAGTCATGAGCGCGGAGAAGACCTCGCAGGAGCCGCCGTTCGTGTGGCCCGAGCTGTCCGGCCACTTTCCGGCGCTGCAACGGACGGTCAACGCGCACAGGCTCGTCTACCTCGACACGGCCGCAACTGCCCAGAAACCGGAAACGGTCATCCGGGCCGAGCAGGCCTATTACCGGGATCTCAACGCCAACGTGCACCGGGGGATCCACACCCTTGCCGAGGAGGCGACGGCCGCGTACGAAAACTGCCGGACGCGCGTTGCAACCCTGATCGAGGCGCCGTCGCCCTCCTCGGTCGTCATCACGCGGAACGCGACCGCTGCGATCAATCTCATCGCACGCGGGCTGGAACACACGCTCAAGCCGGGTGACGAGATCGTTCTCACGGAGATGGAGCATCATGCCAACCTCGTGCCCTGGATCATGCTGGCCGCCCGGAACGGCGTCGTGTTGCGCCATATCCCGATCACGGATGGCGGTGAGCTGAGGCTTGACGCGCTCAAAGAGTTGCTGAGCCCAAAGACACGGATCGTCTCTCTGGTGCACGTATCGAACGTGCTTGGCACGATCAATCCGGTGGCCGAGGTGGCCGAGGCCGCCCATCGCGCCGGCGCCATCGTGGCCGTCGATGCGGCCCAATCGGTTGGCCACATGCCGGTCAGTATGAAGGAGCTCGGTGCCGATCTGCTCGTGTTCTCCGCACACAAGTGCTACGGACCGATGGGGCTCGGCTTTCTCGCCGCACGGCCCGATCTCCTCGACACGATGGAACCGATGGAAGGTGGCGGCGAGATGATCAATGAGG
The DNA here is from genome assembly GCA_015493585.1 of Acidobacteriota bacterium. Classification (GTDB taxonomy): domain Bacteria; phylum Acidobacteriota; class Thermoanaerobaculia; order Thermoanaerobaculales; family Sulfomarinibacteraceae; genus JAADFN01. Next base: position 4,326 of record WGCW01000030.1, read on the forward strand.
TCTTCCTCGACCGGGCCACGTGGGCCGAGCCTCCGCTGAAGTTCGAGGCTGGGACGCCCAACGTTGCCGCAGCAGCTGCCTTTCCTGCTGCCATCGACTACTTCGAGAACCTTGGGCTGGACAACGTCCGCGAGCACGAGCGGATGATCACTCAGTACGCCCTGGAGAAGCTCGCCGGGCTGCCTGGGCTCGTCGTGTTCGGACCGCCGGATGCGGCGCGCCGCGGAGGGCTGGTCAGCTTTCACGACCCCGAGGTCCATCCGCACGACATGGCGACCCTTCTCGATCAGGCGGGAGTGGCGGTTCGGGCGGGTCACCACTGCGCGCAGCCGCTCCACCGGAGGCTGGGCGTCGTTGCCACGACGAGGGCCTCGTTTGGAATTTACTCGACGAGGGAAGATGTCGATGCCCTGTGTGAGGGGATCCGTTTTGCAAGGAGGTACTTCAGCTGATGAGCACGAGCATGTTGGACCAGCTCTACCGGGAGGTCATCCTCGATCACCACCGCCATCCCCGCGGCCGCCACGAGCTCGAGCGTATCGATATCGAGGAATCCGGTCTGAACCCCTCCTGCGGCGACGAGGTCACCCTCCAGTTCGAGCTCGACGGGGACATCATCAAGGACGTCGCCGTCATTGGACGGGGATGCGCCGTTTCGACGGCCTCCGGGTCGATGCTGGCCGAGCTCGTCAAGGGCAAGACCATCGAGGACGCTCGCAAGATTGCCGAGATCTTCAAGCGGATCATGCACGGGGACGATCCTCCGAGTGAGATGGACCTCGGCGATCTCGAAGCCCTGACCGGCGTGCGACAATTTCCGGTCCGGGTGAAGTGTGCGCTGCTGCCATGGGTGACCCTGCTGCGCGCCGCTGTCGATGCCAGTGAGAAGCGGGCCAAGGTGGCCGGCGGGGAAGGGGAGGGCTCTGCCAATGGTGACGGTTGAGCAGGTCAAGACGTGTCTTCAGCCTGTTCAGGATCCGGAAATTGGTCTGTCGATCGTCGATCTTGGTCTGATCCGCGGGATCGAAGTCGACCCTGACGAAGGGGCTGTGACGGTCAAGATGACCCTGACCTCACCGATGTGTCCACTCGGTCCCGAGATTGTCGAGGCGGCCCGCTTCGCCGTCAGCCGCCTCGAAGGCGTTTCGAAGGCCGAGGTCGAGCTCGTGTGGTCACCCCCTTGGGATCCTCGTATCGATGCGAACGACGAGGTCAAGGCGATGCTCGGCATCTGGGATTGACCGGAGGTTCTTCGCGGAGTCTCCGAGCCCCCCTGATGTATTTCCCAGCTTCCCTGGCCCCCGGCCCAGCCGGTCCCCGTTCACCCAGAAAGCTGTGTGCAGATCTTGCCAAAACAGCAGAGTAGGGGACAGTGTTGAATTGATCCAGCCAAGAGGTTTCACACCAGGCGCAGAGTGGCGAACGGTGTTGAGTATCCAAGGTCCTGCGACCTCCGTGGTTGCGTTTTCCAGATCGATATTGGGTCGAAGAGCAGGGGACAGTGTTGAATATCGGCGGCGTGCAGGTTTCGACTCTTCTTTCCCCCACACTCCCACGAGGGCTTGGACAGGAACGCTGCGAAGGAGGAAACAGGAATGCTCATAGTCCCCCTCCCAGATTCTTCGTCGGCTTCGCCGCCTCTCAACTAACAGCAATTGCATCACGTGGGAGGAAACAACGTAACCTGCTGACAACGCCAAACTTCGAGAAACCGGAGGAACGGCACCTGAATGCCTGTTCGTCCACCGCCTCGGTGCCCCCACCCGGGGGCATATGGGTGCTCAGAATGACATTGAGAGGGAAGACACGCCTCTTCAGGATGACATTGAAAGGGGAGGCATCGCCCTCTTTAGAGTGACACTTCTCCCTATGATCCTGAACCGGAGGCGAAAGATCCGCATCTTCAGCATGACGGCTCCTCGTCTCGTCCCAAGTCGAGGGCGAAGGCACCCTCCATCTCGGACGGCCCCCTCGATGTCATCCTGAGCGGCGTGCCGGAGGCACGCTGCGAAGGATCTCGGTGGGAATTACGGTTGCGCACCTTACCTTCTCAGACCGGCGGGGGACGATTGTGGACCCCCACCCGCCCAAGAGGGTTGCGAGAAAGACTCCGGGGAGCCCAAAGGAGGCGGATCCCTCCCTTGATGCGAACCTCGGTAACGTCCGCGGCTGATTTTTCCTCGATCGCACCGGACGCACAAAAACGGGGCGCCGTGGGGCGCCCCGTTTGATCACTCCTGGGGGGTGAGAGTCAGCTCTTGGAGCTGCGGGCGAACTGATCTTCGAAGGCCTTCCAGGCTTCGTCGTCGAGGTTCATCGCCGCACCGACGACCGGGTGAGCGCCATCGGGAAGCATCGCCCCAACGAGCTCCGGTGAGGTCTTCTGCGACAGGAATTCGGCGAACCGCTGAATCTCGCGCTCCAGCCACTTGGCCGCGCGCTCCCCAACCCGCAGACCCTTCAACGCTTCGGTGTGATCGACAGGCCACACCCGCGCCAGCCATCC
>WGCW01000031.1 GCA_015493585.1 Acidobacteriota bacterium
CATGGGAGGTTCCCGAGATGAAATGGGTGGTCAGGCTCAGTGGCAGGGATCGAGAGGTCGAGGTTGAGCCGGTGACCGGCGGGTTTCGGGTCGTGCTCGACGGGCGTGCTCAGAAAGTCGATCTCGTGCGCCTCGATGGCACGCTCGCCTCGATGGTGCTGCGGCCGGAGGGTGCGAGCTACGAGATCGCCTACCGGCACGAGACGCGCACGGGATGGCGCCTGGCCGTTGGCGAACGGGAGATCCAGCTCGACGTGCTCGCGCCGATCGAAGCGATTGGCGTTGCGTCCGGAGGTCAGGGCGGGGGGGCATCGAGGATCGAGGCGCCGATTCCCGGACGCGTTGTCGCCGTCAAGGTGGCACCTGGGGACGAAGTGACCGAGGGCCAACCGGTGATCGTGCTCGAGGCGATGAAAATGGAGAATGAACTTGCTGCGGAACGGCCGGGCGTTGTCCGCGAGGTCCTTGTCGAGGCTGGGGATGTTGTGGATGCCGGTTCCCTGCTCGTCTCGATCGAGTAATGTCCAATATTTTGGATATAAGAACCAGATGGTTGGATGAAAGATGCAGAAGAAGTGAAGATGCAACTTGACATCTGTGGCAGGGATCACAGTACAATGTCTCCGCTTACATGAGGCGCCCCTGGTGGCGCATGGATTTTGTTGGGAAAGGAGGGATCAGCCAGCAGGAAGCGTGGTGAGTTTTCGTTCTGTAACTTCGATCAAACCAAGAAGGAGGGAAGAGTATGAAAATGCGTGGAAAGTTTATGATTGCCGCGCTGGTGTGCTTGCTCGCGGTGGGGACTCTGATGGCGCAGAGCACCAAGGGCACCATCTCCGGCACGGTGGTCGATGAGGGGGGGCAACCCCTTCCCGGTGTGACAGTCGTTCTGACATCGCCTGCCTTGCAGGCGCAGAAGAGCGCTGTCACCGACGCGCAGGGTCACTTCCGTTTCGTTCTTCTGCCCGCCGGTACCTACAAGGCGACGTTCTCGCTGCCCGGGTATCAGAAGGTTGAGCAGGAGAACATCGGCCTGACCATCGGCGGCAACGTCGTCTTCAAAACAACCCTGAAGGCTGCGTTCACGTCCGAGGTCGTTGTCAGCGGCCAGGCGCCGCTCGTCGATACGACAACCTCGACCGTCGGTGCCAACCTCAACCAGAAGTTCTACCTGAACCTGCCTGTGGGCCGGAACTATACGTCCGTTGCGTCGATCACGCCTGGTGCTCAGGCTGACGCTTCGGGCCAAACGTTCTACGGTTCGACCGGTGCTGAGAACGCCTACTACATCGATGGCGCGAACACCACCGGCATCGAGCTCGGCCAGCAGGGCATGCAGCTGAACTTCGAGTTCATTAAAGAGGTCCAGGTCAAGACCGGCGGCTACAACGCCGAGTACGGCCACAACACCGGCGGCCTGATCAACGTGATCACGAAGTCTGGTGGGAACGAGTTCCACGGCGACGTCTTCGGCTACTACGACAGCGACTCGTTGCAGTCGGACCTCCATGCCGCGCCGGCGGCTGGCGCCAAGGCGGGGACGGTCACGCGGACCGGGTACACCCGTGAGGACTACGGTGCGGATCTCGGTGGCTATATCTTGAAGGACAAGCTGTGGTTCTTCGCCGCCTATGACTACGTCGATAACACGGACAATTTGCAGCCGACCAAGGACTTCAGCCAGTTCGGCGGCCCGACGCCGGCGCAGACGTTCGACGACGAGACCACCCGTGACCTGTTCGCCGCGAAGCTGACCTGGCGGATCACCGACAACCACTCGGTTTCGGCCTCCCTCTTCGGCGACCCGACGGAAGAAACCGGTCCCATGCGCGGGCTGGCTGGCCCGCCGACCCACTACATGGAAGTGGTGGACACCGGTGGTACCGACGGTACCGTCGACTACAACGGCGTGTTTGGTGAGAACTGGGTCGTCACGGCCCGCTTCGCCCAGCACAAGGAGAAGTACCGCGAGGGCGGTCCCGGCGCCAACATGGTTGCGTACTATGACAAGACCAATCCTCTTGGCGACGGTACGACGACGTTCGGCTGGGATGGCACCGGTTCCGGTCTCGGTTTCATGCAGACGCAGGACTTCACGCGTCAGCAGTGGAACGGCGACGTGTCGTACTTCGTCAGCAACTTCTTCGGCCAGCATGAAGTCAAGGCCGGGTACGAGTACGAGCACATCACGGTCAAGAACCTCGCCCAGTACTCCGGCGGTCAGCTGATTTGGGGCCTCCATGGCGCTCCGGGGCACCCAACGATTTTTGCTCATGAGTTCTTCCTCAAGAAGAAGGTCCCGGCGGACCAGATCACGGCGGACCTGATCGGCCCGCGCGCGGTCAACACCAAAGCTGATAACGATGCGGCCTACCTGCAGGATCGCTGGCAAGTGACCCCAACCCTGACGATCAATGCCGGTCTCCGGTGGAGCCGTCAGAAGCTCTTCAACATGTTCGGTGGCGTCCAGGCCAACATCGGTCATGAGTGGGCGCCGCGCATCGGCTTCGTGTGGGACTTCATGGGCAATGGCAAGTCCAAGCTGTACGGGCACTATGGACGCTTCTATGAGACGATCCCGATGGATATCGTCATCCGTTCGTTCGGTGGTGAGATCGACGCTTTCGTCTACAACTTCTCCGATGACCCGGCTGACATCACGCCAGGCGCCGGCCTCGAGGGCTACACCCGCATCCGTGGCGGTGGCATTTCCCGCGTCGATCCGAAGCTCAAGGGCCAGTACATCACCGAGTACATCCTCGGTGCGCAGTACGAAGTTGCGCCGAACTGGTCGGTTGGCGTCAAGGGGATCTACCGTGACCTCGGCCGGGTCATCGAGGATGCGCTGTCTCAGGACGGCGACTACTTCATCGGGAACCCCGGCACGCACCTGCTGACATACACCTACGACGCTGCGTACTGGTATGACTACCCCGGCGGCCAGGGCGAGTGCACAAATGGCAATCCCGATTGCCACCTGCACCGCGTGCCCGGTCCAAAGCGGACGTTCACCGGTGTTGAGTTTGACCTGAACAAGCGGTTCTCCAACAACTTCCAGTTCATCGCGTCGGCACTGTTCTCCCGCCTCTACGGGAACTACGATGGCACCTTCCAGGCGTCCACCGGTCAGCTCGACCCGAACCTGAACTCCGCGTACGACTACTACGACTTCTCGGTCAACAACAACGGCTACCTGTCCAACGACCGGCGGCAGCAGTACAAGTTCGATGGCATCTACAAGTTCGACTGGGGTCTCTCGGTCGGCCTGTCGTTGTACTACCGCACCGGTACGCCGATCACTGCGATGGGCTACCACGACTGGTATCGGAACTGGGAGCTCTACCTGTCCCGCCGCGGCGCCTTTGGGCGGACCGATTCGGACTGGGAAGGTGACCTCCACCTCGGCTACCCGATCAAGATTGCCAACGGCTGGGATCTCAACTTCCTCGTTGACATCTTCAATATCTTCAACCGCCAGAAGGAAGTCACGCGCAGCATGCACTACGACGTGACGCAGACGTACAACGTCATCGATCCGCATACGGGTCAGCCGTATCCGGCGCTGACGCCGGACAATGCCGGCCAGCCGGTCGGGCCGTACCCGAACAGGCTGCCGACGAACTCGTCGTTCAACACGACGACGTCGTGGCAGCAGCCCCGGACGATCCGTCTCGGCGTGCGCCTGTCCTTCTAAGTCATCGATCGTACGATCGAGGGGCGGCCTTTGGGCCGCCCCTTTTTTTCGGACACCTCGAACGGCCGGTGGTAGAATCGCGCCATGCGCAAGATACTGATCATCGTCGTTGTTCTCGCAATCCTTGCCGGGGCCGTGTGGCTGAGCGTAGCGTGGGAGGGGTCTCCCCCAGCGGTGTGGGGTTGGTCGGCGTCACGGGGCGTGCTCGTTGTCCCGTCCCCTGGGTTGACACTGATGCCGAGATGGATCTACCGGCGCGTCCCAGCTGGTCCGGTGACTGCCGAAGTGACCGCGGCAACGAAGGAGGGCGTACGAATTGGGGTCGCCGCGACCCTCACACCGCCGCAGGGACGCTGGCTTCTCGGCTCCTCATCGACGCCGCAGGAGGCTCTCGCGTCCGCGGTCTCAGGACCGGCACGCGCCTACCTCGCATCGATTCCGCTCTCCTGTTTCGTGCAGGGCAAGGGCGGCGGTGCCGGCTGTCCGGCCGATCCCGCGGCAGTCCTGCGGCTGACGGTCGCAGACGCCGTTCACGTGCCCCACGGGGCGCTGAAGCTGACGCTCCAGCCCGATGCTGAAGCGATTCAGGCCTACCTGATCGAGAAGGTTCGGCAGAAACTCCCAAAGGTCCATCGCAAAGTCCTGGTCATCGGGCTCGACGCCTTGGGATGGGACCTTGTGCTTCCGCTGGTTAAGCGGGGGCTGATGCCGAACATGGCCAGATTGATGAACGCGGGAACGTGGGGACCGATGAAGACGATCGTCCCAATTCTCTCTCCGCTGATCTGGACAACCATGGCGACCGGAGTGTCGCCCGATGTCCATGGCATCCTCGACTTCGCGCAGCGTGATCCAAAGACCGGTCAGATTATGCCGATTACGAGCAAGCAGCGGAAGGTTCCGGCGATCTGGAACATGGCCTCAGCGATGGGGAAGACAACGGACGTCGTGGCGTGGTGGGCGACGTGGCCAGCCGAACGGATCAACGGTGTCATGGTCTCGGACCGGCTGTACTACAGCCTGACGGCCGGAATGCACCTCAAACAAAGCATCACCAATCCGCTGCCTGACCTGGTTTACCCGCCCGAGGAGACCCAACGCTTCCTCGATCTCCGTAAGCGGGCGGAGAAGGAGACGGATTGGAGGACGATCCGGTATTTCATCAACATTCCCGAAGCCGAGTACGACGCGTCGATCAGCAAGGACGTCGGCTGGCAGGATCCGATCGATGGTTTCCGGAGGATGTTCATTGCAACGAGGCTTTACTTCGGCTCGGCGTTGATGCTGGCGGCCGATCACCCCGATCTTCTGATGGTCTACATCGAGGGAACCGATGAGATCGGCCACATCATGGCGCCCTACGTTTATCCGCCGACGCTGCACAACGTGTCGCCCGAACGAGCGGCGATCCTCGCGGCGTCGGTGCCGCGGTACCATCAGATCGTCGATCGCTGGATCGGCCGCTTGCTCAAGGTCTGTCCGCTCGATCAGTACACGGTTTTCATCATGTCGGACCACGGCTTCCGCTGGGGCAAGACACGGCCGCGCGGGCTCTCGGGGACGGCAGGACCGACAGCGCCGATGTGGCACAAGCAGCCGGCGTCATTCCTGCTCGCGGGCAAGGGGATCAAGCGGCTCGGCCACATCACGAAGTGGCAGTCCGTCTACGATGTCACCCCGACGTTGGCCGCGCTCCTCGGCATTCCTCCCGATCAACGGTGGAGGGGGCATCCGCTGCCCGGCTGTCCGCCCAATCCGTTGCCGCCGATCGACTGGTCGGCGCTCGTGCCGCCGTCGTCGTACCAGATCGGGAAGAACATTCACAATACCGTCAGCAAGGAGTACATCGCCAAGATGAAATCGCTGGGCTACCTTTCGGGCGGTGGAAATAAGCCGCTCGAAACCGCGGGTGAAGCGGCAGCGAAAGCCAAAGCACACGCAGCAGCTCAGGAAATCCCAGCCACACCCACGCCGGCTCCGCCGGCATCCACCCCTGCCACGAGCGGCCAGGGCCTGATCAACCCGAAAACGATGACCTTGGGGCAGCTCAACAACCTGGCGGTGATCAAGATCAACGAGAAGAAGTACGATGAGGCGATCGCTCTGCTCAACCGCGCCATCAAGCTCAATCCGACCGGGCCCGGTCCTCACTACAACCTGAGGCGGATCTACATGGAGACCGGCCGGTATGACGATGCTGACCGGGAGCTATGGATTGCGATCAAGGATGGGTTGCGCGACCGGGAACGCGTGCTCGACAGGGCGGCCGCGGATTACGAATCGCTCAGCCTGCCGCAGCGGACCGAAGCGCTTCTGGAAAAGGCTGTCAAGATGTTCCCGCAGCACGATCCGTTCTGGGGGCACCTGATCGAAGTCAAGATTCGCCTGCACGATTGTCCGGGCGGCGTCGAGGTCGGGCGGGAGGCGGTCAAACGATTCCCGAACAGTGCGCCCATCCGGTCGTTCTACGGCGTCGCCGCAGCATGCGCGGGCGATATTGAGACCGCCCGGGAGCAATTTACCGCATCGCTGAAGCTCGATCCCAATCAGCCGACGATCCGGGAGATGCTCCAGAAGATGGGAGGGCCACCGGCCGGCCAGTAATGGTGCCGTCCTTCGCCATGGAAGGAACTGCGTACACCCCGGCCACGGGCTGAGGACGGGTCGTACGATCTTGTCAGCAGGCTGGGGTGAGCTGCTCAGCCCAGCCGGGCATCACGAATCGTGATGGAGAACGTGGCCGGAGGGAACCGGTTACTCCCCCGTGGGATTGATCAGCGTGTGGATTGTGGTAATCGAGTCCTCCTGAGTGATCTCGTCGAGCAATCCGACGGCGACGGTGTAATGCCCTTTGGCCATCAGGAGGCTGAGATCGATCCCGAACCGCTTCCGCTGAGCCTCTTTGTAATCGGCGGCCGGAATCCGGATTTCATGCTCCTGGTGCTGGACGTCCGACCGCTTTCCAGACGAATCGCGGGCGGCGATGTAAAGGATGACACGGCCGACATAGTCGTCCCTGTCACGGAGCAGGGCCACCTTGCTCAACGGGAAGGAAACGTGGATGGGAACGGTCCACCATTCGTTCGTGGCAGGAGAAGGCTCTCCGGTGATCACCTGAACGTGCATCGGATTGTGTTCGACGGGGAAGACGAGACTCGTCATCACCTGATCCTGCACCCGTGATTCGAGCGATTTTTCAATGAAGTGACGCCGGTAGCGGACGGTGTAACCGGGGTTGTTCTTGAGCTTGACCTTGATCTTGTGGATCTTATCGCGTCCCGTCGAGGTGATCGTGTAGCCGATCGAATAGTAGGTGTAGAGATCGTTGCTGATCTTTTCAAAGCCTGCACGGAAGTCGTTGGTATTGACGATAGCACGTCCACCCGTTCCCTCCGCCATGTACTGAAGTGAATCGTTGTACGACTCAGTAAGAACGGTTGAAGAGAGCGCATCCTGCGAGTACTGCGATTCCGCTGCACCCGCGCCGCTGACGCGGAGACCTTGCGCTCCAACGGTGTAGAAGGTGACCCCCTGAGCCGCCGCGTTCTCCACGAGGGCCTTGAAAAGGCTGGTCCGGTCGTAATCGGAGATCAGGTTCATGATGTTGGTGTCGTGGTAAACCGCAGAGTAGTCGTAGAAAAGGTCGATCCCTGGGATCATCTGGAGGCCATCAGAGATGTAGAGAATGGACTTCTTGCCGGGGAGGCCGGCAAGCATGGAGACGATCTGGCGCAGGCCGCCGATGGTGAAGGCGAGCCGGTTGCGGCCTTCATCTGCGTAGGCCCGAACCAGATGGTAGGCGCTCGGGAGCCGGCTCTGGTCGTAGCTCGAGCCCATGGCGGCGCGATCCTGATCCTGATACTTCCGCATCATCTCAACGACATCCTTGTGGGCGGAATCACGTTCGGAGCGGCCTCCGGTGAAATGTTTGACGCTGCTCAAGGCGTGATAGATCTCCTCGGGATCGCTCGTGAACGGTTGCAGAATCTTGAGGGAATGATCGTAGAACGCCACCATCATCTGCGTGGGCGGTACTAAGTTTTCCCTGACGAATCCACGGAGCTGGCGCAAGACGTGATTTCTGTCGATCGGCCTGAGATTCATGTTGTCGATGTAGAGCACCATGTAGATCGGTTTGACTTGCACTTTGGAGACGGGGGCTGGAGTGGGGGTTGCCTCGACCGTCTTAAGTCCCGGAATCTTCTTGGCATAGAGCGAGCGGTAGACGTTCTTATTAAAAACCGCAAAGTTTGTAATTTTGCGCTCGATGCCGTCCTGGAAGATCCGGAAATCGTCCTTGGTGAGTCCGGTCACCGGGTTGCCTTTTTTGTCCGTGACAAAGACGTCGATGTTGACGAGAGTCACGTTCGTTGTGTTCCGGAAGGTCAGGCCACCGATCGGCTTTGGTGTCGGCGTTTTCTTTGAGCGCGCTGCTCCAACCCCGGGGAGCATCATCAGGACTGCCAGCGTTGTGAAGCATATCCGTCGGTACATGCGTTTCGTTCCTCCACGCGAAGTGTACCATTGATGTTTCCTGCCAATCCGCCGTTGGTTTCGTGTGTTGAGGAAGAAGGTATGATGACGAGGTTGTGGACGGGCATGACGTACAACCGGCCGATGAGGAGCTCGTGGAGCTTGCCGTTGTTGGCGACCGCGATGCGTTTGGCATCCTCGTCATGCGGTATCAACGCCGGATCGCGGCCTTCCTCGGGCGCTTCGTGTCTGATTTCGAGGTGGCGCAGGAGTTGACACAGGAGACATTTCTCCGTGCGTGGAACGCCCTCGAACGGTTTGATTCGCGTTATCGTTTCTCAACGTGGTTGTTCAGGATAGCCCATAACCTGGGTGTCGATGCGTTGCGGCGTCACGAACTTCCAACCCGGTCACTGGAGTCCGAGGGTGCCGAGGGGCAGCATCTTGAAGTCGCCTTGCCGGATGGGGGGAAGGATCCGCTCGAGCGGTTGGAAAACCGGGAGCTCGCCCGGGAGCTCAAACGTGAGATCAACGGATTACGGGATGAGTACCGGGAGCTCGTTCTGCTGCGCCATTTCGCCGGACTCAGCTACCAGGAGATCGCCGAGCTCAAGGAGATGCCGCTCGGAACGGTGAAGAACAAACTTTTTCGGGCGCATTCCGTATTACGAAAAGCGTTGGCCGGACATATGGGATCGGCCGGGTGAGGGAGGCAACGATGGGTCCGCAATGTGAGAGAGCTCAGCAGGAGCTGGTTTGGTCCGGCGGCCGGATCGAAGAGCTTCCAGCGGATCTTCAGCGTCACGTGGCCGGGTGCTCGACCTGCCGCGCCATAGCTCAGGCCGAGCTGGAGCTGCAGCATGCCTTCAAACGGCTGATTCCGGAAGCTGATGCCGGGTCTGTCGCTGGGCTCGTTTCAAAGCTGCCGGAGCGGCGGTGGCGGAGACCGGCTTGGCTTCCGGTGTCTGTCGCCGGAGGGATTGTCGCGGCGGCTCTGCTCAGTCTCGGCGGATTTCCGGGAGAGACTGTGACCGGGGTGTTTCCCGAGGTGACGGGGCAGGCCGGTCTCGACATCGCCTCCCACATTGCCTCACAATTGGCTGTGGCGCCTCATGTGCTTGCGGACATCTCAAGAGCCATACCGGCCGCGCTCGGTATTGGGGCCGCTGTGACATCGGTTGGGGCTTTCTTGATTCTGGCCCGGGCGTTGGCGCGGCTCCGGAGGGAGCTGGGTTGAAACGGTGGGCTCTGATCTGCAGCATCGTGCTCGTGCTCATCGCTGGAGTGGCGGCCACCCCCGCGCACGCCTTCGATGGGAGGCTCATCATCGCCCGCACCTTGCGGATTGATGAGCCCGTTCACGGAGATCTCGTCAGCCTCGGATCAGTGGTGACGCTGGGGCCTCACGCGCGCGTGGACGGAGACGTCGTTGCCGTGTACGGGAAGGTTCAGCGGGCGAATGGAGCCGAGGTTCGCGGCCGCATCATCGAGATTTCATCATTGGCTGGCCTTGATCTTGTCACCGCGGGGGTACGGCATCCTGACCGCGTTATCTGGGGCATCCGGCTCCTGATATGGGGGTTCTGGCTGCTGGTGACGTCGCTCATCTCCCTGATGTGGCCGGTCGCTGTTGGACGGGGGGTGTGGATCACACGGCACACGCATCTTCGGTCGTGGCTTGTCGGGGTCATGGCTGTGATGACGTTGGTGGCGGTCTTGGTAGCGGCCGTGGCGGCTGGGCCGGCGATTGGCGTTCCGCTTGGGGGAGCCATCGTCCTCCTCCTCCTCGCCGCGAAAATCTTTGGCCTCAGCGTGCTCGGAGCCCTTCTTGGACGTTGGATCCTTCTCCATGGGCTGCACCGGCGGGTGCCGGAAACGTACGAGACCTTCGCCGGCGTGACCGTGCTCCTCGCGCTCAGGATGCTGCCGTGGCTCGGCGGCGCGCTCTGGGCGTTGGTCTCCGTGTGGGCCGTTGGCGTGGCCGTCATGACGCCGGTGCTGTACCACGCCATGCTGCCATCGCTTGCCGCCGCTGATCGTGCATCTCAACCGTGAGGTTGACCCGCTCCGGCGTGGAGGTTCGCAGAGGAAGGCTCAGGCGAGCTCAACACTGTCGCCGACTCATGTGGCCGCCGTTCACACCACGAAGCCTTTTGGCCCCCCCACCCAGATCCTTCGCGGCGCGCCTTCGGCACACCGCTCAGGATGACAGGGAAGGGATATGTCACTCAGACTGGGCGAAGGATCCCTCCCAATGTCATTCTGAGTACCCACATGCCCCGGTTGGGGCGCCGGGACGCTGGACGAACAGGCATTCGGGTACCGTTTCTCTGGTTTCTCGAAGTTTGGCTTTGTCAGTAGGTTACGCTACTTGCTTCCACGTGATCCAATTGCTGTTAGTTGAGAGGAAGTGAAGCCTTTCCCCCCACTGTCATTCTGAGGAGGCGCAACCTTTCCCCCCAATGTCATTCTGAGGAGGCGCAGCCGACGAAGAATCTGGGCGGGGGAACGACCGAGAGAAAAACGCAATCGCGGAGGGCGCGGAGGTTCGCAGAGGACGGCTCAGAGGAATTCAACACTGTCCCCATCTCGCGATGAGGCAGCGGGAGAACCTAACCGCGGGGCAGCACGGAGGTGCAGGGGGGTAGTGACGGTCTGCCAGCCGGCCGGTCATGCGGGCTGGTGCGCGTGGTTTCGCCGTTTCTGCGACTTAACGGGGAACGGGCGATTTCGGCCAACTCTTTGGGTGAAGCCGAACCTGGTGCCTTCCTATCCGATCCTCATTGGCCTTTCCGGCAGTGCAGCGCCCGCGGCGTGGGGGTTGTTGCGCTGTGCGGAACCCGTGTGATCCCAGCGGATACGACCACGATGGAAGCACGCTCACCCCAACGCCAAGGCAACCGGTCGCGGGGAGAGCGCCCGAGGGAGCGCGGACTTCAGTCCGCATCGTACGCTCAACGCGTTCTGGTACAAAAAGATGCGGACTGAAGTCCGCGCTCCAAAGCTCCCTCCGGCCG
>WGCW01000032.1 GCA_015493585.1 Acidobacteriota bacterium
CGTCCCGGTGCCCGCACCAGGGCACGTAAGTGCTCAGAATGACATATTCCCCACATGTCATCCTGAGCCGCTCAATCCTCCCCATGTCATCCTGAGCCCATTACTCCTCCCATTGTCATCCTGAGCCGAAGGCGAAGGATCTGGGCGGGGGCCCGGATGCACCGGGCATACCTTGTCGCCTCTATCGCCAAAATGTGTTCGCAGACATCGTCAAAACCCCAGAATTGGGGACAGTGTTGTACTCATCACAGCCCCTCTCTGCGAACATCTGTGCCCTCCGCGGTTGCGTTCTCCAAATGTGATGAGTTGGGGACGGTGTTGAACAGGCAGCCCACGCACAGAACCCTGGGTACGAGGTCGAAGGCAGCTTCATTCTCACTCTCTGCGCTCTTAGCGTTCTCTACGGTTAGGTTCTCCCAATGGCTCATCGCGAGATGGAGACAGTGTTGAATATCAGCATATGGCTGCCGTGTCTTTTTCCCCGTCGCCCCAAGAGAGTGCCTCGTTGGGAACGCTGGAACCGCGCAGGGGATGTTCGTGCGTGAGCGGTCGTGGCAGCCCTCGGGGGGCAGGTCGCGTGAAAGGCGTCGTACTGGCCCACCCCCGCCCGGGTCCTTCGCCTTCGGCTCAGGATGACAAGGCTGGGATGGCCGCGCCTCTTCGTTTCAGTGCTCTTCCCACCGGTCTCGCATAGAAGTGGCGCACAGAGAAACAACCTCTTGCCCGCGCACTCATGAGAAGCCGGGCGGTGCGTTGTACCATGGAGCCGCATGGCAACTGCCGATTTTCCACGCCGGAGACGGGCCATCCCGTGGTGGGTGGTGACGACCTACTTCGCCGAGGGCTTCCCCTACTCGGTGGTTCGTCAAATCTCGACCGTCTTTTTCAAGGATGCCGGCGCGAGCCTCCAGGCCATCGGTTTGACCTCGCTCTACGGGCTGCCGTGGACGATCAAATTCCTCTGGGCGCCGCTCGTCGATACCTTCGCCACGAAACAGCGATGGCTCGTGGCCGCCGAGGCGGTCCTCACCGGTCTCCTCGTGCTGTTGGCCGCCGCCACCGGCCTCCCTTCCGCGCTCCCCATCGCAGCGGTGGTCTTTCTCGTTCTCGCCATCGTCTCGGCGACCCACGACATTGCCATCGACGGGTACTATCTCGAGGCGCTCGACCGCACCAACCAGGCCCGCTACGTCGGGTTTCAGGCCATGTCGTACCGGCTCGCGCTGATCGCCGGTGGCGGTGGCATCGTTGCCTTTTCGGGTTTGACCTCGTGGCCGGCTGCGTTTGGGCTTGCAGCGGCCATCATCGGCTCGCTCTTCCTCGTGCATCAGTTCTTTCTCCCCGTTGGGGAGCAGCAGAAGCGGCCTGCGATCGAGATGTTCCGCCGCGCCGTCCAGCTGCGGACGGTCACGGTCCTGCTCGCCGTAGCTGCGTTGATCGCCCTTGGGCTCGATCTGTCGTCCCATGCCTGGTTCCAGCCGGTACACCACATCCTCGGAGTCCTCTCGTTTCCAAGCTGGGTCGTTCTGATCCTTCTGGTCTCGATGTTTGTTCTGGCCGTACGCGCACCGGCGCTCAAGAAGAAGCTGTACGCTTCGGATTCGACCTATGCCTTGGCGTTCATCGACTATCTCGATCAGCCGCGGGTCGGCCTGATTCTGACCTTTATCGCACTCTATCGAACGGGAGAATCATTCCTCCTCAATATGGCGTATCCGTTCCTCCGTGACATCGGGATCTCGCGAACCGCGTACGGCATCGCCTATGGAACATTTGGAATTGCGGCATCGATCACCGGCGGCCTCCTTGGAGGGGCCCTGATCGCCCGGTACGGCCTCCGGAAGTGTATCTGGCCGTTCGTGCTTTCACAGAACGTCCTCAACCTGCTCTACATGTTGATGGCGATCAAGTACCACACGATCTTCAAGCACCCCGGGCTTGGTCACGCCGATATCCGTCTGGTAGGCGGCTTGATCATCGTAGAAGCCTTTGGCTCCGGGCTTGGAACAGCCGCCTTCATGGTCTTCATCATGCGGACGGCGCGGCCCGCGTTCAAAGCGGCACACATGGCCATCGCGACCGGGATTGCAACGGTCTCCGCCACCCTTGCCGGTGTCTTCTCTGGATTCCTGGCTGCCGCTTTGGGGTTTTCGATCTACTTCGGCCTGACGTTCCTCGCAACGATTCCGGCGATGGTGCTGATCCCGTGGCTTCCCTACCTTGACCAGGCACGCGAGGCCGAATCCCCCTGATCAATCAGGCGGGCTCATGTGGCCCGGCCGTCCCTGCCCGCCGGAGCCAGATCACCCGTGATGAGGCTGCCAGCGCGATACCGATACCAAGGTAGAGCAAGCCCGCGATTCCGGGAGGCAACACCCACGCCCGGAGAGCACGCCCGCTCCCGGCCATCAGAACAATCAAAAGCCACGTTCCAACTGACAGAAAACCGCCAACGCACCGGCCATCGCCTCGGTCCTCGATCCTCTGAACGATCCGGCCGGCAGCCCGGTCCAGGACCAGCCATGACTTGATCAATCCGATCCCAATCGCCACGATCGACCACAGCACTGCGTGCGGAAGCCGGGAGCTCCACACCCACACCGCCCCAAACGACGCCAGCAACGTGCCAACGACCGACCAGAGGAGCCCTGCCAGAATCATGTGGACCCGCGCCGGCGCCGACGGCTTCAAGCGTTCAAGCGTCCCATCCATCACCGCAGGATCTTACATGAACCCAGCAATGGCTTGATTTTCGTCTCACGATGTCGTAGTTTCGTGTCGCAGTCACTGTATTTCGGTGGAGGAACAGATGAAGGCCTTCCCGGTGATGGGACATGCGGCATCAAAGGACCCGGACGTCACGCGTTTGTGGTTGCTCAATGGCTGGTCCCGTCTTCCGGGATTCCGCGCGATGTAGGATTTTCATGCTGCGGGAGCTCCGGCTCCCGCAGCCGTCCTCTCCAGTCCCCATTTTTCTTTCCGGGCCGCCCGGCCCGGTTTTTTGTATCGCCGCACAAGGCCTTGCGCAGGAAGTGCCGGGAAAACAATGCTCTCAAGATTCCAAACTCCGCATTCCCGGCCTGGACCGCGTCGGTTCTTGCCTGTTCATTGCCCCTACCCTGAGCGGTGCTCCTTTGGCGCACCGCTCAGGATGACAAGAATACTGGGCCTCCCAGGAGGAGACGAGATGCTGGGCGCCTCAGGATGACGGCGAGGGGTTCTTATTGAGCACACATATGCCGGGATCCGAAGGACCTGGACGGGGAACGAAGAAGGATTGGCCTAGATGTGCTTCACGCAACGTTGCCCCAGTATCTTGCGCAAAATCTTTCCCGTACCACCCAATTCTTGCGAGTCCAGAGCGGCTCCACCCCTCCCGGGTCATCCTGAGCCGTTCTACTTCTTAAGTCATCCTGAGCCGTTCTACTTCTTAAGTCATCCTGAGCCATAGGCGAAGGATCTGGGAGGGGGCCATGGATATCAGCCTTCCCCATCCACCCAGGATTCCTCACGGCGACTCCTCCTGGAACGCCAAGGCCATGCATCGTATGTGTTTCCCCCTCCGCGCAGTTTACGAGGCTGGCCGCAAGGCATCCCCGGTTGGGAACATGTGCCCTGACCTCCTTTTGGCTCGAGCTCCAGCTCGTTTGCCCCGGAAACCGCGGTTTGGCTATACTGACCGCCGTCCGCGACAACGCACCGGAGGTCCACATGTCATTTCGCTCGACAACATTTTTCGCTCCTGTGGCAGCGGCGATGCTCCTGTCACTCGCCGGCTGCCATCAGGCCAAACCCACCACTACCAAGGCCAACACCGTGACGATCACCGGCAAGATCCTCACGGCCCGGGGTACCGCTCCGCTCGCCGCTGTTGCCGTGGTCGCTGAGCCCGGCTCAAAAGCGGTCCCGGTCAAGGCTTCTCACGACGGGAGCTTCACCGTCACTGCTCCCGTGAAGACTGCGATTCGCCTCCAGCTGGCGGCGGTCAACCATGTTGAAGCTGATTTACCCGTCTACTTCGAGACCAACACACCAGCCTCTGTAACGGTCAAGCTCGCCCTCGATCCGTTCGACAGGAACGCCAAACAGGTTGAGATTGCTCTAACCGAAAATAAGAAATTGTCCCTGCACAACGGGATCCCGATGAAGGCGCAGCCTGACGGCACCTTCGTCTGGGAAGAGGACACCAAGGCACCCGAGATCCGCTACGAGCTCATTGGCATCACGACCAATGGGCACAGCGTCAATGGAACCCAGTCAGACAGCTTCGTCTACGACGGCGGGGGCGACTTCGAGTCGGTCGTCCATCCTTCCAACGGGCACATCCGGATCGTCTACGATCCGTCAAAACTCCCTGCACCGGTTACGGGTCAGTTCCCGGTGGTCACCTGGGATGCAGCACATGCGGCGCTCAATACGCTCGCATCGCTTTCCCGTGACGATCAAGCCGCCTACGATCAGATCGTGCAAGCCGCTCAGGCCTACCGGAAGGCCCACCACAACCTCGAGGGATTCAAGCCTGACAACACGGCCTGGATCCAACAGCTGCAACAGACGGTCGATTCTGCCAAAAACCCGCTGGTGCGGGCGTACGCGGCCGTCTTGATGCTCACGGCGAAAAACATCTCTGATTCCAAGGCAGCCTCGTCTCCCACGTTTGTCCGCTCCATCCTCGACGCAGCACCACCCAGCTCGGCGGCATGGTCCTTCGAACCGCGCGCGGTCACCGCGATGGGCTCACTGGGCGATGCGGCCATCACAACCCTCGAACAGTTCGTTGCGCAGAACCGGGACAAGCAGGTTCAGGGCTTCGCGCTCTACGCCGAAGCCGAAGCCGCCATGGCCAAACATGACACGGCGCTCCAGACGAAGATCTACACCAGACTCAAGAACGGATATGCTGATGTGCCGGGCATGAAATACCGGCTGCTCCGTATCAATCCGAACAAAGCGATCCAGGTTGGCAAACCGCTCCCGGATTTTGCAGCAACGTTGCTCACCGGGAAGAAGATCTCCCGGAAGGATCTCCTCGGTCACTACACGCTGCTCGATTTCTGGGCCACATGGTGCCCCCCGTGCCGGGCTGAAATGCCGAACCTCGATGCGGCGTGGAAGAGGTTCCACCGTCACAACTTCCAGATCATCAGCTTCTCGTTCGACAGCTCCCCGTCCGCGATTGCTGCTTTCCGGAAAGGAAAGTGGAAGATGCCCTGGAAACACGTGTTCGTCAAGGGCGGTTTTTCGAGTCAACTCGCCAAGACCTTCGAGGTCGAAGGCATTCCCGACCCGATTCTCGTCGGCCCCGACGGCACCATCATCGCGGTCGAGCCGGACACCCGTGGACCGGAGCTGCTTGCGACGATTCAGGCCGCGATGGCGCACAAAGGCACGAAATAGAGTCCCGCAAGGCAGCAACCTGTACCCTTCACGGCGGCAATCGCGGCTGTGAGGGGTACAATTTTCGCGGAGGTGATGACATGACCGAACCACTGACCATCGATCTCGATGAGCTGCCCGAACCCCACCCCTTCGAGCCTGGTATCCGGCGGGCTCCGAGCCGCGGCTACGATCTCGACCGGCGGGAGACGATCCTCGCCCTGAAGAATGCGCTCAGGTACGTTCCCGAGAAGTATCACGAGATCGTCGCCCCGGAGTTCCTCAACGAGCTCAAGACCCGCGGCCGGATCTACGGCTACCGCTACCGCCCCGCCGGCCGGATCTGGGGGCGCCCCATCGACCAGTACCGCGGGAAGATCCTCGAGGCCAAAGCGATGCAGGTGATGATCGAGAACAACCTCGACTTCGAGGTTGCGCTCTACCCGTACGAGCTCGTCACCTACGGTGAATCGGGACAGGTCTGCCAGAACTGGATGCAGTACCGGCTCATCAAGCGGTACCTGGAAATCATGGACGCCACCCAGACGCTCGTCGTCTCGTCCGGCCATCCGCTCGGCCTGTTCCCGTCGCGTCCGGAGGCCCCGCGCGCGATCGTCACGAACGGCCTGATGGTGGGCATGTTTGACACGCCGGAGGAATTTCACCGGCTGGCCGCGCTGGGGAACGTCAACTACGGCCAGATGACGGCGGGGGGCTGGATGTACATCGGCCCGCAGGGGATCGTGCACGGCACCTTCATCACACTGCTCAACGCCGGCCGCCTCTACCTCGGCATCCCCGAAGATTCCGACCTCCACGGCCACACATTCGTCTCCTCCGGTCTCGGAGGCATGTCGGGCGCCCAGGCCAAGGCGATGGAGATCGCCGGCGCGGCGGGTATCATCGCGGAGGTCGACGCCTCTCGCATCGAAACGCGGAAGCAGCAAGGGTGGGTCAGCAAGGTCACGGATGATCTGGCCGAAGCGGTCCGCTGGATGCTCGACGCGCGTGATCAGGGCCAGGCGCTGTCGATCGCCTACCACGGCAACATTGTCGATCTCCTCGAGTACCTCGACACGCACGAGGTACCGGTCGAGCTCCTCTCCGACCAGACCTCGTGCCACGCCGTCTACGACGGCGGGTACACGCCTGCTGGGATCACTTTCGAAGAGGGGCGCGAGCTTCTCAGGACCGATCGCGCCCGCTTCCGCTCCCTCGTCGACGCCAGCCTCCGCCGCCACTTCGAGGTCCTGCGCCGGCTGACCGCCAAGGGCGCCCACTTCTGGGACTACGGCAACTCGTTCCTCAAGGCGGTCTTCGATGCCGGCGTTACCGAAATCGCCAAGAACGGGACTGACACCTCAGAGGGCTTTATCTGGCCGTCCTACGTTGAGAACATCATGGGGCCGATCTGTTTCGATTACGGCTACGGGCCGTTCCGCTGGGTCTGCCTGTCGGGCAAGCACGAGGATCTCGTCAAGACCGACCAGGCCGCGATGCGCTGCATCGACCCCAACCGCCGTGGCCAGGACCGCGACAACTGGCACTGGATCCGCGATGCGGAAAAGAACCAGCTCGTGGTGGGCACACAGGCGCGGATCCTGTACGCCGATGCCGAAGGGCGAACGCGAATCGCGCGGGAGTTCAACCGGATGGTTCGCGAGGGCGAGATCGGCCCGGTGATGATGGGACGCGATCATCACGACACCGGCGGAACCGACTCTCCCTTCCGCGAAACCGCCAACATCCTCGACGGCTCGAACCTGACCGCCGACATGGCGCACCAGTGCTGGGCTGGCAACGCCGCGCGCGGCATGACGATGACCGTGCTCTCAAACGGCGGCGGCGTCGGGACCGGCAAGGCGATCAACGGCGGATTCGGACTGGTGCTCGACGGCTCGGAGCGGGTCGACCGTATCCTGGACACCGCGCTCGAATGGGACGTCATGGGTGGTGTCTCGCGCCGCGCCTGGGCGCGCAATCCGAACGCCATCGAGACTGTGACCGCGTGGAATGAGGCCAACGCGAACCGTGGCCACGTGACCGTCCCGCACCTCGCCGATGATGCGATGCTCGAGGAGCTCATCGATCGGGATGAGGGGTAAGTCATGAAGGTGATTGCGGATCTTTCGATCGTCCCGCTCGGTGTCGGCGTGTCCTTGTCACGGTACGTCGCCGCCGTCGAGAAGGTTCTGAGGGAGTCAGGGCTCAACGCCACGCTGCACGCCAACGGCACCAACGTCGAGGGCGAGTGGGACGACGTCTGCGCCGCGCTCAAACGGTGCCACGAGGTGCTGCACAAAATGGGCGCCCCGCGCGTCTCGACCAACTTGCGGTGGAGCACGAGGGTCGACCGCGATCAGACGCTCGACGGCAAGATCGCGGCCGTCGAAAAGTGGCTCAAGCAGGACGAATCATCGTGACGGGGCCCGCTCATCGCTTCCCATTCGAGAAGCACCACGTCCTCGATTCGGCCAAACGCATGCGGGAGCAGCCCCCTGGCCGCTTGATCGAGCTCGTGCTCGCCGGCAAACCAGCAACCGTCATCGATCTCGGTGCCGGAACGGGCTACTTCGCCCTTCCCCTCGCCAGACGTCTCACCGCCGGAGGTGTCATTGCGATCGACGCCGATCCCAGGATGCTCGAGCTGATTCGCGCCCGTGCTGACGAAGAAGGACTCACGCCACGTCTCGTGACGATCGCCGCTGCTGCGGGCGAGGCGCCCTTGCCCCTCGATGACGCGACGGCCGATGCTGCTTTTTCCGTCAACCTCTATCACGAGATTCCCCATCCGGCCGCCGCTCTCGCCGATCTCCGTAGGGTGCTGCGCCCAGGCGGCCGCCTGATCCTGAGCGACTGGGATCCCAGCGGCGATCCAGCCCAGGGCGGGCCGCGTCTCGCGCACCGCGTCCCGGCGGGCGACGCCGCGCGCACCCTCGAGGAGGCCGGATGGACCGGCATCCGCCGGATCGATCTCTACACTGGAACCTGGACGTTAGCCGCCATCACCCCTGGTGAGGCGGGACCGTAGCGATCTTTGGACGAGGGAACGTCCCGAACATTTTGATCACTGCGTTGATGATCTTCTCGCTTCGCCGCTGGAGGTTCCGGCTCAACGCACCGCGGGCCATTCCGCGCCAGATGAGCTGGTTCGTCCTTGCGTCGATGAGATTGACGATCAGCGTGCCGACCGGGACGTTCCGCACGCCGGAGG
>WGCW01000033.1 GCA_015493585.1 Acidobacteriota bacterium
ATCATCACGATTGCAGCGGCTGAGGCGGCGATCGGTTTGGGCCTGATCATCGCTTTGGAACGGCTCAAACGGACCGTCAATCTGGACGACGCCAACGAGATGAGAGGTTAAGCGCATGAAGTTCTACAACCTCATCTGGTTGATTCCACTGTTCCCGCTGGCCGGTGCAGCGATCAACGGGCTCATTTCGAACCGCATGGGCCTGAAGAAGTCCTTCACTCATACCGTGGCGCTGACCGGATCCGGTCTTGCCTGGTTGTGGGGCTGGACGGCCATCATCCAATGGATCGCTGATCTTGGGACGCACAAGCCGGTCATTATCACCCTGTACCAGTGGATCTCGGGTGGAACGCTCAAGATCATCGGCGGCAAGTTTGCCAAGGCGACCGTTTCGGCCTCCTTCCAGCTCGATTCCGCGTCCGCCGTCATGGTTGGGTTTGTGACGTTCGTCGGCTTTCTGATCCACCTCTATTCGATCGGCTACATGCACGATGAAGAGGACCGTCCGTACTCCCGTTATTTTGCCTATCTGAACCTGTTCATGTTCTCGATGCTCGTGCTGGTGCTCGGGGCGAACCTACCGGTAATGTTCGTCGGCTGGGAGGGCGTCGGCCTCTGCTCCTACCTGCTGATCGGTTTTTACTTCGAGAAGGATTGGTGCGCCACGGCTGGGATGAAGGCGTTCATCACCAACCGGATCGGCGACTTTGGGTTCATTCTTGGGATCTTCCTGACGTTCATGGTCTTTGGCAGCACCGAGTTTGTCAAGATTTTCCCGGTGGCGGCGGCTCATCCGCAGCAGTACGCCGGCTGGGCGACCGCGATCGGGCTGCTGCTCTTCGTCGGGGCGATGGGGAAGTCGGCCCAGATCCCCCTCTACGTGTGGTTGCCCGACGCGATGGCCGGCCCGACCCCGGTCTCCGCTCTGATTCACGCAGCGACGATGGTCACCGCCGGTGTCTACATGGTTGTGCGCTGCAACGTGCTCTACCGGATTGGTCCGGTTGCGATGCTCGTCGTAGCGATCATCGGTGGCCTGACGGCATTTTACGCGGCGACGATCGGCATGGCGCAGAACGACATCAAGAAGGTGCTCGCCTATTCGACGGTCTCCCAGCTCGGCTACATGTTTCTCGGTGCCGGCGTCGGGGCGTTCGTCGCGGCGATCTTCCACGTCGTGACGCACGCGTTCTTCAAAGCGCTCCTCTTCCTTGGATCGGGTTCCGTGATTCACGCGTGCAGCGGGAATCAAGACATGCGGACGATGGGCGGCCTGAAGAAATACATGCCGACGACGTACTGGACGTTCATGGCTGCGACGCTGGCGATCTCCGGGATCTTCCCGTTTGCGGGGTTTTTCTCCAAGGACGAGATCCTTGGGAAGGCGTTCGCGGCAGGCAAGGCCAACCTCAACGGGTTTGGGTGGGTGTACTACATCCTGTGGTTCCTCGGGATCGCGGCCGCATTCATCACGGCGTTCTACATGTTCCGGCTGGTCTACATGACCTTCCATGGGGAGTTCCGGGGGACCGAGGAGGAGAAGCATCACCTGCACGAGTCGCCGTGGACGATGACGCTTCCGCTGCAGGTGCTCGGTGTGCTGTCGATCATCGGTGGGCTGATCGGTATTCCAAAGCTGATGACCGGTCATGCGAACTGGAACCTGATCGAACGTTTCCTTGAACCGGTGATCCTCCCCATTGGAGCGGGGGCGGCGCACACCGAAGCTGCGGTCGAGGTGGTCCACCATACGGTCAGCCCAGGCGTCGAGTGGCTCCTGCTCGTGATCTCCCTGTCGATCGCGATCGCAGGCATTCTCGTGGCGAGGTCTTTCTATTACGGTGCGCATGCGTTTGAGAAGCCGCAGCGGTTCACAGAGCGGCATCCTCTTCTGTACAAGCTGGTGCTCAACAAGTACTACGTCGACGAGATCTATCAGGCGACGGTGATCAACGGAGTCGTCAAGCTGGCGCGCATCCTGTGGGAGTTCGATGCGAGAGTGATCGACGGCATCGTCAATGGCGTCCGTCACGTGACGGTCGGAACGAGCTTTGTGTCGGCGGTCTTCGATCTGAAAATTATCGACGGCTTGGTCAACCTCGTGGCAGCGATCTACGACCGGGCCAGTCATTACTTCCGGCGTCTACAAGTTGGGTTTGCGCAGGGCTATGCGATGGTCATGGTGCTCGGCGCAGTCACTTTGCTGGCGATCTACATCATTTTTTAGGGAGCGGGGACGACGATGGAATTTCTCCAACACGAGCTGCTCAACATCATCTGCTACCTGCCTTTGGTAGGAGCCCTGCTGATCATCTTCGGGATCAACCGGGAGAACACGAAGGCCATCAAGGCAGTCGCCACGGTAACTGCGGGATTGGACTTCCTCGCGGCGGTACCGCTCTGGTTCCTCTACAAGCCCGCCGGGCCGGAGTTCCAGTTCGTGATCCAGGGCAAGTGGATCCCCTCGCTTGGGATCCAGTACTACTTCGGGGTCGACGGGTTCGCCATCTTGCTGATTCTGTT
This sequence comes from Acidobacteriota bacterium, assembly GCA_015493585.1. Taxonomy (GTDB): domain Bacteria; phylum Acidobacteriota; class Thermoanaerobaculia; order Thermoanaerobaculales; family Sulfomarinibacteraceae; genus JAADFN01. Next base: position 2,524 of record WGCW01000033.1, read on the forward strand.
ATCGACCCTGCTGACCTTCATCGCGGTCTATTCGTCGTTTACGGCGATCACGCACCGCGTGAAGGAGTATTACGTCTTCCTGTTGCTGCTCGGGACCGGGATGCTGGGCGTCTTCATGTCGCTCGATTTCATTCTGTTCTACGTCTTTTGGGAAGTCATGCTCGTGCCGATGTACTTCCTGATTGGTGTGTGGGGCGGTCCCCGCAAGCTCTACGCCGCGATCAAGTTCTTCCTGTATACCTTGGTTGGTTCGGTGCTGATGCTCGTCGGCATCCTGGCGCTCTACTTCTTTAACGGCCCCGGTTTGGCCGCGATCGGGCTAAAGGGCCTCGGGAATCCAGCGACCTTCTCCATCCCGCATCTCTTTACCATCGCTCCCCAGATCCCGGCTTCGTTGCAGTTCTGGGTGTTCCTCGCGTTCTTCATCGGATTCGCCATCAAGGTTCCGATGTGGCCGTTCCACACATGGTTGCCCGACGCCCACGTCGAGGCGCCGACCGCAGGGTCGGTCATCCTGGCCGGCGTCCTGCTGAAGATGGGGACCTACGGTTTCGTCCGGTTCTCGCTCCCGATGCTGCCAAAGGCAACGCTCAAGGCGGTGCCCTGGATCGCGGTGCTTGGCATCATTGCGATCATCTACGGGGCGCTTGTGGCGATGGCCCAGAAGGACATGAAGAAGCTGGTTGCGTACTCATCGGTTTCCCACATGGGCCTGATCATGGTTGGGCTCTTTGCCCTCGATCCGGCTGGGATCCGCGGGGCCATTCTGCAGATGGTTAACCACGGCGTTTCCACCGGCGCGCTCTTCCTTCTCGTCGGCCTCGTGTATGAGCGCCGGCACAACCGGATGATTGCCGAGTACGGTGGTTTGGCCAAGGTCATGCCGATCTATGCCACGTTCTTCGCGGTGATGACAATGTCATCGATCGGTCTGCCGACGCTCAACGGGTTCGTTGGCGAATTCACGACGTTGATGGGCATCTTCAAGGCCAACTGGGTCTGGGCAATGTTTGCGGCCGTCGGCGTCATACTCGGCGCGGCCTACATGCTGTGGATGTATCAGCGCGTGTTCTTCGGCGAGGTGACGAACGAAAAGAACAAGGATTTGAAAGATCTGAACCTGCGTGAGCAGTGGACGCTGATCCCGCTCGTGATCCTGGCGTTCTGGATCGGGCTCTATCCGAAGCCGTTCTTCAACCGGATGGCGCCTTCGGTTGACCACATTCTCCAGCGGGTGGAACGTGCCACGCAGCAACCGAACGAAGCGCGTCAACAGATCGCGGCGATTACGAAAACCACGCCTCCATCTGCGGCGCCATCTCAGGGGGAGTAGGCCATGAGCCTCAGCCAGTTCATACCTTTCTTGCCGGAGATCTTTCTCGCCGTAGCTGGTTTCGCGATCCTCCTGGCTGGGATTTCGCTGGGGAAGCGGGGTGCAAGGGGACTGAGTTTACTGTCGCTCGGCTCTCTGGCGGTCACTGCGATCCTCATCTGGGTCGTTGGGCGGCCCGTAGAAGGTGCCCACACCATCCTCGGGGGTATGCTGTTCGTTGATACGTTCGCCGTCTACTTCAAGCTGCTGACCATGACGGCCTCGGGCATCGTGTTGCTGATGTCGGCTGGGTATCTCGAGCGCTCTGACTATTCCCCTGGCGAGTTTGATGCGCTGATCCTCTTTGCAACGCTCGGCATGATGATCATGGCTTCCGGTGCGAACCTGGTCAGTCTGTACGTCGGTCTCGAGCTCATGGCGCTCTCGCAGTACGTGCTCGTTGGATATTTCAAGCTCGAGCTCAAGTCGAACGAAGGGGCGGTCAAGTACTTCGTTCTCGGTGCGCTGTCCTCTGGCGTCCTCGTGTATGGGATTTCCCTCCTGTACGGTGCGCTGGGCACGCTGGATCTCGGCGCGATCAGGGCGGCCTTGACAGCTTCGGATACCGTGAACTGGACGCTCAACCTGGGGATCATTCTCGTGGGCTTTGGCATGCTGTTCAAGGTCGCGGCGGTTCCGTTCCACGTGTGGACTCCTGACGCGTACGAGGGCGCTCCGACCCCGGTGACGGCGTTCATCTCGGTGGGCCCGAAAGCTGCGGCGTTTGCGATGTTTCTGCGCCTCTTTCTGGGTGCGTTTCACCCCGAATTGGCGCAGTGGCGGATCGTCATGTGGATCGCTGCGGCTGCGACGGTCATCTACGGAAACATCGCCGCCCTGACCCAGGACAACGTCAAACGGATGCTGGCCTACTCGTCGATCGCGCACGCCGGATATGCCTTGATCGGCATCGTGGCCGGCACCGCCATGGGCCTGTGGTCCGTCATGGTGTATATGCTGATCTACACGTTCATGAACCTTGGGGCGTTCGGTTTCGTCATCATGCTGGAAACGCGGGGCTACGCGGGCGAGCGTGTCGGTGATTACGCCGGGCTGGCAAAGCGCCATCCGGGCGCAGCAGCGGGGATGTTGATCTTCATGCTTTCCCTAGCCGGCATTCCGCCAACCGCGGGCTTCATGGGGAAGCTCTACGTCTTCTCATCAGCGGTACAGGCTGGATACATCTGGCTGGTCGTCATCGCCGTCGTCATGTCGGCGGTGAGCCTCTACTACTACTTCCGCATTGTTGTCGAGATGTATCTCAAGGACGGTGATGAGGACGAACCGGCCCCGCTGGTGCGCGACCGGTGGCTCGACGCCATGATCGGTCTGTGTGTCTTCGTGACGCTGTTCCTCGGTGTGTACCCGGCGCCGGTTGTTGGGTTGGCGCAGAGCGGTGTGCACGCCCTGGGGCTTGGGTAATCCGTAACTGTCGGATTTTCATGTCCCGTATTTTCCCTCGCGGCTTCTGTATGATGCCAAGGGGTTCTACGTGATGAAGCGGAAACGGTGGTGGCTCCGGCAGGCGACGACGTGGGCGGATCTCTCGATCGTCGGCATTCAGTTCCCCGTTGCCATCGCCCTCGGGTACTTCTGGGGCCGGTGGATGGATCAGATCTTCGGGACGAAGCCGTACCAGACGATGCTTTTCAGTTTCTTTGGGATCGTTGCCGGCTTCATCAACCTCTTCCGGATTACGGCGCGGGCTGCGCGGGAGGAGGAACGGCTGATGCGCGAAAAGCAGCGTCACGAGGAGGAGCATGATCCTCAGGACGATGGTGGCTGAGGTACCGTTTTCGACCGCACGTGTCATGTGGATCGCGGGCGTGCTCGTGGCAGCCGGAACCGTGATTGAGTTTGTCGTGTCGCGCTCGATCTGGCCAGCGCTGAGCTTGAGTTTTTCGGGCGCCGCAGCTATCATCAACTTCCACTGGTTGGAGGTGCTCGTTGGTCGGGTGGCACAGCCAGGGGCCCCGCGGTACGGAGGGGCAGCAGTTCTGAGGATCTTTCTTAGGATGGCGCTTCTGGGTTCGGTGCTTGTGGCACTGGTGATCGTGCCTCAGGCCGATCCACTTGCGATCGCCCTTGGTTTTTCGGCAATCGTCGTGGCGATCTTGATTGAAGCGTTTCGCTGGGCGTTGAAAGGGGGCGAGTAGAAGCACATGGGCCACGAGGTTTCATTCCTGTACCACCCGGTGAACAACCTTTTGATTTCCCTTTTCGGCGCCCCAAGCCAGAAGTATCTGGCGATGATGGGAGCCAAACCTGGCCAGGTCTTCTGGCTGCCCGATCATGTCATCATGGCGGCGCTGGCCGTGGTTGTGATTGCGGCGATCGTCATTCCCGTCAAAAGGCACCTTTCGGTCGAATCCCCGTCGCACCTGCAGCAATCGCTGGAGCTTGTGCTCTCAGGGCTGAGCTCGTTGCTCGATGACGTCATCGGACAGGGCCTTGGTCAGGCGTTCTTGCCGTTCATCGGTGCGCTCGCGGTGTTCATTTTCACGTGCAACATTTTTGACCTGTTTTACTTCTTACAGCCTCCTACGGACAATCCGAGCACGACGTTTGCCCTGTCGATTACGGCATTCATCTTCTATAACGTCGTGGGTATCCGTAAACAGGGACTGTTTCATTATCTTCGGGAGTTTGCCGGCCCCGTGGTTTTCCTGGCGCCGTTGATGGTTCCCATCGAGATCATCTCGCACCTGGCGCGGATCCTCTCCCTGGCGTTGCGTCTGTTCGGAAATATCCTGGGTGAGCATACCGCGACCGACATCTTCATTGGTCTGTTCCCGTTCGTTATCCCGTGGCCGATGATGGGCCTCGGAATCTTCGGGTCGTTGATTCAGGCGTTTATCTTTATCATGCTGACAATGGCGTACATCCAGGGCGCCGTCGTTGTCGAAGAAGAGTGATGCTCGACAAGAATAACCACAGGAGGAGGAAGATATGAGTCGACGTCTTGCAATCGTAGGTTTGGTTCTCGTGGCGATCGTACTGGTCGCAGGTCCGGTTCTGGCGGCCGAGGGCGGTGGAACGCCGGCGGCTCACCACCAGAAGAACATGTGGCAGTTTGTTGGTGCGTCCTTTGCCATCGCCATTGCTGCTGCTGGTGGCGCCATCGGTGACGGCCGTGGCATGGCTGCCGCGTGTGACGCGATGGGGCGCAACCCCGGCGGCGCCGGGCCGATCCGGATCACGCTGATTATCGGGATGGCGCTGATTGAGTCCCTCGTCATCTACGCGTTGATTATCGCGTTTATGATCCTCTCCGCCTGACGGTTTTTCGTCCGACAGCAAGCGGGCTCACGCTGGAGCCCGCTTTTTTGTGCCCGAGAGATCTTGGCGTTGGTAAAGACCTTAGCTAAGACGGAGATTAGGACTCCGGGATGCCGTGCGTCAAATAGAACGCGAGCTCCTCGAGGTAGACGCGGAGATCAACGGAGCGCACGAGCACAGATTCGGGTGCTTTGACCTGAACGGGTGCAAAGTTCAGAATCGTTCTGAGCCCGCTTGCGACCATCTCGTCGCAAATCTTTTGGGCGGATGATGCGGGCGTGGTGATGACGCCGATTTCGACGTTCCTCTGTGAAACGATCTCTAAAAGCCTGCCGGCATCCTCGACCATCAGACCGTTCGGAGTCTTCATACCGATCTTTCGAGGATCGGCGTCGAGCATTCCAACGATCAGAAAGGACTCTCCCGTGAATCTGGAATAGTTCGCAAGGGCCATGGCGAGGTTGCCAACACCCACGATGACGAGCCGGTGTTCCCTGTCCAGGCCAAGAATCTCACGGAGGTATGAGCGCAGCTCCTTGACGTTGTACCCAACGCCCCGGACACCAAATTCACCAAAATAGGCGAAATCCTTACGGATCTGAGCGGGGTTGAGGTTGAAACGCCGGGCGAGCTGCTGGCTTGAAACGGTTTCGATCCCCAAGGAGAGCAGGCGTTCGACACACCGGAGGTAGATCGAGAGCCGTCCAATCGTCAGGGCCGAAATAGAGTTGACATCGAAGTTGCTGCGAAGCAGTGACATAGATCACCTGACAAGAAGTTTTGCCGCCGTCCGTGCTGCCGAGAACACCCAGGTCGGATAGAGGCCGATCAGCACGACCAGAGCCGCGGAAACGCCGGCAACGGCGCCGATCGCGCGTGAGCGCAAGAAGTCGGGGACTCGCCGGGGCAGAGGCTTCATGTAGAGGATATAGACGACGCGCAAGTAATAGAAGGCGGAAATTAGGGAGTTGATGACGCCGAGAACGGCGAGCCAGATCAGGCCCTGATTGACGGCGGAACGGAAGATGAAGAACTTGGCGGCGAACCCAGCGAAAGGCGGGACACCGGCGAGCGAGAACATCGAGATTGAGAGGGCAAGCGCCGCAAGCGGCCGGGACCATCCTTGACCCGCCAGGTCAGTGATCAGGTGAGGCTCAGCTTCGTTCTCCGACATCAGGGAGATGACGGCGAATGCGCCGATGTTCATCACGGTATAAGCCGCAATGTAGACGAGCACGGCGGAGCTGCCGGCGGTGCCCGCGACGATGACGCCAACCATCGCATAGCCCATGTGTGCGATGCCCGAGTAGGCAAGCATCCGCTTGATGTCACGTTGGACGATCGCCACGATGTTCCCGAGCGTCTGCGAGCCGACGGCGACGATACCGGCTGCCCAGACCCAACTGTGTCCCATGTGGAGCAGGTCAAAGGCGATGGCGAAGCGGAGAAGCACGATCAGGGCCGCTGCCTTTGGAACGACGGAGAGGAACGCCGTGACCGGTGTTGGGCTGCCCTGGTAGACATCGGGAGCCCAGGCGTGGAACGGGAAGAGTGCCAGCTTGAACGCCATGCCACCAGCAACCATTGCAAAACCGGCAATCAGCACCGGTGAAACCGCTGCTCCACCGCCAAGCGTGCGCCCCATCACCTCGATGTTGGTCGTACCGGTTGCGCCGTACAGAAGGGCGATTCCGTACGCGGTGAAGGCGGCGGCAAACGCGCCGACGATGAAGTATTTCAGCCCAGCTTCGAGGCTGACATCAACATCCTTGAAGAAGGCGTTGAGCACGTACAGCGCGACGGAAAGGAGCTCGAGCCCGAGGAAGAGCGGGAGCAGGTCGATCGAGCTCGCCATGAACATTGCACCGGTCGTGGCAAAAATCAGGAGGGCGTAGAATTCCCCGGTTTCCTTGTTGGCTCGCCGGAGGTAGGGGCCCGCCATCCATGAGCAGAGGAAAACGGCAACGAGGAGGCACAGGCTGACCAGCACGGACAGCGTGTCAGAACGCATCATGCCGCTCCAAGCGGCTCCCGGGTGGGGCAGGGCAAGCAGCGCCCATGCAGCGCCTGCCGCCGTCAGGAGGGTGAGCTCCGAGGAGATTTGGCGAAGCTTCGGAGCAAACGCATCGATAAGAAGAAGAACGCCTGCGCCTGCGATCAGGATGAGCTCGGGCGCCACGGCAAAAAGATCAGCTTGCGTTGGCACGATCCTGCCTCCTTAATGCATCAGGAGTGAACGTACAGCCGCCTCCATGGGCGACAGGAACGTTGTCGGGTGAACACCGATCCACACGATGAAAATGACCAGCGGAGCAACGGCGAGAACCTCGCGGAGATTGATGTCCTTGAGCGATTTGTTCTCCTCATGGGTGAACGGATTCCAAAAGACCCGCTGCACCATCCACAGCATGTAGATCGCGCCGAAGATCAGTCCCAAGGCTGCGAAGATAACGGCTACCGGGTATCGGCGCCACGTTCCGGCCAGGATGAGAAACTCGCCGACGAATCCGTTGAGCCCCGGAAGGCCGATCGATGAAAGCGTGACGAGGAGGAAGAGCCCCGTGTACACCGGAACGACTCGCGCAATCCCACCGTAATCCGCGATCATCCGCGTGTGCCGCCGTTCGTAAATGACACCGACCAGGAGGAAGAGAGCTCCGGTCGAGAGCCCGTGGTTGACCATCTGCAGGACCGCGCCCTCAGTTGACGCGATCGTACCGGCGGCTAAGCCAAGCATGACGAATCCGAGGTGGCTGACCGAGGAGTAGGCGACGAGCTTCTTCATGTCGGGTTGGACCAGGGCGACCCATGCGCCGTACAGGATACCGATCACGGCGAGAACAAGGATCAACGGGACGAAGGCGTGCCACGCGTCGGGGAACATCGGCCGGTTGTAGCGGAGGAACCCGTAGGTTCCGAGCTTCAGCAGTACGCCGGCCAGAATGATCGAGCCGCCAGTCGGCGCCTCGGTGTGCGCATCCGGCAGCCATGTGTGGAACGGGAACATCGGCACCTTGATCGCGAACGCCAGCGCAAACGCGGCGAAGACGAGCATCTGCGGGCTCGTAAAGAACGAGTGTCCCATCTGGAGCTGACGGCCAGCCTTGAGAAGATCGGAGTAAGCAAATGACCAGACGTGGGTCTGAAGGTGGTTGGAGTATGCCAGGTAGAGGATCCCAACCAGCATCAGCACGGAACCCACCATCGTGTAAATGAAGAACTTGACCGCAGCATAGATGCGGCGCGGTCCGCCCCAGACGCCGATGATGAAGTACATCGGGATCAGCATCAGCTCCCAGAAGACATAGAAGAGGAAGACGTCGAGCGAGACGAATGCGCCGAGCATGGCCGTCGTCAGCATCAGCAACGAGATGTGGAATGCCTTGACGTGCTCGCTGATGGAACGCCAGGAGGCGATGATGACAACCGGCATCAGCAGGGTGGTCAGCATGACGAGCAACAGGGAGATGCCGTCGATGCCGAGGTGGTACGAGATGCCGAGCTGGGGGATCCACGGGACCTTGGCCGTCTGAAGCTGGAACCCGGCGATGTCGGGGTTGAAGTTTGCCCACAAGAGGCAGGAGAGGGCAAACTCGGCCAGCGAAATCAGAAGCGCCGCCCAACGCTGAACTTTCTCCAGCCGTCCCGGAATGAAAGCCAGGATCAGCGCACCGGCGGCAGGCCCAAGCGTCACGAAGGTCAGCAGGTGCTCAATGTGCACAATCGCCTCCGACTACCAGAGAATGACAATGAGAAGAAGCACGCCCATGGCCACCGAGAGGGCGTAGTTCCGCACGTTGCCGGTTTGCAAGAATCGTAAGATGTCGCCGGTCAGCTCAGTCATGAAGGCGGTGCCGTTGACGATGACACCATCGATGATGATCGTATCGATCGCCTTCCAGCAGAACCTGGCGAACCGGTAGAGGGGTTGAATGACAACCTTGTCATAGACCTCATCGATGTAGTACTTGTTCAGGATGAGCTTGTAGAGCAGGGGATACCGCTCGACAAACCGCGCCGGTTTCTCGAATGCGTGCTCGCCGGCATAGAACGACCGGGCTACGAGAATGCCGGCGACTGCGATCGACAACGAGACGAGGAGCAAGAGCCACTCGATGCCTGCGCCGGCGCTGTGCTCGCTGACTCCGGCTGCGATCTCGGCGGCGTGGCCCGTTCCGAGGGGAATGACGACCGGGTCGAGGAAATGCTCGATCAGATTCCAACTGGCATGACCGGTCATCAGTTTGGGGATCCCGATGAAACCACCGATGATCGAGAGAACGCCGAGGACCTGCAACGGCAGGGTCATCGTCCACGGGGATTCGTGCAGATGGTGCTTTTCCTCCTCGGTTCCGCGGAACTCTCCGTGGAACGTCATGTAGACCAGCCGGAACATGTAGAACGCCGTGATGAACGCGGCGGTGATGCCGAGGAACCAGAGGATGTAGTACAGCCAGCCAAAGCCGTGCAGGTTCGACGCGCCTGCGGCAAAGGTCCTGCCGAGGATCTCATCCTTGGAGAAGAAGCCCGCAAACGGGAAGATTCCCGAGATGGCAAGCGTCGCAGCCAGGAACGTCCAGTACGTCGTGGGCATCACCTTGCGAAGGCCACCCATCGTCCGCATGTCCTGATTCCCACTGCACGCGTGAATGACTGAGCCAGCACCGAGGAAGAGGAGCGCCTTGAAGAAGGCATGGGTGACGACGTGGAAGATGGCTGCGGCGAACGCCCCGACCCCGGCGCCGAGGAACATGTAGCCTAGCTGCGAGATGGTGGAGTAGGCGAGCACCTTCTTAATGTCGTTCTGCGCAACCGCGATCGAGGCCGCATAGATCGCCGTCAGACCTCCAACGATCGCAACGACGAGGAGCGCGGCGGGCCCGATCCGGTAGATCACATTGCACCGGACGACCATGTAGACACCGGCGGTCACCATCGTCGCGGCGTGAATGAGCGCCGAGACTGGTGTGGGGCCAGCCATCGCATCGGGCAGCCAGACGTACAGCGGAATCTGCGCTGATTTTCCGGTTGCGCCGACGAAGAGCAACAGCCCAATGGCAGTCGCCCAGCCGGCGTACTGCTGTGGATGAGCGGCGGCGATCGGCAAGAACCTCGTGAAATCAGCCGAGCCGAAGACGGCAAAGGTCGCGAAAATGCCGAGGACGAAGCCAACGTCGCCGATGCGATTGGCGATGAACGCCTTCTTGCCGGACATCGCGCAGTAGGTGTCCTCGAAGTAGAAGCCGATCAACAGGTAGGAGCATAGCCCAACACCCTCCCAGCCAACGAACATCAGCGGGAGGCTCGAACCAAGCACGAGAACCAGCATCGAGAACATAAAGAGGTTCATATAGGCAAAAAAACGGGCGTAGGCCGTGTCGCTTTCACCGTGCATGTAGCCGATCGAGTAGACGTGGATGAGGAAGCCAACGAACGTGACGAAGGCCATCATGACCACGGTCAGCGGATCGATCTGGAACGCCGCATCGACCGTGATCTTCCCAGCCGAGATCCAGGTGAAGTAGCGTTCGACGATCACTCGTGCCGGTTGCTCGAGGTACCCGATGATCGCCCAGTATGCGGCGATCGTTGCCAGCCCGACCGATCCGACACCGGCGATTGTGACGAGGCTCTTGCGGGCCTTGCGCCACCCGAGGAACAGGTTCAGCCCAAAGCCGATGAGCGGGAGGAGCGGAATGATCCAGAGGGAGCCCAGCATGGAACCTCCTACCAGCGCAGGATATTGAAACGATCGACGTCGATCGTTTCCTTACGGCGATACATCGCGATGAACAACGCCAGCCCGACCGCCGCTTCTGCTGCGGCCACGGCGATGATGAAGAAGATGAAAATCTGCCCGTTGAGGGCGTGCGCAGCAGTCGCGCTCGCCCCTGCGAACCGGAACGCAAACGAGGCGAAGGCCAGGTTCGCGGAGTTCAGCATCAACTCCAAGGCGAGGAAGATCGAAATTCCGTTGCGGCGCAGGAGGACGCCGATCGCCCCGATCACGAAGAGGACGGCCGAGAGATAGAGAATCCAGGCCGACGGAATGGGAATCATGGTGGGGTTCATCGTGTCTCCTTTCTGGCCAGGACCAGGGCGCCCACGAGGGCCGCCACGAGGAGGAGTGAGACCAGCTCGAACGGAAGCAGATGTGTCGTCATCAGACTGCGCCCGATCGGGAACGCCGTGCCGCCTTGACTGCCTGGCGCCACGGCTCCCTGTGCAGGTGTCAGCGTCGCGATCGCAACGACGACGGCAGCGCCGATGGCAATCGATGTCAGAGCACCGAGGATCGCTTGGAGCCGCCGTCCGCTGCCGAGACGGTCAACGGAGCGGATGTTGAGAAGCATGATGACGAAGAGGAAAAGGACCAGCACCGCACCGGCGTAGACGATGAGCTGAATAGCCGCCAGGAAGTCCATTCCCAGCACCGCGTAGATCGCTGCCAGCGCGAAGAAAACGACGACGAGCGACAGGACATTGATGATCGGGCTCCGGTGGGCGATCGCAAGGATACCGAACACGATCGCGAGGGCCGCTGCCGCGAGAAAGACGTATGTGACCATCAGCGCCTCCTACAGGATCCCGAGCGCCATCGCGACGCCGACCCAGAGGAAATTGACGACCGCCAGGGGGATCATGACTTTCCAACCCAGCGCCATCAGTTGATCGAACCGGAAGCGCGGGAGCGTCCATCGGATCCACACGAAGAACCAGAGGAAGAACGCGACCTTCGCCGCGAAGATGACCAGCGAGAGGATCGCCCCAGCCCACCCGTGTGGAATGGTCAACCCAGGCAGCGTCCATCCCCCGAAGAACAGGAGCACGATCAATGCCGAGGACGTGACAAGATTGATGTACTCGGCCATGAAGAACGAGGCGAATTTCATCGAGGAGTACTCGGTGTGGTATCCGGCGACGAGCTCTGCTTCGGCCTCGGGCAGGTCAAACGGCAGCCGGTTCGTCTCGGCAAACGCCGCGACCATGAATGTGATGGCGCCGATGATCTGGGGGAAGACGTTCCACTTCGGGATGAATCCGAGCCACGTTCCCGTCTGGGCCATCACGACCTGATCGAGCCGGAATGATGAGCTCGCCATCAGCACGCCGACAACTGAGATCGTCATGGCCAGCTCATACGAAATCATCTGCGACGATGAACGGATGCCGCCGAGCAGCGAGTACTTGTTGTTCGAAGACCAACCGGCGATCACGATCGAGTACACGCCGAAGGCCGCCAGCGCGAAGATGTAGAGGATGCCGATATTGAGGTCCGGCGCGACGATGAACCCGTGAATCTTGGAACCGAAGAGCGTCAGCCCATCCCCCTGTCCGAACGGCACGACGATGAACGTCGACAGGGCGACGGCCAGCGCGATGAACGGCGCCAGGATGTACAGGAAGTGGTCCACGCCGTCGGGGATCAGGTTCTCCTTCGTGATCAGCTTGACGGCGTCAACGACCGGCTGGAGCAAACCCCACGGGCCCACGCGGTTCGGACCGAGACGATCCTGGATCAGTGCGGAGCCGCGGCGCTCGACCCAGACCATGATGGGCACGGTGGTCAAGAGTACCCCGATAACGACGGCCAGCTTGATCAGCGTGACGATGGCATCAGCCCACATGGGCGACCTCCTCAAGAACGGGAACGCCTGGTTCGTTGGCGAGCCGCCGGTAGGTGATGCCGGCGAAGGCGGGTACCTCGGCGGCGAGCTCCTCGAAGATCTGTTGTGGCCGCGTGAACGGCCCGCCCTCCATGCCGAAGAGCCGGGCCATCAATGCGAGGATCTCCCAGGAAGGCTTGGCCTCATCTTTGGGATGGGCACCCCTCTCGGCGCGCTGCACGCGGCCGGTCGAGGACGTGTAGGTTCCTTCGGTTTCGAGCCACGATGCCGCAGGAAGAACGATCCGAGCGGCGCGGGTCACCGGCGTGTGTTTTCCAGCGATGGCGATGACCGGCTGATTCTTGATGGCTTGAACGATCTCCTCAGATGCCAACAGCGGGTGGGCAGTCGCGTCGAGAATCACGACGGGTCCGGCCGATGTGATCAAGAAATCCTGCAGGGCGCTCGTATCGCCGGTGTTCAGGCCGAGCAGGCGAGCTCCATCAGTGTTTGGGTGCGGATCCCGGCTGCGGATCCAGTCCCTGTGCCCATTCTTGATCGCGCGTTCGGGACCGGTCTCAGACGGAACGAGAACTTCGGCGCCGAGTTTCTCAACGAAGAGCTTCTTCGCGAGGTAGAGCGCTTCGTTCGAGAGGTTTGCCGACGCAATGACTCTGACACCGTTGCCGTCACCAATGATCTTGGCGAGCTCATTGAGCGCATCCGGCCATGGAGCCGCCGCGAGCCGGTCACCTGAGCGGATCAGAGGCTTCTCGATCTCGCGGCCGTTGAGCTGTTCGGAGAGGAAACGGCCGTAGTCGCACATCCACCAGCCGTTGATTTCCGCATTCTCGCGCGGAACAAAACGGTAGACGATCCCGTTGCGGTGTCCGATCGTGATGTTGCAGCCGATGCTGCATCCCGGGCAGACCGAAGGCGTGTCATCGAGGCGCCAGACCCGGGCGCGGAAACGGAACTCCTTGACGGTCAGGGCACCCACAGGGCAGACGTCGGCGGCGCAGGCCGACCACGGGTTCTCGTACGGCTCGCCGTTGAATGTATCGATGTACTGGTGATTGCCCCGGGCCTTCATCGTCAGGTCGTGGGTTTCCGAGATCTCTTGCGTGAAGCGGATGCACCGGGTGCAGTGGATGCAGCGGTTTTGGTTTTGCACGATGTGTGGCCCGAGCATCCGTCGCTCCCGCTCGGGATATCGCCGTTTTTCGTCCACCATATGCGTCGTATCGAGACCGAAGTCAAACGCATAATCCTGGAGGTAGCACTCGCCGGCCTGGTCGCAGACCGGGCAGTCGAGGGGGTGATTGGCCAGGAGAAACTCGAGGACAGCGCCCCGCGCCTCGTCGACCCGTTCGCTGTGGGTCAGGATGTTCATCCCATCCCGCACCTGGGTCGAACAGGCCGTTGCAAGCTTTGGCATGCCTTCGATCTCGACGAGACAGACCCGGCACTGGCCGACGACGCGCAGACCGGGGTGGTAGCAGTAGTGGGGGATCGTAATGCCGGCCTTCTTGGCCGCTTCCAGCACGTTTGTCCCCTCGGGAACCTGGACCTCGTGACCGTCGATCGTAACCGATACCATGGCAACTCCTACATTCCAAAGGTTCCGCGGCCGGAACGCACCGGCAGCACCGGGAGCTTTTTCTTCGGAAGCGGCTTGGCCTTCGCGATTGCAGCTTCAAACTCGCCCCGGAAATGTTTGAGAACACCCGTGATCGGCCCGCAGAACGCATCCCCGAGCGGACACAGCGTCATCCCCTGACTGGCGAACCGGCTGATGCGCTCGAGCGTCTCCAGATCCTCGGGACGTCCGTATCCGCGGCGGATCCTCCGGACGATTTCCAGCGCCCAATGGCCGCCCTCGCGGCAGGGGGTGCACTGCCCGCACGACTCATGCGTGTAGAAAGTCAGGAGGTTCTCCAGTAACCACACCATATCGGTCGTCTCGTCGAGAACGATCAAAGCCCCGGAGCCGAACATCGAGCCGGCCTCCGCGACTGAGTCGAAATCCGCCTTGATGTCGATCGCCGAGGCGGGAAGGACCGGGGCGGACGAACCACCGGGGATGAACCCCTTGAGCTTCTTGCCGTCGCGGACGCCGCCGCAGTGTTCCTCGATGATCTCACGATAGGTGACGCCGAGCGGAAGCTCGTACACACCGGGGCGGTTGACGTGGCCGGAGACGCAGAAGAGCTTCGGTCCCGTGTTCCGGGGGCGGCCGATCGAGGCGAACCAGTCAGCGCCTCGTTCGATGATGTGTGGGACACACGCCAGCGTCTCGACGTTGTTGATGACCGTTGGGCAGCCGAAGAGCCCAACGACTGCCGGGAATGGCGGCTTGACCCGCGGCTGGCCCCGTTTCCCCTCGATCGATTCCATCAGCGCCGTTTCCTCGCCGCAGATGTACGCGCCAGCACCCCGGTGGACGTAGACATCGAGGTCGTAGCCGGTCTTGAGGATATTCTTTCCCAGGTAGTGCTTCTTGTACGCTTCGGCGATCGCTTTTTCAAGAATCTGAGCTTCTTCGTAGAACTCGCCGCGGATGTAGATGTACGCAGTGTAAGCGTTGATGGCATAGGAAGAAATAATGATCCCCTCGATCAGCATGTGCGGATCGGTATGGATCAGCTTCCGGTCCTTGAAAGTTCCAGGCTCAGATTCGTCGGCGTTGCAGATCAGGTACTTCGGTTTCGGGGAATCCTGAGGCACAAACCCCCACTTGACCCCCGTTGGGAAGCCGGCCCCGCCCCGGCCCCGCAGGCCGGATTTCTTGACCTCCTCGCGGATATCCTCGGGGTTCATGATCAGGGCCTTCTTCAAGGCTGAATAGCCACCCCGATTCAGGTACGTCGTGAGCGCCCTGGAGTTCTTCTCGTGCTCGGCTTTCAGCAGAATCGGTTCCATGGGTCCCCCGTCACTCTGGAAGCTCATCCAGAATCTGATCCAACGTTTCGACGGTCAATCTCGTGTAGTAGTCGTTGTTGATCTGCACGACAGGTCCTTCACCGCACGCGCCGAGGCACTGAACGCCGAGGAGGGTAAAGCGTCCATCGGGGGTCGTTTCGCCGAAATCGATTCCGAAGCGTTCCTTGAGATGCTCGACCAGGCCGGATGCACCACAGAGCTGGCACGAAAGCGTCGTGCATACCTGGACGAGGTACTTCCCGGTGGGTTCGGTGTGATACATCGTGTAGAAGGTCGTCACACCTTCAACAAAGGCCGGTGAAAGGTCGAGCCGGTCGGCGATCGCTTTGAGAACCCCTGAGGAGAGCCAGCCCCACTTCTCCTGACACAGCCACAGGACGGGCAGGAGGGCTGCCTGCTTGGTGGGGTAGCGTTTGAGCAGCTCCGAAATTTTTGTCTCCATCTCGTCATCAAAATGGACCTCCCGAAGGAGCTCGGGAGGGGCCATCGTCAGCGGCTGCGTGTGAGCAACGCTCATGAGTCACCTCGTTCAGATGATGTGCCGGCGGCCGGTTTACGGCGGGCCCAATCGAAGACGCCCTTCTTCCACAAGAAGACGTATGCGGCCGCCAGAAGCGCTGTGAACGCCACCATGTCCCAGAACACGGCCATCGAGTGACCGGCCAGGAAGCTCCGGTAGGTAACGGCCCAAGGGTAAAGGAAGGCAACCTCCACATCGAGCACCACGAAGGCCAGGGCGACGAGGTAGAACTTGACCGGGATCTGCCGGTGTGCCGTCCCCAGCGGAGGAACGCCCGATTCGTAGGTCTGTCTCTTCATCGGCGACTGGGTCCTCGAGCGTTGCCCGACCAGTACGGCAAATCCGATCATGCCGGCCGCGATCAGGGACGCGACGACGAGTACCATGAGAACTGGGAGGAACTGAACGGCCATACATCCACCCCCATGTGGCCATTTTCACAAGGGGCATCCTAACGGTGTCTCGATCGCTCGTCAACTGTGAGTGTGACGGTGCTGTAAACGCAGGTTGCAATCGGCGAAGAATGGGGTTATGGTTCCGGCCGTGGCGGGGAGCCGGAATAAATCGGAATTCTTTCTCCGGATTTCCGGTTTTCTTCCCTGGAGGCGAGAGAGCGAACGATGCAAATTACGAAAATGGAGGAGCACGGCATCCGCCTGATCATGCGGCTCGCTGCGGAGCAGCAGCAGATGACCGTGGTGGAGCTTGCAGCGAAGGAGAACCTGCCGGAGCCAACCGTGGCAAAGGTGCTCCTTCATTTGAGGCGTGGCGGGCTCGTTACATCGGCACGGGGCCGTAAGGGAGGGTATAAGCTCGCGCTCGACCCCGGCCAGATCTCCGTGGGAATGATCCTCCAGTCGCTCGGAGATCCGCTCTTCAAGGGCCGCTTTTGTGGGGCGGTTCTGGTCCCTTTAGATGAGGGGTGCCCACGCGCAGAGGGGTGTGGCCTGCGATCTGTCTGGCGTCACATCGAGACCATGATTATGCAGGTTCTCTCAGGAACAACGCTTGCCGATCTCCTTCGAAGCGAGACCTCTGTGGCGAGTCATCTTGCGCAGATTTCGATGGGATCGGG
>WGCW01000034.1 GCA_015493585.1 Acidobacteriota bacterium
ACCTGCGGTGAGCACGGCCACGGCGAGCCGCTCGCGCTTTGCCATTGTGCGAAGCTCGGGACCCAGCCCGATCCAGCCTGCCCCCAGCCACACGAGGAGCCCCACCGCCAAGGCCGCCGCTCCCCACCCTACGCCGGTGAGTCCGGGAGGGCGGTTCCACAGGTGGTTCCCAAGCGCCGGAAGCGTCCACCCCCTGAGCGTCGAGGCGCTCCATGCGGCGTCGATGGCGAAAGGCGGCGTTGCCCGTCCGAGGAAGGCGGCGATGGCCGATGGAATCCCGGCGCCAGCGATCCACCAGCGCCACCTCGAACCGGACAGCCACGCGAGGCCGAGGACGAAGAACGGAATCGCCAGCACGAGGTACCGGGGTCCGAACGTCGCGCCGCCCCGCCACTCGTGGTACCCGGCCATGACCACGGGCAGGAGCCAGATCGCCGAACCCATGGCAATTGCGAGCCGCTTTTGGCCGGTACGCCATATGAGCACCGGTGCCGCGAGCGCCGGCAGCAGGATGGGGAAGAGGAAGAAGAGCCCTTCGAGCGGCGAGAACAGCAGGCCAGCGAGTGCGGACAGATTCGGCGCGCTGAAGCCGAAGAATGTTTCAGCCGCGAGCTTGTGGTATCTGGGAACCGCCTCGAGGCGGCTCGAGAGCGTCAACGGAGAGCCGAAGCACGCGGCGTTGTAGGCGGCCAGGGCCGCCAAGGGCAGCACGGCGCCGGCCGTCATCCGGGCAAACCGCCGCCACCGGCCCCACCCCGCTGCCAGAGCGAGTGGGATGCCGGCAACGGCTGCGGGGTACTCGGAGACCGCTGCGAGGGCGATCAGAAAACCCGCAGCGGCGTCCGTCCATCCCGAGCGGCTCTTCGCCGGGCCCAGCACGGCATAGGCGGCGATGAACAGCAAACTGCCGGTCCAGGCATGGGAAAAGAACGTGCCTGAGTAGACGGCGAACCCCGAGGCGAACAGGAGTACGAACAGCGCTCCCTCTGGCCCGATGCCGCCCCTCCCTTCACGCTCGACCCACGCCGCAAGGAGCAACGCGCACCAGATCGCCGCACCGGAGACGAGCACGGCCCGTGCGGCGAAGAGCTCAGTGCCAATCGAGGCCGCCGGTGCCATCAGCCTGACAATCGCCAGGACGGGAACCGCCGCGAAGATCAGCCCGGGAGCTTTATTCGAATAGTGGCATCCGCGGTGTACCGAGACATCGTCGATGGTTCCGTACCGCTCAAGCTCGGGATCGATCTGGAAGGTTCCGCGGGTGACAAATGCCTGCGCCGCAAAGATCCGTGAGCATTCGTTCGGCGAACAAAACCGCGGCCACACGGAGCTCAGCACCAGCAACTGGCACACGGCCAGCGCGGCGAGCACCGTCCGTCGCCGCCAGCGCACTCGGGGATCTGCTGCGTCGTTCACACGTCCGTCGCGATGATACCATCGGGCCAGGAACGAGGACCGTTGCAGAGCCAGCGCCGTCGCGGTTCCGGATGGCCGCGCGGGCGGACGGACGCGAGGAACACATGAGAAAAAAAACGCGCCTCCATCGACTGCAGGAGCAGGCCCGCCGCGAGGTTGCTGAAGCCGACCTCGAGGCTGCCATCGCCTTCTGCTCGGCCGCGCGGGTTGCCCTCTTCATCGTCGCTTACAACGCCGAGCAGCATCTCGAATCGGTCGTGCGGCGCATTCCGGAGGCGCTTCGCCCCGCCTTCGACGAGATCTTCATCATCGATGACAGCTCCGAGGACCAAACCTTCGAAGTTGGCTCAAAGCTCGTGACGACATTCCCAGATGCCCAGATCAGGATCTTTCGAACGCCGTTCAACCGGGGATACGGCGGCAACCAGAAGCTCGGCTACCGGTACGCCATCCGGCGCGGATTCGACTACGTCGTGCTCCTGCACGGGGACGGCCAGTACGCGCCGGAATACCTGCCGAAGATCCTCACCGCCTGTGCGAGCGGCGCGGACGCCGTCTTGGCATCCCGGATGGCGAACCGGCGTCAGGCGCTCCGCGGGGGCATGCCACTGCACAAGTGGATCGGAAACCGGATCCTGACGGCTCTGGGAAACCGTATCCTCAAGACCCAGTTCAGCGAATTCCACACCGGGTACCGCGCCTACCGGGTCGTGGCGCTGGCCCAGATTCCATTTGTGGCCAACACCGACGACTTTCACTTCGACGGCGAGATCCTGGCCCAGGCGGCGCTTGCGCGGTGGGCGGTCGTCGAGGTTCCCATTCCCACTTACTACGGTGACGAGGTCTGCCACGTCCCGGGGCTCCGGTACAGCATCCGCTTTCTGAAATCACTTCTTCTCGCCAGGCTGACTCGGATCGGCATCTTCTACCAGAAGAACTTCGACATCGAGCTCTACGAGCCCGAGACGTACACGTTCAAGACGAGCCGTCACTCCCTCCATCAGTGGGTGCTGCATCATCTCAACCTCACCCAGGACCTCAGAAGCATCGAGCTCGGGGGCAACCGCGGCCAGCTCAGCGCCGAGATCGCCGCGCGAACGGGCCACCACGTCGCCGTCGACCGCTTCAAACCGGACCGCGCCGCCACCGCTGACGCCATCGCTCTCGACCTCAACGAACGGTTCGCCGAACACCTGGGCAACACGCCGTACGACCTGTGCGTCGCGCTCGATGTCACCGAGCACCTGACGCATCCCGAGCGGTTCGTCGAGGAGATTTTCGCGATCCTGAAACCCGGAGGCACCGCCGTGCTCAGCACGGCAAACATCGCCTATCTCCCCGTCCGCCTCAGCCTGCTCCTCGGCCAGTTCAACTACGGCAAGCGCGGTATCCTCGACATGACCCACACCCGCCTCTTCACGATCTCCAGCTTCACGCGCCTGCTCGAGCAAGGAGGATTCC
This sequence comes from Acidobacteriota bacterium, assembly GCA_015493585.1. Classification (GTDB taxonomy): domain Bacteria; phylum Acidobacteriota; class Thermoanaerobaculia; order Thermoanaerobaculales; family Sulfomarinibacteraceae; genus JAADFN01. Next base: position 2,878 of record WGCW01000034.1, read on the forward strand.
GTGTGGACGAGGTCAGGGGCTTTCCTCCTCCACTGACGGACATGGTGCACCGCGGATGGGTGCTCCGGACCATCGAGGCGCTGCATGCGCGCCTCTCTCGCTGGTTTCCTCGCCTCTTTGCGTTCAACTTTGCCGTCGTGGCGACACGAATGGACGATGTCGATGACATCCTCTCCAGAACGATCATGCCGGATGCGGGGTCACGATCTGTGTGAACGCATCGGCTTTCGTCTAGGTCCACGCCGGGAGCCACGAACCACAGTCAGGTCAGGCTTGAGGCCGACGGGCGTGAAATCGATGCGCATCGCATCGAGATCGACCCGGGATACCCGAACGGTCAAAGGATCCCCGAGCCGCCACGTCTTCTTCGTCCGGCGACCGGTCAGCACGTGGCGCGACTCATCAAACTCGTAGAAATCATCGACGAGCTCGGAAATGTGGACGAGCCCCTCGACGAGCAGATCGTCGAGCTGCACGAAGATCCCGAAATCGGTCACCCCCGTGATGTGCGCCTCCATCTCCTCACCGACCCGGTCCCGCATGAACAGCACTTTCTTCCACTGGAGAACCGTCCGTTCGGCCCGGTCGGCGCGTTGCTCGGCCTCCGTGCATGCCAACGCGAGCTCGGACATCCGCTCATCCTTGGGCGTCTCCGCATCCTTGCTGGCCCGGCGCTTCCACAGCGACCGCAACGAACGGTGGACGACGAGGTCGGGGTAACGGCGGATCGGGCTGGTGAAGTGGAGGTAGCTCTCCGTCGCTAGCGCGTAGTGGCCCCGGGGCTCGGGGCTGTAGATCGCCCGCGCCAGCGTTCGCAACACGAGTGAGGAGAGAAAACGTTCCCACTGGGTCCCGGCTACCTCATCGAGCACCTTTTGCAAGGCGGCAGGCGTCACACGGCCGTCTTCGTCCGCTTCGAGCTTCAGCCCGAGCTCGGTCAGGATCGATTCGAGCTCCTTGAGCTTGTCGGGGTTCGGCCCGTCATGCACCCGGTAGAGCGTCGGCTCTCCCGCCTCCATCAGCGTCCGGGCGACGCACTCGTTGGCCGCAACCATCAGCTCCTCGATCAGCCTGTGGGCCGCGTTGCGAACCAGTGGCTTGATGCCGATCACGCGGCCTTCGGGGTCGAGTAACACATCGGGCTCGACCAGATCGAAGTCCAGGCTGCCACGCTCCCTGCGCCGCTGGGCCAACCGCTTCGCCGCCTCGGCGAGAAACTCGAGCGACGTGGCAAAAGGCCGCGTCTTCTCAGGCCACGACTGACGCGGCGTTTTGAGCCATGTGAAGACCTCAGCGTACGTGCACCGGCGCTGGGAACGGATGACCGAGTCGTGAATCTTCCACGTCCGGACACGGCCGTCGCGCCCGACGGTGAACCGCACGGTCATCGTCAGCCGGTCGACACCCTCCCGCAACGAGCAGAGATCGTTCGAGAGCCTCTCGGGTAGCATCGGCACACAAACACCGGGCAGGTAGACACTCGTGCCACGCTCGGCAGCGGTCGCATCCAGCGCCGAGCCTGGACGCACGTAGTGGCTGACGTCGGCGATGTGCACCTCGACGACGATGTCGCCGTTCGCGCCGGGAGCGGCCGACACGGCATCATCGAAGTCCCGTGCCGTCACACCGTCGATCGTGATCGCCGGCCGGTCGCGCAGGTCCCACCGGCCCGCGAGCTCACGCTTCGAGATCTCTCCCGGGAGGGCGAGGGCCTCGTGCTGGACGGCCCGTGAAAACTCGATGGGGATCTCTTCGGCCCGGAGCACAACGCGGTTCTCGACGCCGGGCTCGCCAAGCACGCCGAGGTGCTCAATGATCGTGCCGCGGATCGTGTCCCGCTTCCCAGGCTTGTGTTCTAACGCAACAACGACGAACTCACCTTCGCGTGGGGGGGTGCCGACTTTCGATCCGGTGGGCACGACGACGCCGGGAAAGGTGCGCTCGAGCGGCCGGACGACGGCGTCGCCGCCCAGCCGGCGCCACCGGCCCACGATCGTCTTCCTCTGGCGCTCGAGGATGCGTACGACGGTCCCCTCGGCCTGGCGAGCCGGCCGCCCCTTCCTCCGGTGCGACTCCACCCTGACCATGACCTCATCCCCGCCCATCGCCCCATGCAGGCCAGAGCGGGGAATGATGACCTGTTCCTCGCCACCCGGCCCCTCCAGCCAGCCAGTCCTGTCCGGTGCGATCTTCAGCTTCCCCGTCCGCAACTTCGCGTACTGCGGCGCGAAGTACCGTTTGCCACGGCCCAGGATGACATCTCCGCTGTCTTCCAACTGGTGCAATGCCTGCCTGAGCTCACGGCGTATCCGGCTCCGGTCCGTCTCGCCACCGCTGGCGAACGCATTGACAGCTTGGGCAAGCGACAGGCCTCGCGTCCGCCGCTCCCGAACAAGCTGCATCAACCGGGTCACAGTCGCCTGGCCCTCGGCTCTTCTCGTCTGTTGTTTCCTGCTCTTCACGCTCTTTCCTTACTCCTCACACGATCGCTCTTCCCCGGTTCTTGACACTCCCGGCTTCAATGTTAGTATTCCCTCGCGCGCGAAAGTGGCGGAATTGGTAGACGCGCAAGATTCAGGATCTTGTGGTCGCAAGACCGTGGGGGTTCGAGTCCCCCCTTTCGCACCATCTTTTACTCCTTTTCCCACTCCCACAGGGAGCCAAGCTGTACCAGGAAAATCGATGGCTGTGCCCGATCCTGGGGAAGATATGCCCACAGTGGAGAGCACGAGGAGCCTCAGTATAGCCGATCCAGAAATCCATTGCCCGAGCCCCGATTTGAGAGGGTGTTGCGCTGTGCGCCGCATTCTCAGCGAGAAACTCTCTTGGGCGGACGGAAAAAACGACATGGCAGAGGCACACTGATATTCAACACCGTCCCCATCTCGTGAAGATTCATCTGGAGAACCCACCCGGTAAAGTAGAGGGGGTGGCCGCAAGGCCAGAACTCCTGACATGGGAGCAGCAGCGATGAGACATCCTTCAACCTCTGGCAAGCTGCATGCCAGTGAAGCTCTCGCTATTACCTATGGAAAGGGTCGGAATTTCTTCAATAATGTTGCATTTCGTCTCGCAACGCGTGATGTTCCATAATCTTTTGGATCGAGGTGTGTTACGAGGGTCCGGCCTCCGGATGTCAGGAGTTCTCAAGGCCCACCCCCTCTACTTTACCGGGTGCGTCTTCCGGATGGATGTTGGTCGAGGAAGCGGAAAAATTCAGGATAGTGTTGAATACCCGCTGCGAACGCCGGTACAGACGTGCTCGTTTCCCCCCGCCCAGATTCTTCGTCGGCTTCGCCTCCTCTCAACTAACAGCAATCAGGCTGGTGCCGGTTTTGGAGGGGCAAGGTCTTGAGAGCGTTGGGGATCGATAACTTCGAGGCCAAAGGAGCGCGCCCTCCGTTTGAGGTTACGGATCATGCGTTGACGGTGTTCCTCCTCGTACTGTTGTTGGGATTTGACGACGTATTCGGTTCCGTACTTGAGCATGTAGTAGATCATCCGGGCGAGTTTATGGGCGGTGGCGGTGATCGCCTTCGGTCTTCCGAGCTGAGCGCTCTTCCTCCGGAGGAAGGCGCCAAGCGCAGAGTCACTTTGCCACAGGGAACGGGCGGCGATCCGTAATGCCGTGGCCACGCGGTTGGCGGACGGCTTGGTCCTCCCGCTCAACACCCTTCCTCCGGTGATCTTGGTCCCAGGAGCCAACGCCGGCCATGAGCAAAAGCGCTTGACCGTCGCCCACGGGTCGACATCTGGACCAATCTCAGAGACGACCTTGAAAGCGGTGAGCTCGTCGATGCCCTCGATCCCCACGAGATCCACCCCGGTCATCCGGAAAAGATACGCTCGCAGGTCGATCGCCGGCTCGTTCCGGCGTCTGGTCTTGCGCCGTTTTGATGGCACTTTCCGCCCGTTGCTCCTGTCCTCAAAACGAATCAACACCTTCTCGATCTCCAGGTCGCAGGCCCGAATCTGCTCAGCGCAGAAGTCGTACTGCTCCACCGCCTGACGTAAAGCAAAAAGGTGCTCCTCCCTCCATGTCCCCTGCAAAGC